>NZ_JCBAJA010000037.1:0-46622 GCF_059834885.1 Microbulbifer sp. SE14 | reverse complement strand
ATTCAGCTTAACCGCACCACCACCACGCCTATTGTTGGCATGGTCATTTGCCCCATCTTTATAGCGACCACCCATCCCAAAGTGTTGCGGTGTTTTGTAATCGCCGTATGTAGGATTGCTAATCACCCCAAAACCGTTACCAGCCGAACCTCCATAGCTGCCGGAAGCTCTTGCTCCCACCTCGTCTGATGGCAGACTTCCCCTGCCACTGACATCGATTGAGCTGCTGCTATCAACTTCCATATAGTTGGCAGTCAGTTCCATGCCATCAGCACCAGAGGCTGTTTTTGCATCTACTGGATGGGTTAAAACAGAGCTATTTATTAGCTTTATAGAATAGAAATTATGGCTACCATTAACTGTAAGTACTGCACCATCTACGACTATTTGCTTACCTTCATACACCTCGTCTATATCTGAAATACTCGTGTCAGTAGCTATTACTACCGTATCGGGAGCGACCGGCTGTGATCCCTGTTGAGAATGCTCCGCAATTTCACTGGACACTATTGCCTTGCTATAAAGCGCGATGTCACCTACCGATCCTTTAACCGCTTCGAGCGCCATGCCATCCACACCCGGCTGACCTCCCACGTAGAAAGGCTGGGCAGTGGGCGCAATGCCCCCGCTGTAGCTGACCGAATCGACAACCTCGCCGTTGCGGTACAAGCTCAGAGTGCTGCCGCTGTAGGTAACTGCCAAGTGATACCATTGATCCGGCGCCGCGGACTCGGGGTCGGAGAGGGCTATGGTTTGCTGACCGTCGTTGAGCACGAAGGCGAAATGGCCTGTGGTCTGGGCGCCTGTGTCGTAGGCGCGAGAGCTGCCGGCGAGGTGGAGGCTGAATGGCACACTACCTGCATCGCCCTCGCCCTGTTGCAGCAGGATTTGGCGGCCGGTAATGGTGCCGAATTTTACCCACAGCTCCAGGGAGAAAGGGGTCGCGAAGGCGGGCAGTGACGCATTTAGGGACAGGTATTGCTCCTGGCCGTCAAAGGCTACTGCATCTCCGATCAGGCGTTCACTGTCGACGAACTCCGGTGTGCGGTTGCTGGTGAAATTGGGGGCGTTGCCGGTCTGGTCGGGGAGGGTGGAATCCTGGTTTTGCTCCGTGGCCCAGTAGGCGATGGGGCCGTCGGCCATTACCAGGCTCTGGTATTCGTCCGCTGTGGATGTTGCGGAGAAGGCTAGCATGGCGAATGCGATAGTGAAAAATGAAAGTAGGCGTCCTTTCACTGGTTTCCCCCAAAATTTCGGGCAAAGTTGCCCATAATTTGCTCAGCAGAGGCAATTCCACTGCTGCTATTGGTGGATGCGCTTTGCGCTTATCCACCCTACTTGTCTTGTGCTTTTAGCGCAGACAGCGGCAATTCCGCCGTTGCTAGTCTGCTTGGTCGTTTGCCACGTTTCTGATGGGCGCGCTACGCTTGGACTCGCGCCTTCCCTGGCGCTCACCCGCTTCGCGGGCGCCTTCGGCGTCCAAATCGGCAGTCCTGTCGATTTGTGCCCATCGTACGAAACCTGATCGCGGCCATGGGCCGCTCCCGACCGCTCCCGGCCGTTCCAGGCATTCACGGCGCCTTCGGCCCTACAATTTGTAATTTGCGGGCCTGAGGCCCGTTGCCGGGCTGGAGCTCGGCGCATCAGGGTTCGACTGCGGAGGCTTCTGGTAGCGCCCCTCTCCCCGCAAGCGGGGAGAGGGGCGCTATTCTTTCGAGTTTCTACATCATCTGGACACTCAGGCGCTGGTCGTAGCTGAGGAAGCGCTGGCTGCTTTCCAGTCTTGAGTGTTTGTCAAAGTTGTAGAAGGCGATATAGGAGCCGTAGCCGGAGTCCACGATATTGTTCTGAGGGTCCGCGATATTCCAGGTATCGTCCCGCTCATATTCTGCCCAATTGTGATAGTTCTCGGCCTGAAGCTTGCCGGAATGTTCCAGGGTGAAACCGCCGACCATTCTGGCAGGCACCCTCGAGGCTCTGGCCAGGGCGACGAATGCGGAGGTGAACTCCGTGCAGTCGCCCCGTCGTTCGGTTATCGCGTAGCGGGCGCCGCGGTCTTCCGCTATATAGCCGATGTCGGTTACGTTTTTATAAAGCCATGCGGCTATTTGTTGTATTTCGCCATTGAGCTTGCCTGCCAATTCGCCTATCTCCGACGCATCCACTTCAATATTGGGCTCGGGTAGCAACAAGGCCTCAGTTTCGGTATCGAATGGCTGCGCTCTGTCGGCAAGCTTTATCTCCGCGGTAATGCTGATCACTTGGCTGGCGTGAGGCGCCAAGCCTTGCAATTGGAACAGGAGTGATTGGTTGCCGGATTGGCCTGTTTGGGATTCGAAGGATTGGTTGGCCGTTATTTGCTCAGTCTTCTGGTAGGAATTCTGTTTTACCGGGGCGAACACCTTTAGCGAGGCGTTCTCGATGTACTCGGCGGTGTTGTTGGTGACCAGGAAGCTGTAGCGGATTGTTTTTGCAATTTCGTAGGTGGGCTCGTCTTTTGAGAGCGCGGCATACAGGCAGGTGACGGCGAGCAGAAGGGATACTAGGGTGCCCAAGGCCACGGAAATTTTGGATACGGCGGTCCTCGAAGAAGCCCGCCTTGCCGGCGAGTTCAGTGCATTCGGCGAGGATTCGCCTGCAGGCAGGCTCCTACAAGGGGCGTTCGGGAATTCTTTAGCCGGCACAGCTGGATACTCCATTTGGGTGGAGTCGCTTTACGGCGCTTAGGGCGCTGGTTTTCAGGGCGGTCTTTATGCCTTCTATTCCACCGGATACTACGAAAGCCTCGTTCACGGGCTCTTGGTTTAGCAGCTTCTCCAGGCCTGATTGGTCCTCCGGCTTGCCGACTACGAATAGCGGTAGATAGCCGTTTAGCGAATAGTTAATCGAGGCATCGCGTACCGCGTTTTTGAGGTCAGAACCGGCTTCGGCGGCTACTGCCGGAATACCCAGCGCGACAAGTTCGCTGGCTATCTGCTGATCGGTTGCAATTGTTACTGCCCCAAAATTACTCACTTCGACGATAAAATCGCCTACCGGGACAGTTGCGGAGCCTTCTTCGCCATTTTTAACCGCGGAACTTCCGATCAGTATCCTGGGATTCTGAAATCCGGTTTGAATCAGCTCCTTGCAGAGCTTTGCCAGGGAGTGCCGTTTGTAGGGCTCGGCCACGATAAGCAGGGGTTTGTTCTTCAGGAATGTCTTTGTTTTGACTTGCCAGTCGGACAGTTGGATGGCATTCGCTGCGGAATGATGGGAAGACGACCGCGCAGCGACGTCGACGAGTACAAATTGATCAGTACCGTCGATCTCGTCCGGCCGGGTAAAGCACAGTTCGGATGTCTGCGCGCTTGCGGATGTCAGTGGAGTGAAATAACTGGCGGCCGGCTCGGCAGCACAGCGCTCGGACTCGATGTCCGGTACCTGTGCACCAAGCCAGTGCGAATATCCCCCAATAACACACAATAATCCGAAGGTGCGGATTACAGATGTGAAACGTCCTGTCACACCCAACTACTCTTTTTTGATTTTTTGCAGTTGCAAGCAGCAACCGCCCTCCCCAATGGCGGGGCATATTAATGACAACGGTGTCGAGTAGTCAATTCTTGCGCCATTACAGCGCATTACACCGAAGACAATCCTGTCTTTTGTAATTTCTGGAATTGGCAGGGCACAGGTCGAGAGGTGACCATTCCACTTTCACTTTTTCAGCCTTTTCAGGATTTGTGCCCTGGCCTTCTTATGGGCGACGCCTTCACCGGCGGCAAGCTGTCCCTCTGCCCTGTAGATATCCTCCAGTAATTCCAGGCGCTCCTGCATCAATGCGTATTCATGGACGTCCATCAATACGGCAACCCCCGCCCCCGCTGTGTCAACACCATAGGGCGGCGGGTTTCGTGGACCTGTTTTACGAAGGCGGCAACGCCCGCGCGGAATTCGGACAGGGGGCGGATATCTTCGTCTACTTTTAACTTGGTCATGGGGCACCCACTAAACGTACGTTATTGCGTACCTGGAAACGTCCTATTAAGGAGGGTGATCGGCAACTGGAGTGATTGTAGGTTGGGCTAAGCTTGGCGAAGCCCAAGGTCGCCGGGGCAGTCTGTTGGGCTTCGCGGAGCTCAGCCCAACCTACGGCGGGTCTGCGGCCCGGTGCCGAGCTGGAGCTCAGCGTTCCCGGACCGCTATCGGTTCTTTACAAGACCTCCAGGGCTTCGGCTTCGCGCGGCTTTTCCGTCACCGCCTCCACCGCTTGCGGCTGCTTGCGCCCAAACAACCGCTGCACCACCACAAAGAACAGCGGGATAAAGAAGATCCCCAGCGCGGTGCCGACAATCATGCCACCCAGCACGCCGGTGCCGATGGCGCGCTGGGCGCCGGAACCGGCGCCGGAGGCGATGGCCAGGGGCAGTACGCCGAGGCCAAACGCCAGCGACGTCATGATGATCGGCCGCAGGCGGTCGCGCACCGCCTGCATGGTGGCCTGCACCAGCTCCATGCCGCTCTCCAGGTTCTGCTTGGCGAACTCCACGATCAGGATGGCGTTCTTGCTGGTCAGGCCCACGGTGGTGAGCATGGCCACCTGGAAATAGATGTCCCGCTCCATGCCGCGCAGGTTGCTCGCCAGTACCGCGCCGAGAATACCCAGCGGGGCCATCAGCAGTACCGAGGTGGGCACCGTCCAGCTCTCGTACAGCGCCGCCAGGCACAGGAAGACGACCAGCAGCGACAGTGCATACAGCAGCGGCGTCTGCGCGCCGGCGGCGCGCTCCTCGTAGGACAGGCCGGTCCACTCCATGCCGATGCCCTGCGGCAGGGTAGCCACCAGCCGCGCCACTTCTGCCATGGCCTCGCCGGAGCTGACGCCGGGCGCGGCCTGGCCGTTGATCTGCATGGCGGCCACGCCGTTGTAGCGCTCCAGGCGCGGCGAGCCGTACTCCCAGCGGTAGCTGGCAAAGCTGGACAGGGGCACCATCTCGCCGCGATCGTTGCGCACATACCAGAGATTGAAGTCCTCCGGGTCCATGCGGTACTCGGCGTCAGCCTGCATATAGACGCGCTTCACCCGACCGCGGTCGATAAAGTCGTCCACATACTGGCTGCCCCAGGCGGCGCTGAGGGTGTTGTTGATATCGCCCAGGGACACGCCCAGCGAAGCCGCCTTGGCGGTGTCGATATCCACCTGGAACTGGGGCGTGTCCTCCTGCCCGTTGGGGCGCACATTGACCAGCAGCTCGCTCTGTGCCGCGGCGCCGAGGAACTGGTTGCGGGCCGCCAGCAGCGCCTCGTGCCCCAGGGCGCCGTTGTCCTTCAGGTAGAAGTTGAAGCCGTTGGAGGTGCCCAGTTCCATCACCGCCGGCGGTGCGAAGGCGTAGGCAATGGCGTCCTTGATCTGCATCAGCGCGCCCATGCCGCGCATGGCGACGGCGCCGGCGCCCTGCGATTCCTCCTCGCGCTCACTCCAGTCCTTCAGTTTGACGAAGGCAATACCGGAATTCTGGCCGCTGCCGGCGAAACTGAAGCCCTGCACGGAGAAGACGGATTCCACCGTGTCCTGTTCGTTGTTCAGGAAGTGGTCCTCCACCTTGTAGATGGACTCCATGGTGCGCTCCTGGGTTGCGCCCACCGGCGCCTGCACCATGGAAAAGAGAACCCCCTGGTCCTCTTCCGGCAGGAAGGAACTGGGGGTGTGCAGGAACAGCAGGCCCACGGCTGCGAACAGGGCGACATAAATGGCCACGAAGCGGCCGCTGCGCGCCAGAATGCCGCGCACGCCGCGCCGGTATTGCTCACTGCCCCGCTCAAAGTTGCGGTTGAACCAGCCAAAAAAGCCGCCCAGGAAGCCGGAAGTACCGTGCTCCCCGCCCTTTTTAACGGGCTTGAGCAGGGTCGCGCAGAGTGCCGGCGTCAACACGATGGCGGCCACCACCGACAGCGCCATGGCCGATACGATGGTGACGGAAAACTGCCGGTAGATGACCCCGGTGGAACCGCTCATAAACGCCATGGGCACGAACACCGCCGACAGCACCACGCCGATACCCACCAGGGCGCCGGTGATCTGCTGCATCGACTTTTTCGTGGCCTCCTTCGGCGACAATCCCTCTTCCGCCATCACCCGCTCGACGTTTTCCACCACCACGATGGCGTCGTCCACCAGCAGGCCGATGGCCAGTACCATGGCGAACATGGTCAGCATGTTCACGGAGTAACCCAGTGCCGCCAGTACGCCGAAGGTACCGAGCAGCACCACCGGCACGGCGATAGTGGGGATCAGGGTGGCGCGGAAGTTCTGCAGGAACAGGAACATCACCAGGAACACCAGCACCACCGCCTCCATCAGGGTGTGAATCACGCCCTCGATGGAGATCTTGACGAAAGGCGTGGTGTCGAAGGGCACCACATATTCGAGCCCCGGGGGAAAGTTCGCGGCCAGTTCGTTCAACTTCGCCTTCACCGCCTCCGCCGTCTCCAGGGCGTTGGCGCCGCTGGCCAGGGAAATGGCCACACCGGTGGCGGGCTGGCGGTTGAAGCGGGTCAGGGTCGAATAATCCTCGGCGCCCAGCTCCACCCGGGCCACTTCACCCAGGCGCAGCACCGAGCCGTCCGGATTGGCGCGCACCACTATGTTGCGGAACTCCTCCGGCGTTTGCAGCCGCCCCTGGGAATTGACCGACGCGTTGAGCTGTTGCCCCGGCACCGCCGGCGTACCGCCGAGGCTGCCCACGGCCACCTGTGCATTCTGCGCCCGCACAGCCGCGGAGATATCCGCCGGCGTGAGGTTGTAGGTCTTCAGTTTGTTGGGGTCCAGCCAGATGCGCATGGCGTACTTGGAACCGAACACCTGCACACTGCCCACGCCCTGTACCCGGCTGATCTGGTCCGCCAGGCTGGAACTGACATAGTCGGAGATATCCGTCTTTGACATGCTGCCGTCCGAGGACACGAAGCCGGCCACCATCAGGAAGCCACTGCTCGACTTGCTGACGTTGACCCCCTGGCGCTGCACCTCCTGCGGCAGCAGCGGCATGGCCAGCTGCAGCTTGTTCTGTACCTGCACCTGGGCGGTGTCCGCATCGGTGTCGCTGGAGAAGTTGAGTGTGATGGACGCAGAGCCGTCGGCCTGGCTGGTGGCGGACATGTACAGGAGGCCGTCGAGCCCCTTCATGTTTTCCTCGATGATCTGCGTCACCGAGCCCTCCACCACCTGGGCCGAGGCGCCGGGATAATGGGCGTTGACGGTCACCGCGGGCGGCGCGATGCTCGGATATTGCTCGATCGCCAACTGGGTGATCGCCAGGCCGCCGCCGACCATGACCATGATCGCGATCACCCAGGCAAAGATTGGGCGGTTGATAAAGAAACTTGCCACTGCCGGACCTCCTTACGACTCTTGCGCAGTCGGCGCCTGGACTTCTTTGGGCTGGTCCTCGCCTGCGGTGGCCTCGACACCCGCGGGCACCGCGGCCGGCTGTGCCTCGGCGGCCTGTACCGGCGCGCCCGGTCGGATTTTCTGCAGACCCTCGACGATGACCCTGTCACCGGCCTCGAGGCCGCCCTCCACCAGCCACTTGTCACCGATGGTACGGCTCACCTGTACCGAGCGCTGGGCCACGGTGCCCTCGCCGGTCACTACCATCGCCGAGGTGCTGCCCTTGGGATCCCGGGCGACACCCTGCTGGGGCACCAGGATCGCGTTTTCGCGCACACCGCGCCCGACCACCGCGCGCACATACATGCCCGGCAGCAGCATATTGTCCGGGTTCGGCACCAGCACCCGCAGCAGCACGCTGCCGGTGGACGGATCCACGCTGGCCTCGGAGAATTCGAGTTTGCCCCGGTGTTCGTACTCGCTGCCGTCCTCGAGGAGGATGGTCACCGGCAGATCCGTGTCCTGGACCGTGCCGGCGTCCAGCGCCTTGCGCAGCTCCAGCAGCTCCGCGGTGGATTGGGTCACGTCGACGTAGATCGGATCCAGCTGCTGTACGGTGGCCAGGGCGGAGGATTGGTTGGCGGTGACCAGCGCACCCTGGGTCACGGCGGACTTGCCGATGCGCCCGGAAATCGGCGCACTGATGCGGGCGTAATCCAGCTGGATACGCGCGCGCTGCAGCGACGCCCTGGCCGCGGCCACATCCGCCCGGGCCTGCTGCATTGTGGCCTGGGCGTTGTCGTTGTCCTGCTTGCTGACCGCGCCTGTCTTGACCAGGTCCGCAGTGCGCTCGGCGTTCAGCCGCGCCACGTTCAGCGCTGCCTCGGCGCGCTGCAGGCTGGCCTTGGCGCTGTCGACATCGGCGCGATAGGTAGCATCGTCCAGCTGGTACAGGGGCTGGTTGGCGTCGACCAGGCCGCCCTCGCGGAACAGCTGTTGCTTGACGATACCGTTCACCTGCGGGCGCACCTCGGCCACCTTGAAGGGGGTGGTGCGACCGGGCAGTTCCCGGGTCAGGGTTACCGGCTCGGCCTTGAGCGTAACTACCGTCACCTGCGGCGCCATCATCGGCGGCGCGGAGGCCTCCTCGCCACAGGCGGTGAGCAGTGCAGATGCCAATAGCAGACTGACTAGCGCTTTCTTCTTCAGCATGACTACCTCGATAGAGAGCCCGCCATCCGGGCGGACCACTAATATGAACAGGTTTGTATGAACAGACAGGTTAGTCCGGTTCTGGGAACTCGCATTTTATATTCATGCACAAATGAATATCAACTATTCATTCATGCATGAATATAAATTAGACTGCACGCCACCCCGGACAGGCCCGGCGCCCTCGGGACCGGGCCACCTGTAGTGGTCGCTATTAACTGCGGCGAATCGACAGAGTTCAATTCGACTGCGGCCAGCGGTGCCCCAGCCGGGATCAAATGAATTTCATGACTTTTGAGACAGGTTCGAACAGCCGATGGCCAAGCGCAAGAAAGAGGACGCCCTGGAAACCCGCGAGCGGATACTGGATGCCGCCATCACCGTGTTCCACAAGCACGGTGTGGCCCGCCCCTCCCTGACCGAGGTCGCCGAACTCGCCGGCGTCACCCGCGGCGCCGTCTACGGCCATTTCCGCAACAAGGGCGACCTCTTCTCCGCGCTCACCGAGCGGGTGCAGTTTCCCGGCGAGAAACTGTGCGAATCCGCCGGCGAGGAGGCAAAGAAAGACCCGCTGGGCGTGCTGCGCACCCGTTGGCTGTGGCTGTTCCAGGAGGTGGCCAGCAACCGCCAGTGGCAGCTGATTCTGGAAATTGTCTTTCACCGCTGCGAGCTGGTTACCGAGAGCGGCGAGATCCACCAGCGCCTGATGCAGGGCCACGCCGAGGGCGTCGAGCGCATGCGCGAACTGATTACCGCGGCGGTGGCCAGGGGACAGCTGCCCGCGGACCTGGATATCGACGTGGCGGTGCCGATGCTGCACGGATCCCTGGTCGGCGTGCTGGAGGACTGGCTGCTGCAGCCGCAGATCGGCGACCTGGGGGAACTGGGGGAGCGCTATATCGACGCGATGATCGATATGGTGCGCTTCTCACCGACACTGCGTCGGCAGGGCGGCACGGCAGTGGTTCATTGACACCCGGGCGCTAAATGCTGAAACCGAGCAGCAGATAGATCCCCAGCAACAGCACGACGCCCGCCACCATGCTGCCCGTCAGCCAACTGCGGGCCATCAGGCCCTCCGGTTTGTGGTGGCCGGTGATCCCGTCGATCAGGTTGCCGACGCCTCTCAGTGCGACGCCGCGCAGGCGCTGGTCCAGGCGGAAAACACCGTTGACGAAACCGCGCGCGGCATCCGGCAGCAGGCGCCGGTAGAACCACTCCACATCCAGGTTTACCGACGGCAGTTCCGGCGGATAGAGCCGGCGCAGGTTCAGCCACACGAACGCCAGCGCGGAGAAGAACAGCAACTGCAGCTGCGTCAGCACGTGGGTTACATCGTAGGGCGAGTAAACCATTTCGTGGGGCAACAGGCTGTACAGCGCCTGCGGGTAGATGCCTACCAACAGGCACAGGGCCGCGGCGATGGACATGGCCACCAGCATATTCACCGGCGGCTCCTTCGCGCGCAGGCCTGAGTCGTGGGCGAAGAAGGCAAAATAGGGAATCTTGATCCCCGCGTGGTGGAAGACCCCCGCCGATGCGAACAGCAGGATCAACCACACCCAGTCGTAGCCGTTTGCAATCGCCGCGCTCATCACCATCGACTTGCTGACGAAGCCGCTGAACAGCGGGAAGGCGGAAATCGACGCTGCGCCGACGATACACAGCACTGCGGTCTTGGGCATCGTCTTGTAGAGTCCACCCAACTCGGAGCCGTTGATGCGCCCGGTCACGTGCAGCACCGCGCCCATGGACATAAACAGCAGTCCCTTGAAAATCACGTCGTTGAACGCATGGGCCACGGCGCCGTTGATGGCCAGCGATGTGCCGATGCCGATACCGACCACCATAAAGCCCAGCTGGTTGATCAGGCTGTAGGCAAGCACCCGGCGCAGGTCGTTTTCGATCACCGCATAGAAGATCGGGAAGCAGGCCATGGTCGCGCCGATATAGACCAGCAGTTCGGTGCCCGGATAGGCCCGCGCCAGTGCGTAGACCGCCACCTTGGTGGTAAAGGCGCTCAGGAAGACGGTGCCGGTGGGCGTGGATTCCGGATAGGCGTCGGTCAGCCAGTTGTGGAAAAACGGGAAGGCACACTTGATACCGAAGGCCAGGAATATCATCCAGCCCCCCATCCCTTGAGAGCCGCCCTGCCCCAGGCCTATGTGGCCGAACTCCAGCGAGCCGTGCGCCTGGCCATAGAAGATGATGCCGCCGAGCAGCAGCAGGCCGGACAGGATATGCAACGCGAAATAGCGCAGCCCGGCGATATAGGCGCGGCCGCTGCGGCGCGCCCAGATCAACATGACAGACGTCAGCGCCAGCAGTTCCCAGAAAATAAACAGCGTCAGCAGGTCGCCGGCAAACACCGCCCCCAGGGCGCTGCCGGCGTAGAGCAGGCTCGCCACCTGCTGCAGCGTATCGCGCAGATGCAGCGCATAGACGATCGCGATCAGCGCGGCGATATGGAACAGGTAGCCGAACAGCAGGCTCAGCTTGTCGGCCCGAAACAGCAGCAGCCGGAAATCCAGCACCGACCAGGCGCCGAAACTCCCTTCGCCCAGCAGCCACAGGTTTACCAGCCCCAGCAGCGGAACGGCAGCCATCAGCAACCCGCGCGGCCACCCGCGCAGAAACAGCGCCAGCGCGGCGGCGATAAAGAACGGAATAAAAGGCGCTACTTCAAACATCACTGCGCCCTCCCCGCGTCTCGTTATCCTGCAGCTCCACCCGGTCGTAGTAGTCCTCCGGGCGCATCAGGAAGCTGCGCATCCACTTGGCGATAATTACCAGGATTACACAGCCGACGAAGCCATAAATCGGGTAAAAGGCCGGCAACCCCTCCCAACGGAATTCGGTATGGCGATGCACGACAAAATCCGCCGCAACCAGCAGCGCGCAGATGCCGTAGAAGACGCGCAGCACCAGGCGGATATTTTCCGGCTTGTCGAAAAAATAAGTTTTTCTATTCATACCTATATCAGATTCAAATGGCATAGGATTAAGGAAAATCCCCCTGTAGGAGCCTGCTTGCAGGCGAATCTGCCGTAACGAAGCCCAGTGGCCATTCGCCTGCAAGCAGGCTCCTGCAACGCAAAATCAAGTCAGATTCCAGCCACAATCAAACGGTAGAAAGTATCGGGAAACAGCAACAGGTAGACACAGCCCGCCGCGGTCACCGTAAGCGCAATCACCGACGGCAGCGGTGCTTCCCTGATAACCGAGGATTCCCCAGTGCTCTCTTCCAGCGGCTTTTCACCACCGAAAAAAGCCCGCAACGGAATCGGCAGCAGGTAGGCGATGCTCAGCAGCGAACTCGCCATCAGCAGCGCCATCAGCAGCCACTGCTGCGCCTCCAAAGTGCCGAGCATCAGATACCACTTGCTCCAGGTGCCGCCGGTGGGCGGAATACCGATAATGCACAGGCTGGCCACCAGGAAGGCGGTCATGGTGACCGGCATCTGCCGGCCGATGCCGCGCAGCTCGCCCACTTCGGTCTTGTGCGCAGCCACCAGGATCGCACCCGCGCAGAAAAACAAGGTGATCTTGCCAAAGGCGTGCATCACGATATGCAGCGCGCTGCCGGTCATGCCGGCGCTGGTCGCCAATAGCGCGCCCAGGGTGATATAGCCGAGCTGGCTGACGGTAGAATAGGCGAGGCGCTTCTTCAGGTTCTGCTGCCTGAGGGCGACGATGGATGCGAGCAGTATCGACGCGCCGGCCAGGTAAAGCAGCCATTCGGTGGCGGGTATGCTTTTCAGGGTATCCAGGCCGAAAATCAGCAGACAGACCTTCAGCAATACGAAGACGCCGGCCTTGACCACGGCCACTGCGTGCAGTAGCGCGCTCACCGGCGTCGGCGCCACCATCGCTGCCGGCAGCCAGCGGTGGAACGGCATTATGGCCGCCTTGCCGACGCCGAATACAAACAGCACCAGCAGGATCGACAGCAGTAACGGATCGGTATCCGGAGCGAAGATGCCGCCGGCTTTGAAATCCAGGGTGCCGGCCAGCACCCAGGTGGCGACGATCGCCAGCAGGAAAAACCCGACCGAAGTGCCGAGCAGCACACCCAGGTAGACCCTGCCCCCCTGTCGCGCCTTGTCGGTGCCGGCGTGGGTTACCAGTGGGTAGGTGCAGAGTGTCAGGACCTCGTAGAAGACGAAGAGCGTAAACAGGTTTTCCGCAAAGGCGATGCCCATCACCGCGACGATCGACAACGCGAACAGGCTGAAGAAACGCGTCTGGTTTTCCTCGCCGTGGCCACGCATATAGCCGATTGCATAGAGTGTGGTCACCATCCACAGGAAACTGGCCACCAGCGCGAACAGCAGGCCGAACGGTTCGATGCGAAACGCGAGCGCCAAGCCCGGCAGAAGGTCGAGCCAGTAAGCCGAAATTTCCCGCCCACCCAGCACCGGCTGGTAGAGTGAAAGCACCACGGCAAACAGCGCCGCCGCGGAGACCAGTGAAACAGCCTCGCGCAGATTTACCCAGCGCCCGGTCAACTGAATGCCCACCAGCGCCAGCAGCGGAATCAGCAGCGCCAGTTGCAGCAGGGTTGAATCGTTCACTGCACACCTCCGAGCAGGAAGCGGGAAGCCGCCGCGGTAATTTCCACCGGCAGGCGGGTGTCGATGCCGAAATACAGGTTGGCGCCGATCAGCAGCCAGGTGGGTAGCAGCAGACCCAAGGGCGCCTCCCTGCGCTCAGGCGGGAACTCACCCGACTGGAGGTAGCCCGCTTCCACCAGCCGCCAGATGTAGGCCGCCGCCAACAGCGACCCCAGCACCACCAGCAGCGCCAGCCACCAGAACTCCCGCTCGATGGCGGCGGCGATCAGGTACCACTTGCTGACGAAGCCGACGGTCAGCGGTACACCGATCAGGCTGACGCCGCCGATGACGATGGCGGCCATGGTCCAGGGCATGCTGCGGCCCAGTCCGCGGAAATACTCGATACGACAGCCGCCGACCCGGTACACCAGCCCCGCCAGGGCCAGGAAGAGACCGCCCTTCATCAGCGCGTGGTTGAACAAATGCAGAAGCGTCGCCTGCAGCGCGGCCGCGGTGCCTATGCCGATACCGATCGCCATATAGCCGATCTGCGCCACGCTCGAATAGGCGAACATGCGCTTGATATCCACCTGGTAGATGGCCACCACCGAGGCCGCGAACACACCCGCCAGCCCCAGGCCGATAAACAGCGTCTCCAGCGGCAGGCTCGACAGTGCGAAATCCAGGCCGAATACCGTCACCGTAAAACGCAGCAGCAGGTACAGAGCCACCTTGGTGGCCGTCGCGGCGAGAAATGCGGTGACGATCGACGGCGCGTAACTGTAGGCATTCGGCAGCCACAGGTGCAGCGGGAAGAGCGCCAGCTTCAGGCAGACGCCGACAACGATAAAGGCAAAGGCCGCGAGCACCGTCGTCGATTCGGAGACCGCCGACAGGCGCGCGGCCAGGTCCGCCATATTCAGGGTGCCGGTCATGGTGTAGAGGAAACCGATACCGATCAGGATAAAGGTCGCCCCTGTGGTACCCATGATCAGGTACTGGAAGGACGCCCATAGGGCGCGCCTGTCCCGCCCCAGTGCAATCAGCGCGTAGGTGGAGAGCGAGGAGATTTCCAGGAACACGAATACATTGAACACATCGCCGGTGGCGACTATGCCGAGCAGGCCGGCAAAACACAGCAGGTACAGGGTGTAGAAAAGGGCCTGCCGGTTTTCGCCCAGCTCCTTCGCCACACTGGTGCGGGCCGCGGCCAGCACCGCGCTGCCGAGGGCGGTGACGATAAACAGCACCCAGGCGTTCAGCAGGTCGATGCGGTACTCGATGCCCCAGGGCGCATCCCAGCCGCCGAGCCGGTAGCTGATCGGTCCCGCGGCATGCACCTGCTGCAACAGCAGGGCGCTGACCGCCAGTGCCGCGACACTCACCGCCAATGTAAACAGCCACGCCAGGCTGGACCGGCGAATCATCAGGCAGGAAGGCGCCGCCACCAGCGGCAGTATCACCTGCAGTATCGGCAGATGCGCCAGCATCACTCTCGCCTCCGATTGCCCGCAAGAGGGCTCCGAGCGCCGCTTCTACCGGGGGAAGTTTGCGGAACACGCCGTAATTCCCGCTCTGGCGTTGTTTTCCGAGTCCCGAGTCCCGAGTCCCGAGTCCCGAGTTCTTGGATATCCCGCTCCTCCACCGAGCCATAGGCCCGCTTGATGCGGATCACCAGCGCCAGCGCCAGCGCGGTGGTGGCGATGCCCACCACGATCGCGGTGAGGATCAGCACATGGGGCAGCGGATTCGAATAGAGGCTCTCCCCCTCCGCCAGAATCGGCGCGGCGCCGCCGTTCACCTTGCCGACGCTGATATAGAAAATAAACACCGAGGTCTGGAAGATATTCAGGCCGATGACTTTCTTGATCAGGTTGCCCTGGGCGATGACCATATACAGGCCGATCATCATCAACGCTATGACCACCCAGTAATTGTAAAGTGATGCCAACAACACCTTAACCGGCCCTCCCTGCGACAAACGCCTCCGCCGCTGCAACGCCCCGCCGCCGGTGCTGCAGCTGCGCGGAGAAGAGATAAAACACCAGCAGCATCACCGCGGCCACGGTGATGCCGACACCGAGTTCTATGGCGATGATGCCGATATGCTGTCCGCTGACCGGGTCCCCGGCCAGGCCGCTGTAATCGAGAAAATTCCGCCCGGTGACCAGCCCCAGCAGGCCGACACTGCCGTAGATCAGCACACCCGTCGCGGCGAGCACTTGTACCAGGCCGCTCGAAGCCACCCGACGCACCGCATCCAGCCCGAATACCAGTCCGTAGAGAATGAAACCCACCGCAAAGATCACCCCGGCCTGGAAGCCGCCGCCCGGCCCGTACTCACCGTGAAACTGCACGTAGAGGGCGTAGGTCAGGATTGGGGCTATCAGTATCTTCGCGATCACCCGCAGCACCAGGTGCTGCGGCTGCCTATCCGCGGCAGAAGCAACAGGAGCGGTGGCCGGACTCTCCCCGCGGCCGCCGCCCAGCAGCGCCAGCACGCCGAGGCCGGCGGTGAAGATCACCACCACCTCGCCGAGGGTGTCAAAGGCGCGATAGCTCGCCAGTACCGAAGTGACGACATTGGGAATGCCGATCTCCGCCAGCGATTCGCCGATATAGCGCGGCGCCACGTGCAGATGCGCCGGCGCGTCAGCGGCGCCGAAGGCCGGCATATCCAGTGTCGCCGCGACCAGCAGCGCGCCGACGGAGGCCACCAGCAGCAGCGCCGCCACCGCGCGGGTGGGATTGGCGCGCTGGCGGCGGCCGCACAGGGCCAGGGTCAGCAGTATCAGCAGCGGCGATATGCCGGCACCGACCGCGGCCTCGGTGAAGGCCACGTCCACCGCGCCCATGGTCATGAAAAAGCTGGCGGACAGCAGGCCATAGATGCCGGCCAGCATGGCGGCCGCAAACAGGTCCCTGGTCCAGGCGATGGCCGCGGCGGTCGCCAGCAGCAGGGCGAGCAGTGCGATATCCAGTATCAGTTCCACGATCGAATTCCCCCTGACTGTCAGACGGCGGTATCCGCCTTCGCTGCGATTTCCGGTTCGGCGGCGGGCTCCGTTTCCGCTTCGCGGCGCTCCGCCAACCGCAGCTCACCGTGCTGCGCCGCCTTGGCCAGGGCGTGACTCGCGGTGGGACTGGTGAAGAAAATAAACAGCAGTATCAGGCCCAGCTTGAACAGCGCCAGGCTCCAGCCGGCGATCAGCATCAATCCGCCGATGATCAGGAAGGTGGCCAGGGTGTCGGTGACACCCGCGGCGTGCATGCGCGTGTAGAAGTCCGGGAAACGCAGTAACCCCACTGCACCGGACAGCATAAAGAAACAGCCCGATGCCAGCGCCAGCGCGCTGAGTAGGGAAAAAACCGTTTCAATCATGCGCTGCTCCCGCCCTGCCTGTCTCGCCGCCATTGCGGGAGCGGAATTCGAAATAGCGCAGTACACCGATCACGCTGACAAAGTTGATCAGCGCGTATACCAGTGCGATATCGAGGAACTCCGGCTTGCCGAGCGTGAAGCAGATCACCGCGATCAGCAGCACCGTCTTGGTGCCGAATACGTTGACCGCCAGAATGCGGTCGTACATCGTCGGGCCCAGCAGGGCCCGCGCCAGCGCCAGTGCCATCACCACCAGCAGCGCGATTGCGGTTGCCGTCAGCATGATTTTTCCAGCGCCTCCAGTACCCCGACCCGTTTTTCCATTTCGCCGCCGCGCAGATCGTCGAGCGATTCCGCATTCAGGGCGTGCACCAGTATTTCCCCGCCCCCGATATCGACCGCCACCGTGCCCGGCGTCAGGGTAATGGAGTTGGCGTAGAGCACCCGGGCGAGATCGCTGCGCAACGAAGTCGCAATCCGCGCGCTGGCGGGATTGAGCGATCCCCTGCCCCGCCAGACACAGGCGGCCACCTCGAAATTACTGCGCAGGATTTTCCGGAACAGCCACCAGTAGTAGCCGGGCAGCACCAGCAGCAGGTGCAGGGGCTGGGATTGGCCATCGACGATCTTCATCCGGCGCGCCACGAGCAGGGCGAAAACCACCGACAGCAAACCAAAGGTGAGCAGGAGCGGCGAGTAGTGGCCGGAGTTGGCAAGCCAGATAAAGGCCAGCACCGCAAACAGGGAAATGGTGTAACGCATGGTAAACTCGCGCGAACTCAACCGATTAATCGGCACCGCTGCGCCATCAGCTCCTCAGTGCCGAATCACACAGGTAGTGGGCTTCGAAGACCCGCTGCATCACGCCGGCGGCGTCGGCACCGGCGGGCAGCTCCCGTGGCTGGGCGGCGACCTTGGCGATCAGGTCTTCCAGGCGCTCGCCCTCGGGCAGGCAGTAGCGGCTGTTGAGACGCCGCTCGGCGTCGTCGGACAACCGGCTGGCGCGGGTGCGGATGGCGCGGGCGACGAATCCGGTCGGCCGGTCCTCTTCGGCCACTACCTCGTCGGTCGCCGACAGATACCCCTGGATAAACGCCCGACAGGTGGACGCGGCAGCCTGATCCAGTCCCTTCTGGTGGGCGTCGCAGGCCGATACCAGCTCCTCGCCACTCAGTGGTTCCATCGCCGCCAGCGGCTGGCCGATCGCCAGCGCGAGGGGCGCGCCAATGCGGATCAATAGTCGCTTTATTCTCGCCATAGTTCGCCTGCTGTTCGTGCAACGTTATTTTCGGCAGCCGGATTACTTTGGCACTTTTAATGTGCCGAACATTGTCAGGACGGTGAAAAAGTGTGGCAAAGTTTGTCGAACTCATTTTCCGGCACTCGCCGCCCTCCTCCGCGAGTCCCGCAACTTGGCCCTGTCCGGCGCCTTTGCTAAAGTCGTGACTTCACACGCCGCGGTGCCGTGCCGGCCGCTCAGGCCCCCGCCGCACCTTTTGCAACAATTGCCAACTGAAGTGACTCCGATGGCGGCACCCAAGGCCTGCGTACTGGTCGTCGACGACGACTGCGATATCCGAGCCCTGCTCTCGAAGCTTCTGACCGGAGAAGGTTATGTGGTCGAAGCGGCGGGAGACGGCGAGGAGATGTTCGCGCTGCTCGGACAAAAGCCCGTGGACCTGATACTGCTCGACGTGATGCTGCCGGGGCGGGACGGCTTCGACCTCTGCCGCCAGCTGCACAGCGATACGGAGATGCCGCCGGTGATCATGATCACCGCCAAGGACGACGAGATAGACAGGGTCGTCGGGCTGGAGCTGGGTGCGGATGACTATATCGTCAAGCCGTTCAGTGGCCGCGAGCTGCTCGCGCGTATCAAGGCCGTATTGCGCCGCGCGCGACAGCCCGCCGCCGGCCGCCGGCGCGGCCACTACCGCTTCGCCGGCTGGCGCTTCCATCCGGCGCAGATGGAGCTGTTGGACGCGGATTCCACTGCGATTCCCCTCTCCACCAGCGAGACGGAATTGCTGCTCGCCTTCGTGCAGAACCCGCAGGTGCCCCTGTCCCGCGATCGGCTTCTGGACCTGACCAAGGGCCGGGACAGCTTTCCGTTCGACCGCAGTATCGATTCCCACATCAGCCGCCTGCGGCGCAAACTCGGCGACGACGCCAAGAAACCGGAGATCATCAAGACCGCCTGGGGCACCGGCTATATCTTTACCTACCCGGTCGAGACAGAGTGAAAATCCGGCTGCCGCGCACCATCCGATCGCGCACGATACTGGTGCTGTTTTGCGCGTTTCTGTTGTCGCACACCGTCAGCCTGGCGATCTACGAGATCAACCGGGACAAGACCATACTGCTGACCGAGGCCACCGATCTCGCGGCCCGCATTATCGGCGTGGTCGAGTTGGCCCGCAGCTTCCCCGAGCGGGACCGCCGGCGCATTCTCACCGCAGCGGAAACCCAATTCCTGACCATGTTTCCCGAACCCGGCAATCTCGACGACGAGCGCTGCCGGGACAATGACTTCTCCGAGCGCCTGGAAGAATCCCTCGACACCGCCTTCGCCGACGTGCCCGGATTCGACGCCCGCGTCTGCCTGCGCCGCCTGAAACCCTCGCCCCTGCTGGCCCGGCGCGAGCCGCTGCACGGTTTCGATGTCCTGGTCTCGGTCAGCTTTCCCGACGACGAGCGCGCCGTCTTTCACGCGATACTGCCGGAGGGGGAATCCCTGATTCACGACGCGGTGGTGGTCTACCTGCTGTTTTCCAGCCTGGTGGCCCTGCTGCTGGCCGGTTACCTGATCCGCAAGACGGTGGCGCCGCTCGGCAAGCTGGCCCGGGCAGCCGACAGCATCGGTACCAATATCGATGCGCCGTCGCTGCCGGAAGACGGTCCCGCCGAAGTCGCCTCGGCGGCGCGGGCGTTCAACCGCATGCAGGGACGCCTCGCGCGGCTGGTGCATGGCCAGACGGAAATGCTCGCCGCCGTCTCCCACGACCTGCGCACCGCGGTCACCCGCCTGCAACTGCGCGCCGAGCTGTTACAGGACCGACAGGAGCGTGACGGCATGTTGCGCGTGGTGGCAGACATGAAACTGATGACCCAGTCGGTGATCGACTTCGTCCGCGGCGTGGAACCCGGCGAACCCCCGCGCCGGACCGACCTGCGCGCCATGGTGGAGAGCCTCTGTGACGACCTCCGCGAAGAGGGTTACCCGGTGCACTGCGACACCGCCGAAGGCGACTTTACCCTCGACTTGCGCCCCGCGGCATTGCGCCGCGGCCTGCAAAACCTGATCGACAATGCGATCAAATACGGTGGCGAGGCGAGGGTGACACTGAGGGGGCTGCCGGACAGTATTCATATCGCCGTGAGCGACAGCGGGCAGGGAATTCCCGCCGGCGAACTGTCGGCGGTACTGCGTCCCTTCTACCGGCTGGAGAAGTCGCGCAACAGCCGCACCGGCGGCGTCGGCCTGGGCCTTTCCATCGCCGGCAATATCGTCCGGGCCCACGGCGGCGAGCTGTTGCTCGAAAACCTCGAGGGCGGAGGACTCCGTGCGACCATCCAGCTGCCCCGTCACGGATCCGGTTGTCACCCCGAGGGGGTTGAGTAGGTTGGGCTGAGCACAGCGAAGCCCAACGGGCGCCGGGGCATGTTGGGGTTGACTCGCGCCATCCGTGGCGCTCGCCCTTCGGGCGCCTCTTGCGTCCAAATTTGCTCCCGGCACATTTGTCGCAAAGCTCACCCCAACCTACACACTGTTCGAGCCCCGAGAGGCGACTGACTGGTTGCCTTTTACAAAAACTTGCAGTTCCGTTTTTGTCAGCGCCGCCGACCTTTGCTAGAGTCTTGGGACTTTCCGAATGTAACCCGGTGCCCTCCTCCACTATTACCAAACTGTCATCACAATGCTGTCATCAAGAGTTGCGCGCCTTTGCTACCTGCTGGTCGCACTGCTGGTTTCCCAGTCGGTGGCGGCCTTCTATGACAGTCACCAGGAACTGCAGAACATCGCCACCCATGTGCCGGCGCATCACAGCGATGCCGCCGACCACGTGGATACCGCCGGAGATCACCACCGGGGTGAAAAATTCCTGGCCCAGGACTGCCACCACTGCTGCCACTGCCACAGCCCGGCACAGTTTTTTGCCCTCGCTCCCGCCGCCACTGTCGCCCTACCCGATCAGCGGCACAGCCTCTCCCGCTACTCCCTGAATTTCCTGTCCCTCAACAGCCCACCCGACCTGCAGCCCCCAATCGCCTGATTCAGGCCTGACTTTCTGATCCCCGCGGCGCTTTCGCGCATTTGCGCGCGCCCGGATTTTCGACACTCGGAGCCCGACGACAACGGCAACCTGTCGCCGTGGCTGCCGGCCAACGTTTTAGAGCTGAAATTCATGCATTACCGACTCATCATTTTTTCCCTGCTGCTGGCCGTCGCCGGCTGTAATCCCGCGGACAGGAATCCGCAAGCGCCCAATGAAAGCCACGTCGAAGGCGGCGGCCACCAGGCCGATAGAGAACAGGGTGCGGAACGGATAACCCTGGACGCAGGGCAGATTGCGCTGGCGGATATCCGCGTCGAGCCACTGGTCGCGCGCATCGTCGAGTACCGCCATTACGCGCCCGGCGAGGTCGCCGCCAACGGCTACCGCAGCTACCTGTTGTCACCGCGGGTCAATTCCGTCGTGGTGAAGCGCCACGCCGTGCTTGGCCAGCATGTGCAGAAGGGACAGCCGCTGGTCACCCTCAGCAGCGAGACAGTCGCCGATGCGCAGCAGGCTCTGCACAGGAGCGCCGACGAGTGGCAGCGGGTGTGGAAACTGGGGCGCGAATTCACTGGTGAAAAAAGCTATGTGCTGGCGGAAAGCGGCTACCGCAGCGCCCGCGGCAAGCTCCAGGCCCTGGGCCTGTCGGAGACCGCGATCGAGGACGCGGCCGCCGGCCGGTTGCAGAAGGCCGGGGAATACACGCTTTTCGCGGCCACCGGCGGCGTGGTCCTCGCGGACAACTTTCACCAGGGCCAGGCGGTCAGTGCCGGCGACAAACTCCTGGAGCTGGTCAGCGAGAGCGAACTCTGGGTGGAGGCGCGGCTGCCCGCGGACAGCAGGTTGGCTCTGCCGGCCGGTTCACCGGCACTGATCGGCATCGGCGACGAAGAGTTTCCGGCAGAAATCACCCACGAGGCACACGCGATAGATCCGCAGACCCGCACCCGGATCGTGCGGCTGCTGGTCGACAACAGATCCCACCGCCTGCACCCCGGCATGTTTGCCGACGTCCACTTTCTGCTGAAAACCCCGCAGCCGGTGGTGGCGGTACCGGAGGCGGCGCTGGTGCGCGGTGACGACGGCGACTGGATACTGTTCGTCGAACAACAACCCAACCGGTTCGAAGCGGTGGAGATTGAGGTCGGTCGCGCTTTCGGCCGCTGGCGCCAGGTCAGCGGCCTGCCCGAGGGCACCAGAGTGGTTGTTGAGGGGGCTTTCTTCGTTGCCTCGCAAATCGCCAAGGGCGGCTTCGATCCACACAACCACTAGGGGGCAGACAATGTTCAATCGTATCGTGGATTGGGCAGTCGCCAACCGCCCGCTGGTGGTGACGGCCCTGCTGACGCTGGTCGCGTCCGCATTTTTTATTGTGCCGCGTCTCAACCTGGATGCGTTTCCCGATGTCACCAATGTACAGGTGGCCGTCAATACCGAGGCGCCGGGCCTCGCCGCCGAGGAGGTGGAACAGCTGATCACCTACCCCATCGAGGCGGTGATGTACGCGCTGCCGGATGTGGAGGAAGTGCGCTCCATTTCCAAGACGGGCCTGTCCGGCGTCACCGTGGTATTTCGCGAGGACACGGATACCTATTTCGCCCGCCAGTTGGTGTTCGAGCGGCTGCAGGCGGCGCGGGAACTGATTCCCGCGGGCCTGGGCACACCGGAGATGGGGCCGAACACTTCCGGGCTCGGCCAGGTGTACCAGTACCTGCTGGTCGCCGACGAAGGCTCCGGCTACAGCCCAATGCAGCTGCGCAGTCTCAATGACTGGGTGGTAAAACTGCTGCTGATGCCGGTGGACGGCGTCACCGATGTGCTCTCCTTCGGCGGCGAGGTACGCCAGTATCAGGTGAACCTGGACCCGTCGCGGCTGCTCGCCTACCAACTGAGCCAGGGGGATGTGATCACCGCCCTCGAGGCCAACAACACCAGTGTGGGCGGCTGGTACATGAACCGTGGCCAGGAGCAATTGGTGATCCGCGGCACCGGCTGGCTGGACCACGGCGAACAGGGCCTGGAGGAAATCCGCCAGGTGCCGCTGAAAAGCGTCGACGGCACTGTGGTGACCCTGGCCGAAGTCGCGCGGGTGGAACTTGGCAGCGAGATCCGCCAGGGCGCCGTTACCACCAGCCGCCGGGACGATGAGGGAAATATCCAGCACCTGGGAGAGGTGGTGTCCGGCATAGTGCTCAAGCGCATGGGAGCCAATACCAAGGCCACCATCGACGGCATCAATGAACGGGTCGCACTGATCCGGCAGGCACTGCCGGAGGGCGTGCGCTTCGAGGTCTTTTACGATCAGGCGGACCTGATCACCCGGGCGGTGCACACGGTAACGAAAGCACTGCTGCTGGCGTTTGTGTTTATCGTCGCGGTGCTGGCGCTGTTCCTGATGAACCTCCGCGCCACCCTGCTGGTACTGATCTCCATTCCCATTGCCATCGGGGTCGCCCTGCTGGTGATGGCACTGTCCGGGATGTCCGCCAACCTCATGTCCCTCGGCGGCCTCGCCGTGGCCATCGGCATGCTGGTGGACGGTTCGGTGGTGATGGTGGAAAACATCTACCGGCACCTCTCTTCGGATGAGAGCGCGGAGGAGAGTGCCGGCCGCGAGGGCATGACCCTGCGCCTACGACAAGCGGGTCGTGAGGTGGCGCGGCCGATTTTCTTTGCCGCGGCCATTATCCTGGTGGTGTTCCTGCCACTGTTCAGCTTTGAAGGGGTGGAAGCCAAACTGTTCCAGCCGATGGCGATCAGCATCATGCTGGCGATAGTCGCCGCGATACTCGTCGCCCTGGTGATCGTACCGGCGCTGGCCAGCTATATGTTCCGCCGCGGCATTACACCGCGGCAGAGCCCGCTGCTGCTGCCGCTGAAGCGTCTCTATCGCCGCGGCCTGGCCTGGTCGCTGGGCAACAGCGGAGTCGTGATGTTCGCGGCCGGGATACTGCTTCTGGCTGCACTGCTGTTGCTGCCGCACCTCGGCACCGAGTTTGTGCCGGAGTTGGAAGAAGGCACCATCAACCTGCGCGTGACCCTGGCACCGTCGGCCAGCCTGGATACCGCGCTGGAGGTGGCGCCGAAGTTGGAGGCGATGCTGCTGGAATTCCCCGAGGTGGACTATGCGCTGTCGCGCATCGGCCGCGCGGAAATCGGCGGGGATCCCGAGCCGGTCAACAATATAGAGATCTATATCGGACTGAAGCCGGTATCGGAATGGGTGAGCGCCCGCAGCCGCGGGGACCTGCAGCGGCTGATGGAGGAAAAGCTGCAGACGCACCCGGGGCTGCTGCTCAATTTCTCCCAACCGATCGCGACCCGGGTCGACGAACTGCTGTCCGGCGTCAAGGCGCAACTGGCGATCAAACTGTTCGGCCCGGACCTGGAGACACTCGCCAAAAAGGGCCGCGCCATCGAAGTCGCGGTCAAGAGTGTCGCCAGTACTCGCGACGTGGCTCTGGAACAGATTGCCGGCGAGGCGCAGCTTGTGATCAAACCCGACCGCCGTCAATTGTCCCGCTACGGTTTGTCGGTGGGCGACCTGATGGGGTTGGTGCGCGACGGCCTCGGCGGCGTCGGCGCCGGGCAGATCATCAACGGCAACGAGCGCTACGATATCTATGTGCGCCTGGCCGAGCGCTTCCGCGACGATCGCGAGGCCATCGCCGAACTGCGCCTGCAGTCGCCGTCCGGTGCCTGGGTGCGCCTGGGCGATGTGGCGGAGGTGCGCATCGAATCCGGCCCGCCCCAGGTGCGCCGAGACGATGTTCAGCGCCGCCTGGTGGTGCAGGCCAATGTGCAGGGCCGGGATATGGGCAGTGTGGTGGCGGATATCCGCGCGGCCATCGCCGATCGGGTGGATCTGCCGGCGGGCTATTCGGTGACCATCAGTGGCCAGTTCGAGAACCAGCAGCGCGCGCAGCAAAGACTCGCACTGGTGGTGCCACTGTCACTGGCACTGATCGCCCTGCTGCTCTACTTCGCCTTCAACTCCGTCGGCCAGGCGTTGCTGATACTGGTGAATGTGCCCCTGGCGGTGATCGGCGGTATCCTTTCCCTATGGCTTTCCGGGCAATATCTTTCCGTGCCCGGCTCGGTGGGCTTTATCACCCTGTTCGGCGTCGCAGTATTAAACGGCGTGGTGATGGTGGAGAGTATCAACCGGCGCATAGCCGGCGGCGCGAATGTGCAAGAGGCGGTCTTCGACGGCGCCGTGTCCCGGCTGCGCCCGGTGCTGATGACCGCGATCACCTCGGCGCTGGGACTGATCCCGATGCTGCTGTCCACCGGGGCCGGTGCGGAGATACAGAGACCGCTGGCGACGGTCATTGTCGGCGGACTGGTGACCGCGACTTTCCTGACTCTGTTTGTGCTGCCGCTGCTCTACGAGCGCTTTTCGCGCAGAAAACTGCTGCGTGGATAACTTCGCCCCTCTTGTAGGAGCGGCCGGTGGCCGCGATTGATGTCCGGGATATACTGAAAGATCGATCGCGGCCACCGGCCGCTCCTACCAGGCGGGGATTCAAGGCGCGAAGCTGCGCAACCACTTGGTCACTTTATCCCGCCTCGCGAAAAGCAGGACCAGCGCCGCCGAGAGATAGACAGCTGGCTCTATCCAACCGCTTTTCAGCGACCACCAGAAATGCCAGCAGGCCAGCAGCAAGATCGGATAGACAAGGCCGTGCAGCTTTTTCCAGTTGCGCCCCATCAGTTTCATCAGTCTGGGAATCGAGGTAACGGCCAGAGCCAGCAGCAACAGCCAGGCCGAAAAGCCCACCAGGATATAGGTGCGCTCCACCAGCTCGCTGCCGATCAGGGACCAGTCAAAAGCCAGTTCCAGGGCCAGCCAGGAAAAAAAATGTAAAAACGCCCAGGTAAAACACCAGAGTCCCAGTGGGCGGCGCAGTCTGTTCAGCTGCCCGAAAGACAGGCCGCTGGCCAGCGGGGATACCAGCAGTGTCAGCATCAACAGTCGCAGCGCGCCCAGGCCGAGAAAATGGATCAACTCCTTTATTGGGTCGCCGCCGAACAGCCCCTGGTTGATCGCGAAATAGAGCCACAGCAGCGGCGCCACCGCGCCCAGGTGCACCAGTATCTGCAAAGTCACTGCAGTGGCTTTGCGCCATTGCAGCGACCGGGGTTTCGAAGTCTGTTCGATCGTCGCCATCAGAAATACTTCTTCAGATCCATACCGGAATAAAGGGACGCGACCTGATCGCCGTAGCCGTTGAACGGCAGTGTTTCCTGGCGCTTGACCGACAGCGGTCCGCCCGCGCCGATAAATCGCTCGGTAGCCTGGGACCAGCGGGGATGATCCACGGCCGGATTCACATTGGCGTAGAAGCCGTACTCATTCGAAGCCAACAGGTTCCAGGTGGTGGGCGGCATCTTTTCCAGCAGGCGTATTCTGACGATCGACTTTATGCCCTTGAAACCGTATTTCCACGGCACCACCAGTCGGATAGGAGCGCCGTTCTGGGTTGGCAGTGTCTTGCCGTAGAGGCCGACCGCCAGAATCGTCAGCGGATGCATCGCCTCGTCGATGCGTAGTCCCTCCACATAGGGGTAATCGATACCGCCGCCGACGTAGCGGTTCTTCTGTCCCGGCATCTGCCCGGGATCGTAGAGCGTCTCGAAGGCGACGTACTTCGCCCTACTCGTGGGCTCGAAGCGCTTGAGGAATGCACCCAGCTCGAAACCGACCCAGGGAATCACCATGGACCAGGCCTCGACGCAGCGCATCCGGTAGATGCGCTCCTCGAGCTGTGAATCCGCCATCAGCTGCCACACATCGACTTTGCCGGGTCTGGCGACCTCCCCCTCGACAGTCAGCGTCCAGGGCTCCAGCTTCAGCGACTGGCTGTGGCGCGCCGGGTCCGTCTTGCCGGTGCCGAATTCGTAGAAGTTGTTGTGGCTGGTGACCTTGGCTTCCGGAGTCAGGGTCAGGGAGGGGGTGGGCTTGTCCCGCGCAAACTGCAGCGGCTTGCGCACGACCTCCCGCCGTTCGTCACTATCGGGTGACAGCAGATCGAACAATCCCGCGTGGGCGGATGTGGCCATCGCCATGCCGCCGATCCCCAGGGTTTTCAGGAAGGTGCGGCGATTCCGGTAGCTGGACTCGGAGGTGACGTGGCTCTCCGAAAGATCTCCCGGCTTTTTGCTTATTAACATGGAATGACTCCTCGACCTTGTCCGACAGCTCAAACGTTAGTCGGCGTAGAGGAGCAGAAATTACATCAGGCACCGCAAAAAGCCCAGGTTGGACTCCAACATGACTGCCGGCGCCTTATGTTGGGGTTCGTTGCACTCACCCCAACCTACGCCTTGGTTCCAAACAGAATGGAACAGAACCCTAGCTTAGTGCGGCGAGCACTTCGCGCGCGGCGCGCCCGTAATGCCGGTGTTGCCCACCAGCCCGAGCAGCTGTCCCGTCTTCACCTTTTCCCCCTCTTTTACCTTGATCGAAGCGGGCTGCAGGTGGGTGTAGAAGGCGTACTGGCCGTTGCCCAGGGCGATGATCACGTTGTTGCCGTCTATCTCCTCGAGGGTGATGACGCCAGTGTCTGTGGGCAGTACAAAGGGTTTCTGGTTGGAAAACCTGTACATCCCGTGACCACCAGGCCATCGGCCACCGTCAGCACTTTCTGTCCGTAAGTCAGTCCAGTCGCGCCGGTGGAGGCCCTGCGTCCGGTTTCTGGATACCGGCCCCTGGAATCAACAGGTCGACCGAAACTGGCAAAATGCCCCCCCGATGGAAGGAACGGCTGGTCGGCGGACAGGATTTGACCGCCCCGAATCAACTATGGCACAGTGGTATTCCGCTCAAATGACCGGGCAGTCAACAGGTCGAATTGAACAACAAATATCCAACTTGCGTCGCCAGGAGGGAGTTCGGTGCCGGTTTTATGAGTACATAGGGGTCAATCTGCCCCTCTCAGTGCAACTTCTTCTCGGAATCCGGCTTTTGACGGCACCATTTGCCTCGGATTAGAGGCAATTCATGCCTTTTGGAGCTTTCAGCCTTTATACTTGTCCTAAGCTATAGGTCGCCGGCGCCTCCGGGACATCGGCTTCCTATGAAGTAGGACGTATAAAGAGACCCCCTATGCTTACCAATCGGATCGCCGCCCTGTTTTCCGGCTTCTTGCTCCTCACCCTGACCCTGCTCTCTCCGGCCACCCTGGCCGAGGCGAATGTCCTGCAGCCCGAAGAGGACCAGGGCAGTACCGCGCGCGAGATCGTCGGCAAGCTGGAGATGCTGCACTACAACAAGCTGAAGATCGGCGACGATATGTCCGAGGAGCTCTGGGACGAATATATCGAGGCCCTGGATCCCACCAAGAGCTATTTTCTCGCCTCGGATATCAACGAGTTCCGCCAGTGGCGCGCCAAGCTGGATGACGAGCTGCGCGCCGGCCAGGTGAAGGCCGGCTTCGATATCTACAACCGCTACCGCCTGCGGGTGACCGATCGCCTGAACAATATCCTCTCGCAGATGGACAAGGGCCTGCCAGCGTTCGATTTCAACCGCGACGAGGCTTTGGAGCTGGATCGCGAGGAGAGCGAGTGGCCCGCCTCCATCAGCGCCGCCGACGAGCTGTGGCGCAAGCGCCTGAAGAGCAGCGTGCTGAACCTGCGCCTGACCGGCAAGGAAGACGATGAGATCCGCGATCTGCTGGTGCGCCGCTACAAGGGCCAGCTGAAGCGCGTCCAGCAGCAGAGCAGCGACGATGTGTTCGAGCTGTACATGAATTCACTGACCCGCCTGTACGACCCGCACAGCAACTACCTGTCGCCGCGCTCACTGGAAAATTTCAATATGAGCATGTCCCTGTCCCTCGAGGGCATAGGCGCAGTGCTCCAGGTAGAGGACGAGTACACCAAGGTGGCGCGCCTGGTGGCGGGCGGCCCCGCCGACCGCACCGGCAAGATCAAGCCCAACGACAAGATAGTCGCCGTGGGCCAGGACAAGACGGGCGACATGGTCGACGTGGTCGGCTGGCGCCTGGACGACGTGGTGGACCTGATCCGCGGCCCGGCCGGTACCTACGTGCGCCTGGAGACCATCCCCACCGGCGGCGACGGCAGCCACAAGACCATCCTGATCCAGCGCAGCAAGGTCAAGCTGGAGGACCAGGCGGCCAAGAAGGCCACCTTCGAATTCTCCGATGGTGAGAAGACCTACAAGATCGGCGTGATCAACCTGCCGACCTTCTATATCGACTTCGAGGCCTATCGCCGCCGCGACCCGAACTACAAGAGCACCACCCGCGACGTGGCCAAACTGCTCGCCGAACTGAAAGAGGAAAAGGTCGACGGCATCATCCTGGACCTGCGCAACAACGGTGGAGGCTCCCTGCAGGAAGCCACCATGCTCACCGACCTGTTTATCGACCAGGGACCGGTGGTGCAGATCCGCCACGCCAACGAGCAGATCTCGCGCCACAACCGCTCCCGCTCCCGCGCCATGTACCGCGGTCCACTGATGGTGCTGATCAACCGCCTGTCCGCGTCCGCGTCGGAGATCTTTGCCGGCGCCATCCAGGACTACAACCGCGGCCTGGTGGTGGGTAACCAGTCCTTCGGCAAGGGCACCGTACAGACCATGGCTCCGCTGAAAGAGGGCCAGCTGAAGATCACCCAGTCCAAGTTCTACCGTGTATCCGGCGACAGCACCCAGCACGCCGGCGTGACGCCAGATATTCCGATGCCGGCGCTGATCGATGCCGAGCAGGTCGGCGAGAGCGCCTACGACACCGCCCTGCCCTGGGATCGCATCCACGCAGTACCCCACGCCAAGTACTTCAACCTGAAGGAACTGCTGCCGCCGCTGATCAGCAAGCACAACCAGCGCACTGCGGCGGATCCGGACTTCATCTTCCTGCGAGAGCAGTTCCAGTATGAAAGCGAGCGCGCGGACCAGAAGTTCGTCTCCCTGAACGAGGAGGCCCGCGAAGACGAGCGCAAGGCCCTGAACCAGCGCCTGCTGACCATGGAAAACCGCCGCCGCACCGCCAAGGGCCTGGAACCCTACGAGAGCTTCGAGGCCTACGAGGAGAGCGAGTCGGAGGAAGTCGCAACCGTAGGCGGCCCGGTGGAGATCGACCTGACAAAAGATCCCATCCTCAACGAGGCCGGCTATATCATGGCGGACTTTATCGGCCTCTACGACAAGATCGCCAAGTCGCCGCCGCAGGTGGCGAATTTCGAATAGGGCGGGACCGCGGGACTCGGGACTCGGGAAGATCATAGGGTGGACTCGCTTGAGGCTTATCCGCCCTACAAAAGTCTTTAACTACGACCGCGGCCCCAGGTCGCCAGAATTTTTCAGGTTGGGTGCGCCCGGCCTTTTTATTTTTCAGGGGGAGAACACAATAAATGAAAGTCGTATCCTTTAACGTCAACAGCATCCGCGCGCGCCTGCACCAGCTGGAGGCCCTGGTCGAATCCCGGTCCCCGGACATCATCGGCCTGCAGGAAACCAAGTGCACCGACGAGGACTTTCCGGTAGACGTGGTGCGCGACCTGGGCTATGAGGTCATCTTCTTCGGCCAGAAAACCCACTACGGCGTCGCCCTGCTCTCCCGCTACCCTTTTGTCGACCGCGAATACGGTTTCCCGAAAGAGGATGACAATGCCCAGCGGCGCATGATCATGGGCAAATTCGATATCGGCGGCGAGGAGCCGCTGACGGTGATCAACGGCTATTTTCCCCAGGGCGAGAACCGCGAGCACCCGGTCAAGTTTCCGAACAAACGCAAATACTACGCCGACCTGGACGACTACCTGCAGACCACCTGCAAACCCGAGGCGCCGGTACTGGTGATCGGCGACATGAACATCTCTCCCACCGACCTGGATATCGGTATCGGCGAACAAAACCGCAAGCGCTGGCTGCGCGACGGCAAGTGCAGCTTCCTGCCCGAGGAGCGCGAGTGGCTGCAGAAGATCCAGGACTGGGGCCTGGTGGACACCTTCCGCACGCAGAACCCGGATTGCAACGACATCTTCAGCTGGTTCGACTACCGCAGCCGCGGCTTCGAGCGTGAACCCAAGCGCGGCCTGCGCATCGACCTGATCCTGGCCACCGAACCGCTGGCAGAAAAATGCGTATCCACAGGCGTGGACTACGATATCCGCTCCATGGAGCGCCCCTCGGACCACGCGCCCGTGTGGGCCGAGTTCGACATCTAGCCGCGAGTGATCAGCCGTGGGCAAGGCAAAGCCGGCCAGCCTGCAGGGCAACCTTTTCCTGCTGAGCGGGGACCGCTACGCCTTCACCGCCGCGCAGATACAGCTGCTGCAGGCCATCGAGGCCTGCGGCTCCATTTCCGCCGCGGCGAAGGAAGTCGGCATCAGCTACAAGACCGCCTGGGACCGGGTGGACGCGATGAACAATATGTCCGAGCAACCGCTGGTGGTCCGCACCGCCGGCGGAGCCAGGGGCGGCGGCACCGCGGTCACGGACCTGGGCCGGGAAATCATCCGCGGTTTCCTGGCCCTGCAGGAAGAGCACGAGAACTTTCTCCAACGCCTGGGCGCCAGGCTGCACTCCATCGGCGACATCGCCAACTTCATCAGGAGCGAATCGGTGAAAACCAGCGCGCGCAACCAGTTTCGCGGCGAGATCATCAAGGTAACGACCGGCTCGGTCAACGCGGAAGTGGAGCTGCGCATCGGCGCCGACCAGAGCCTGGCCGCCATTATCACCAACGACAGCCTGCAGGCCCTGGGCCTGAAAGTCGGCGCAAGCGCCATAGCCCTGGTCAAGGCCTCCTGGGTGCTGCTGAGCAGGGACACGGAACTGCAGACCAGCGCGCGCAACAAACTGCTCGGCGCTGTCTCACGCATCACCACCGGTGCGGTGAACAGCGATATCACCCTCGACCTGGGCGGGGGCAAGAGCATCTCCGCGATTATCACCAATGACAGTGTCGAGAACCTGGGGCTGAAGGAAGGCGACAGCGCCTGTGCCTTTTTCAAGGCGTCCAGCGTGATACTGATGGCCGAATAAGCGGGGGCGAACTTCGGTGTTTTTTGGTGCGCACGGCGCACCCTGCGATTTTCGTGATGCCCACCCAACCTACGTCCCTTATGGCGTAGGTTGGGGTGAGCCTTGCGAACCCCAACAAACTGCTGCGGCACCCGTTGGGCTTCGCAAGACTCAGCCCAACCTACGCTTCCGGTCCCTGTTATTTAACTCAAGTTTCGGAGTTCACATCGAGGGCAGGAAGACTGCGGGCGGCACAGTGCGAGGCTCTGCTGCCGGTGGCCACCTGGCAAATATTTACCGATGAGGTTTTTTGCCAGGTGGCCACCGGCAGCAGGGCCGCTCGAAGGCTCTTCCCTTCCGGCCTGGCAACACCTGTGAACTCCGAAACTTGAGTTATTTAACGATCGCCACGGATTTGATCTGCGCCCAGACTTTCTTGCCCGGCACAATCCGCAGGTGATCGACCGATCTGCGCGTCAGCCGTGCAATGATATGGCTCGCCCCGCACTTCAGCCGCACCAGCGCCATCGCATCGTCGCTGTCGGGGGCTATTTCGCTGACCTCGGCCGGCAGCCGGTTGAGAATGCTGGTGTCATCGTGGGATTCCAGCGCGAGGCTCACGTCCCGGGCCAGGATGCGCACGCGGATCTGCTGCCCCGGCGAGTCACCGCCGTCGCGGAGCCAGATTTCGCCGCCGGCGAAACCTATGCGCACCAAGTGCCATTTCTCATCCCGCTCCAGCACTCTGCCCTGCAGGACTACACCGGTTTCCTCCCCGAGACGCAACGGCAGGTCCAGCCGTGACAACACCTCGGACAACTCTCCCTGCGCCGCCACCCTGCCATTATCCAGCACCAGCAAGTGATCCGCCAGCCGTGCCACTTCGTCGATCGAGTGGCTGACGTACAGGATCGGAATATCGAACTCGGAGCGCAGCCGCTCCAGGTAGGGCAGGATTTCCTGTTTGCGCGCCGCGTCCAGGGACGCCAGGGGTTCATCCATCAGCAACAGCCGCGGGCGAATCAACAGCGCACGCGCTATGGCCACTCTCCGTCGCTCCCCGCCGGACATCTGCTCGGGATAGCGCTCCAGTATCGGGCCGACCCCCATCAGGGAAATCACCCGCTGGACCAATTCCGGTGGGCATCCGCCACCGGCGCGCCTGACCGCGTAATCCAGGTTGCCGCGGGCGCTCAGGTGCGGGAAAAGGCTGGCTTCCTGGAACACATAGCCCAGGGGCCGCCTGTGGGGCGGGAGAAACCATTTTTCGTCCTGCCAGGTATCGTCGTTGACGACCAGCCGGGCCCTCTCATTTCTTTGCAGCCCGGCGATACAACGCAGCAGCGTGGTCTTGCCGGAACCCGAGTGGCCGAAGATCGCGGTGATCCCGCGCCCGGGTAAAGTCGCGTCCACATCCAGGCAGAAGGGCCGCTCGCCCGCTGACGGAGCGGACGATAGAAAGGCAACGTGAAATCGGATCTGGATACTGCCCGGCATCAGACCCAGTACCTCAGGCCGGTCCGGGACTGTCTGTGCTGGAACATATAGAGCCCCAGCAGAACGACAAAGGAAAAGAGCAGCATGGCGCCTGCCAGCCAGTGGACCTGCGCATATTCCAAGGCCTCGACTCGATCGTAGATATGCACTGACACCACGCGGGTCTCGCCGGGAATGTTGCCGCCGATCATCAGTATTACCCCGAACTCGCCGACGGTGTGGGCAAAGCCGAGAATGGCCGCGCTGATAAAACCCGGTTTTGCCAGGGGCAGCACCACGGTAAAAAAGCGGTCCCAGGGCCCGGCACGCAGGGTCGCGGCCACTTCCAGCGGGCGTTCTCCCTGCGCCTCAATCGCGTTCTGGATCGGCTGCACCACAAAGGGCATGGAATAGAACAGCGAGGCGACCACCAGTCCCCAGAAAGTAAATGGCAGCGTGCCCAATCCCAGGGCCTGGGTGAGTTGCCCCACCGGCCCGTTCGGCCCCATGGCCAGCAACAGGTAAAAACCCAGTACCGTGGGCGGCAGCACCAGCGGCAGCGCCACCACTGCACCTATCGGCCCCTTCCAGCGCGAGCGGGTCCTGGCCAGCCACCAGGCGATGGGCGTGCCTATCACCAGTAGCAGGAGTGTGACTATGGCTGCCAGCCGAAGGGTCAGCCAGATGGCCACCCAGTCCGCGTGTGAAAATCCCATACTGAAAAAACCCTGTCTACTGCGCCTTTTCCCCAGGGATGCGATAGCCGTAGGACTCGATAATGGCCCTGGCCTTGTCCCCGCGCAGGAACCGCAGAAATTCCACAGCCCCCCTGCTTGCGGCGCCCCGCCGCAGGAGCACCGCATCCTGGCGGATCGGGTTGTACAAATCGTCCGGCACAATCCAGGTCGATCCGTCTCCAAGCCGTCCGCCCCGCAGGATTTGCGACAGCGCCACGAAGCCCAGGTCCGCATTGCCGGTGGCGACGAACTGGTAGGCCTGCGCGATGTTTTCCCCCTGAACCCACTTGGCCCGCGTCGCCTCTTCCAGATCGAGATTGCGCAGCACTTCCACGGCCGCCTGGCCATGGGGCGCCAGCCTCGGATTGGCGAGTGCCAGTTTGCGAAAGTCCCCGGCTCTCAAGACCGAGGCCCCATCATCCACCAGTGCCGGATCGGCGGACCAGAGGGCCAGCCCCCCGACCACATAGGTGAAGCGGCTGCCCGGTACAGCCAGTCCGTCTTTCTCCAGTGCAGCCGGCTTGGCGGTATCGGCGGAGAAAAAAGCCTGGAAGGGCGCGCCGTTTTTGATCTGGGCGTAGAACTTGCCGGAGGAGCCGAAAGCCAGCTTTACCCTGTGCCCGGACGCCTTTTCAAATTCCGCCGCTATCTCTTTCATCGCGGCGGTGAAATTGGAAGCGACAGCGACCGTCAGTTCCTCTGCCAAGGACGGCGCGGCGCAGGCAAACAAGAAAACAAGCAGCAGCAACTGGCGCCCGTTCAAAATTCATCTCCTCTCGCGGTTATTACTACCCTTCTCCCTGGCGCGCCCCGCCCGGCACCGGTGGTCCTCCAATCTCTTCATCGTTCCCGTCATCCGCTATATAGTGCACTATATAGCGAAGTGCCAGCAAGACATACCGACTGGCCTGTCTAGGGGTCGGCCTGGAACCGGGGCTTTTCATATATGGTTTTCCATATATACTCACAGCCATATATCCATTCAGGCAACCATCATGAGAAAGCGCGTACTATTCCTCTGCGTCGGCAACTCAGCCCGCTCGCAGATGGCCGAAGCCCTGTTGCGGCACCATGCGGATGAGTACTTCGAAGCCTGCAGCGCCGGCACCGCCCCGGAAGACGTGGACCCGAGGGCGATACAAGCCTTAGAAAAGCAGGGGGTTTCGACTGCGGACCTGCACTCGAAACCGGTCGAGACATTCGAGCGGCAGGACTTCGACTTCGTGATTACCCTCTGCGACAAGGCGCACAGGGAGTGCCAGCCCCTGCCCGGGGCGCACGAGCTGATCGCCTGGGATTTTGCCGATCCCAAGACCCGCCAGTGCCCCCGACCCTTCGAGACTACCCTTAAGGAACTGAACGAGCGCATCAAAATGTTCGTGCTGGTACAGACCAAAGAGCGCGCCCAAAACCTATGAATCCCCTGGCTTTCTACAAATGTCTCGCCGACGAGACGCGGCTGCGCAGCCTGCTGCTGATCGCCTGCGAGGGCGAGCTGTGCGTGTGTGAACTGACCGAAGCCCTGGGCGAAAGCCAGCCCAAGGTCTCCCGCCACCTGGCGCAGTTGAGAAACTGCGGGCTACTGCAAGACAGGCGCCGGGGGCAGTGGGTTTTCTACCGCATTGAGCCATCCCTCGACGACTGGGCAAAGGCGGTGCTGCAGCAAACACTGGACGCCAACCGGTCCTTTATGGACGAGAACCTGCGCAATCTGTGCCGCATGGGCGACAGGCCCGAGCGCGCGCGCATCTGCTGCTAGCCAAACAGCGCCCATGCGTATGTACTCATCCCTTTCCGCTGCCAGGAGCGTCCATCGATGAGACTGCTGTTTCTGTGCACCCTCAACGCCTGCCGGAGCATTCTCGCCGAAGCGGTACCGCGCAAGCTGGCGTCGCTGCCGGACGAGATAGGAGAAGAGAAGCATGGGGACCTTTGAGCGCTACCTGACCCTCTGGGTCGGCCTCGCCATAGTCGCCGGGGTGGCGCTGGGCAGCCTGTTTTCCGCATTTTTTTCCGCGCTCGCCGAACTGGAAATCTCCAGCGTGAACCTGGTGGTGGCCCTGCTGATCTGGGCGATGATCTATCCAATGATGGTTCAGATCAACTTCTCCGCGGTCAGGCAGATTCACCGGCGCCCCAAGGGCCTGGCCCTGACCCTGGCGATCAACTGGCTGGTCAAGCCCTTCACCATGGCCGCGCTGGGCTGGCTGTTCTTTCGTGTGTTCTTCGCCGGCTGGGTGGACCCGCAATCGGCCGGGGAATACATCGCCGGCATGATCCTGCTCGGGGTGGCACCCTGCACGGCGATGGTATTCGTGTGGAGCCACCTCACCAAGGGGGATCCCAACTACACCCTGGTACAGGTTTCCATGAACGACATAGTGATGGTCTTCGCCTTCGCCCCCATCACCGCGCTTTTACTCGGCGTGAGCGATATCCAGGTGCCCTGGCAGACGCTGCTGCTGTCGGTGGTGCTCTACGTGGTGCTGCCGCTGGCAGCCGGCATAGCGACCCGGCACAAGCTGGAGGAGCGCGGCGGCTACGCGCTGGTGGAAACTTTCCTGCATAGGATCAAGCACTGGTCGATACTCAGCCTGCTGTGCACTGTCGCGCTGCTGTTCGGCTTCCAGGCGCAGACGATCCTGGCCCAGCCGCAGGCGATACTGCTCATCGCCATCCCACTGCTGATACAGACCTACGGCATCTTCGCCGTCGCCTACCTGGCGGCGCGGCGGCTGCGCTTGCCGCACAGCATCGCCGCGCCCGCCGGCCTGATCGGCACCTCCAATTTTTTCGAACTGGCGGTGGCAGTGGCAATTTCCCTGTTCGGACTGCATTCGGGCGCGGCGCTGGCCACGGTGGTGGGCGTGCTGGTGGAGGTCCCGGTGATGCTGTCACTGGTCTACTTCGCCAACCGGACCAGGCACTGGTTCGACAACGCAACAGATAATTTGGTTACCGGAGAAAAGAGATGACCATCAAGATAGGTATCAACGGCTTTGGCCGCATCGGCCGCCTGGTGCTGCGCGCGGGGTGGGACTGGGAAGATGTGGAATTTGTCCAGATCAACGACCCCGCCGGCGATGCGGCAACCCTGGCGCACCTGCTGAACTTCGACTCGGTGCACGGCCGCTGGCAGCACAATGCCGATGCTGACGGCGGCGCCATGGTGATCAATGACCGGCGCCTGCCCTGCAGCCGCAACAAGGCCGTCGGTGATACCGATTGGTCCGGATGCGACCTGGTGATCGAGGCCTCCGGCAAGATGCGGTCCAGCGAACTGCTGCAGGCCTACCTGGACCAGGGCGTAAAGCGCGTGGTGGTCACCGCACCGGTCAAGGAAGCGGGCGTGCTCAACGTGGTGATGGGCGTGAACCACCAACTCTACGATAGGGAAAAGCACCGCATAGTGACCGCGGCCTCCTGTACCACCAACTGCCTGGCACCGGTGGTCAAGGTGATCCATGAAAAGCTGGGTATCCGGCACGGCTCCATGACCACCATCCACGACCTGACCAATACCCAGACGATTCTCGACGCGCCGCACAAGGATCTGCGCCGCGCCCGCGCCTGCGGCATGAGCCTGATTCCGACCACCACCGGTTCCGCCACCGCGATCACGGCAATCTTTCCGGAGCTGAGCGGCAAGCTGAACGGCCACGCGGTGCGGGTGCCCCTGGCGAATGCCTCGCTGACCGATTGCGTCTTCGAGGTGGAAAGGCCCACCAGTGCCGAAGAGGTCAACCAACTACTGAAGACCGCCGCGGAAAATGAGTTGAAAGATATCCTCGGCTACGAAGAGCGCCCGTTGGTATCCATCGATTACAAGACGGATCCCCGCTCCAGTATCGTCGACGCCCTTTCGACAATGGTTGTCAACGACACCCAGGTCAAGATCTACGCCTGGTACGACAACGAGTGGGGCTATGCCAATCGCACCGCCGAGCTGGCGCGGATGGTGGGCACGATGGATCGGGCTTCCTGAGAAACCCGAGCGAATCTTTCTGTAGGAGCGGTCGTTGGCCGCGATCGGAGTTGCAACCTCTTCTCAAGATCGATCGCGGCCAACGGCCGCTCCCACATAGCAGTCACGAAACACCGATGCATTTATTTTCATCACTACCACTCCAGGTGCGCCAGTACCTGCTGGTCACCGCCAACTACTGGGCCTTCACCCTGACCGACGGCGCCCTGCGCATGCTGGTGGTGCTCTATTTCCACGACCTCGGCTACAGCCCTCTGCAGATCGCCATGCTGTTTCTCTTCTACGAGATTTTCGGCGTGGTCACCAACCTGGTCGGCGGCTGGCTGGGCGCGCGGCTGGGACTGAACCGGACCATGAATATCGGCCTGGCAATGCAGGTGGTCGCGCTTTCCATGCTGCTGGTACCCACTGCCCTGCTGACCGTGCCCTGGGTGATGACAGCCCAGGCGCTGTCCGGTATCGCCAAGGACCTGAACAAGATGAGCGCCAAGAGCGCGATCAAGCTGCTGGTTCCCGCCGAGGCCCAAGGCACTTTGTACAAATGGGTGGCACTGCTCACCGGATCCAAAAATGCGCTGAAAGGCGTGGGCTTTTTTCTCGGCGGCGCACTGCTGGCGCTGCTCGGCTTCCGGGGCGCGGTGCTGACCATGGCCGCCGCCCTGTCGCTGGTGTGGTTGGCGAGTGTTCTGCTGCTGAAAAGAGATCTCGGCAAAGCCAAGGCAAAAAGCAGATTCCGGGATATCTTATCCAAGAGCCGCGCGATCAATCTGCTCGCCGCTGCCCGGCTGTTTCTGTTCGCGGCGCGGGACGTGTGGTTTGTGGTGGCACTACCGGTGTTTCTCGCCAGCCAGTTCGGTTGGGACCACTGGAAAGTCGGTGGCTTCCTGGCACTTTGGGTCATCGGCTACGGCGCCGTGCAATCACTGGCACCGCGCTTTACCGGTGGAAGTGGCGGCAAGCCACCGAGCGCAAAAACCGCTTCCATCTGGGCCGGCGCACTCGCGGTGATTCCGGCACTGATTGCAGTGGCCCTGCAGGCGGGAATCCACCCCGCCATCAGCCTACTGGGAGGCCTGATGCTGTTCGGCTTCCTCTTTGCGGTCAACTCTTCCCTCCACAGCTATCTGATCGTCCGCCACGCGCGCGAGGACGGAGTCTCCATGGACGTAGGTTTTTACTACATGGCCAATGCCATGGGGCGCCTGGCCGGTACCATTCTGTCCGGTTGGGTGTACCAGGTCTCGGGGCTGGAGGCCTGCTTGTGGATCTCCGCGGTGTTTTTGCTGTTGGCAGCCATACTGGCTTCGCTAATCAGGGAATAATCCCCAGTGCGCACCGGCCCGGCGGCGGAAGTTCACTTGACACATCGATGCTCGAGGTATAGATTGCCCCCATGAGCACTACTGCGAGAAGCACCCGCGGCGCCGGCCGGCGGGTACCGGACTACGGCGACCCCGCCTACTGGCGCGGCACAATTAAGATGTCGCTGTCCAAATTCTTTGTGCTTTCGGTACTCCACCAGAAACCCATGCACGGTTACGAGGTGGTCCAGGCGGTCGAGAAAACCACCCAGGGCTGTTGCAGCCCGTCCGAGGGTACCGTCTATCCCATGCTCAATGAGTTTGAAGCCGGCGGCTACCTCAGCTGTGAAATGCAGGTGGTCCAGGGGCGACCGCGCAAGGTCTACTCTCTCACGGACAAGGGGTACGACGCCTTTCGGGTGGCCGTGGGCGCGTGGCTGGAAGCCACCAAGTGCATTCTCGCCAGCGGGGCTAGGGGTACCTCAGACGAATAAGGGGCTGGGCCGATTCTATCGGCCTTTTTTACGGCCACATGCATCGATGTTCGATGCCTTGATGACGGAGGCCTTAGTGCATTCAAGCAGTCGCCACAAAACGCCGGTGACTCTGTCGCTGGGTTTGTCGCAAACCCTGGCATGGGGCTCCACCTACTACCTTCCGGCGGTGCTGGCGGAACCCATGGCCCGGGATCTGAACCTGCCGGGCAGCAGTATCTTCGCTGCCTTTTCGATGGCCTTGGCGGTATCGGCGCTGCTCGGCCCCGCAGTGGGTCGCGCGATCGACCGCCGCGGCGGACGCAACTTGCTGTCTGTCTCCAGCCTGGTGTGCGCCCTGGGCCTGGCCCTGCTCGGTACGGCCGGGGGGTCGCTGCAGCTCTGGAGTGCCTGGCTGGTTATCGGTGTGGGTATGGCGCTCGGCCTGTACGAGCCGGCTTTCGCCACCCTGACCGGCCTCTATGGTCGCGACGCCCGCTCCGCCATCACCGGCATCACCCTGATTGCCGGTTTCGCCAGCACCCTATGCTGGCCGGTTTCTGCGTGGCTGGAGGCGGATGTCGGCTGGCGGGGTGCCTGTGTCGTATGGGCGGGACTGCACCTGGTGCTGGGTTTGCCGCTCAACCGGCTGGGCATACCTTCCGGGGCTCAACCCGCGCCGCACGTGACGCAGGCCCGCGAGCGTCCGCCCGCTGCAAGCGCAGTGATGGTGTTGCTCGCGACGGTATTCGCGCTGGCCTGGTTTATCAGCACAGGAATGGCGGCGCATCTGCCACGCCTGCTGCAGGAATTCGGACTCTCCCCCGCGGCCGCGGTAGCCGCGGCAGGCCTGGTGGGACCGGCACAGGTGGCGGCGCGGCTGTGTGAAGCCGCCCTTCTGCGGCGCTGCCATCCGCTGCTTTCCGCACGCATCGCGACGCTCGCCCACCCCATCGGCGCCCTCGGGGTCCTCGCATTGGGGGCGCCCGCCGCCGGCGTGTTCAGCCTTCTGCACGGTTTTGGCAACGGCATCCTGACCATCGCCAAAGGCACTTTGCCGCTGGCGATTTTCGGTACCCGGGATTACGGCCTGCGCCTCGGCACTCTGATGGCACCCGCCCGATTTGCACAGGCACTGTCCCCGCTGGTTTTCGCATTCCTGATCGAGCACTTTGCTGCCGGAGCACTGTTGCTCTCCAGCGCCCTGGGCCTGCTGGGCTTCGCGGCGCTTTCGACACTCAACCATCTAATGACGAGGAAGCCAATATGAGACTTCGCACCCTCTCCGACCCAGACCACCTGCCGGCACTCGAGCGCCGCTTCACTGCGCAACTGCCGGGGAGAATTCCCGATCCCCCCGGCCATCCACCCCGGATACTGCTGTTGTACGGCTCGCTGCGCGAGCACTCCTATTCCCGTCTGGTGGTAGAGGAGGCAGCGCGCCTGCTGCGACTGTTCGGTGCCGAGCCACGCATTTTCGACCCGAGTGACCTGCCACTGCCGGACCAGGTGGCCGGAGACGACCACCCGTCAGTGCGTGAACTGCGGGAATTGGCGCTCTGGTCCGAAGGGCAGGTGTGGTGCAGCCCAGAGCGGCATGGGCAGATCACCGGAGTAATGAAGACGCAGATCGACCACCTGCCGCTCAATATGGGCGGCATACGCCCGACCCAAGGGCGGACCCTGGCGGTGATGCAGGTAAGCGGCGGCTCCCAGTCGTTCAACGCGGTCAACACCCTGCGCCTGCTGGGGCGCTGGATGCGCATGTTCACCATCCCCAACCAGTCCAGCGTGCCCAAGGCTTTCCGGGAGTTCGACGACAATGGCAGGATGCGCCCGTCGCCGTTTTACGAGCGGATTGTCGATGTCATGGAGGAGCTGGTGCGCTTCACCCTGCTGCTTCGCCCCCACGTCGACACCCTGACCGACCGCTACTCGGAGCGCAAGGAGGCTGCCGGCCCCGGGATTGATCGGCAAGCGGACCTGTCGGCGATTGCCGTGCGTCACCAGGCTAGTTGACTAATTAAAAGAGGCTGGGATTCTATAGATTCTCCACGAATTCACCGCACTGAATGTGCGGCCTGTCGCCCCGTCGGCGTTTCTAGCCAGACCGTCGGCTGGGATCATTGGCAAGTGGGCGGGTTCCCAGCGCTGGCAGCGGCAATATCCCGGCTGCCGCGCCCCCGTCCGATGCCTGCCCCGTGTGCAGCGACTGGCGCAGGTCGCCGACAAAATGGGCGATAAACAACAGCGTCTCCGCGTGCTCACTCTCCACCGCATCGGGATTGCTCACTGTTTCTTCAAACTGCGCCAGGGCCTTCAGGATGCAGCCCGCGGGCGGGCAGTCCCTACCCTCGCGGTAGCCGTCCCGCTGGCGCGGCAGGCTGATGTAGTGCATGGGCGCCGCCCAGTCGTAATTGCTGTCGCTGCGGATGCGATCGGCCCAGGTGGTCGCCCCGGCCAGGCTGGGTTCACCGGCGCCGTCCAGCAGCTGCTTCACTTGAGCCTTTACCTCCGGCTGCAGATAAGCCCAGGCAATTTCACCCACTACCCGGTGTCCGTCATCGCCCCCGGCAAAGGCCTTGGATATAAAAAGAACCAAGAAAAGCGGCAAAATTAACAGAATTAATTTAGCCATCAGAAATGGTCCATCAACCAATCACCCATAGACATCTATGCTTTATTTGTAACACAAACCCGATCGTCATATTTTTTTCAAAAAACGGAGACACAAACGCAACAACTCCTTCACTCGCCCGTCAACTTCCCCTGATAAAAATTCCGCTGGCCTCGACTTGCCAACTGAGTCACTGCGCCAACTACAAAAAACCTTTACCGCCAACGGATGGCCTTCACAGCCAGCTGCCTTGGCCATTTTCGAGACCAGGAGAATTCCATGAAACGCTGCTTGTTCCCGCGCGCCCTCTTGTCCGCCGCGGTGATCTCGGCGATGGGCACGACGCCCGTGGCCTTTGCGCAGGAGACCTCTGCCACCATTCGCGGTATCGTCACCGGAGCCAATGGCGAGCCGGTCGATAACGCCAGGATCACCGTCGTTCACACCCCGTCGAACAGCCGCAGCGAGATTGTGAGCAGTGAGTCCGGCCGTTTTAATTTCAAGGGCCTGCGGGTCGGTGGCCCCTATGTGGTCACGGTCAAATCCGATCGCGGCGAGCGGGTCCTGGACAATCTCTACCTGACCCTGGGCGATCCGCTGAACCTGCCCGTAGACCTACACGCATCCGACATCGAGGAAGTGACTGTGGTGGCGCGCATGCTGGAGCGTGCCACCGCCCTGGGCCCCTCCTCCAACTTCAACCTGGACGATATCGAGAGTGCCCCCTCCACCACCCGCGACATCAAGTCCCTGGTGCGCATGGATCCGCGCATCTATATCGACGAGTCCTTCGGCGACGCCATTCAGTGCACCGGCGCCAACCCGCGCTTCAACAGCCTGACCGTCGACGGCGTGCGCATGAACGACAATTTCGGCCTGAACAGTAACGGCTACCCCACCGAGCGCATGCCCTTCTCCTATGACAGCATCCAGCAGGTGGCCGTGGAACTGGCACCCTTCGACGTGCAGTACGGCGGCTTCAGCGCCTGTAACATCAACGCGGCGACCAAGTCCGGCAGCAACGAGTGGCACGGATCCGTCTTCTACGACTACACCGACGACGGCTTCAGCGGCGACTCCCTGGAGGGTGAGAGCTTCGATATCGCCTCCTTTGATGAGCAGCGCTACAGTACCACCCTGGGCGGCCCGATCATCCAGGACAAGCTGTTCTTCTTCGCCTCCTACGAAAAACTGGAAGGCGTGGACACCTTCGACCGCGGCCCCGCCGGCGCCGGCGCCATCGCCGAAGTACAGGGGGTGTCCCAGGCCCAGTTGGATGAAATAGTGCGCATCTCCCGCGATGCGTACGGCTACGACCCCGGCGGCCTACCCTCCAGCCTGCCGGTGGAAGACGAAAAGCTGCTGGTCAAACTGGACTGGAATATCGCCGACGGCCAGCGCGCCGCCTTTACCTACAACTACAATGACGGCTTCCATATCGCCCAGTCCGATGGCGACCCGGACGAGCTGGAGCTGTCCAACCACTACTACGAGCGCGGCGCCGAACTGACCTCCTATGTGGGCCAGCTGTTCTCCGACTGGAGCGATATCTTCTCCACCGAAGTGAAGATCGGCTACTCGGAACTGGACAACCGCCAGCTGTCCCTGGGCGGCACCGACTTCGGCGAGGTGCAGATAAGCACCGAGAACGACCACGACGGCGACGGCAACAGCTCCCGCGCCACCGTCTACCTGGGAGCCGACGACTCCCGCCACGCCAACAAGCTGTACTACGAATCCCTCAACCTGAAACTTGCGGGCCGGCTGCAGCTGCAGGAGCACCAGCTGCTGTTCGGCTATGAGCGCGACAGCTTCGACGTCTTCAATATGTTCGTGCAGGAGGCCGAGGGCGAGTACCGCTTCGCCAGTATCGAGGATTTCGAGCAGGGTATTGCCTCACGCGTCATCTACGAGAGTGCCGCCGGCAGCAACAATCCGGAAGACGCGGCGGCGGAGTTCAGCTACGACATCAACACCGTCTACCTGCAGGACGAATACACCTTCGCCAATGTCGACCTCACATTGGTCGGCGGCCTGCGTTACGACTGGTACACCAGCAACGACAAGCCGACCGAAAACCCGGAGATAGAGGCGCTCTACGGTTTCTCCAACCAGCACAATATGGACGGGCAGGATCTGTTACAGCCGCGCCTGGGCTTCAACTGGAATGTCGACGGCAATATGGAAGTGCACGGCGGTATCGGGCTCTACTCCGGCGGCAATCCCAATGTGTGGATCTCCAACAACTACTCCAACAATGGCGTCACCCAGTTGGAAGTCAGCGACTCCAGCGGCACCCCGCTGTCCGATATGGACTGGACCGGCTCCGGCCAGCCCGTTTACGACGTTCCGCAGCACCTGTACGACGCGGTGGCCAATGCCGGGAGCGGCGCCGGCGGCGTCAACCTGCTGGACCCGGATTTCGAGATTCCGTCCGTGTGGAAGTATGCCCTGGGGGCCAGCTACCAGTTTGAAAACGGATACCTGGCCTCCGCAGACTGGCTGTACAGCGACTACCGGGATGCGGCGATCGTGCGCGATATCTCCCGCGTCCAGGTGGGTACCGCCATCGACGGCCGCCCGATATACGACAGCGCCAACGGTCGCAGCCAGGACTTTATGCTGACCAACGTGGACGGCGACTCCGGCTATTCCAACGTCCTGTCACTGGGCTTGAGCAAGTCCTTTGAGTTCGGCCTGGATGTGGCCCTGGGTTACGCCTATACCGACGCCGAGGACGTCAACCCGATGACCAGTTCGGTGGCCTATTCCAACTACACCAATATCGCCACCGCCGATCCGGAGAATCCCGGCACCGCCACCTCCAACTACGCGATTCCCCACCGCTTCACCCTGAAGCTGGACTACGCGCGGGAATTCTTCGCCGGCTACGAGACCCGCTTCAGCCTCTTCGGCTCCGCCAACCAGGGCCGCCCCTACGGCTATACCTTTGACAGCGGCTTTATGTTCGGCGACTCCACCGGCTGGGTATCCCGCCACCTGCTGTACGTGCCCAGCGGTGCGGATGATCCGAATGTGGTGTTCGGGGAAGACTTCGATGCGGAGGCCTTCTTCGCCTGGGTGGACGCCGAGGATATCGACCGCGGCGGCATCATGGAGCGCAACGACCTGAACAGCGACTGGTGGACCAAGTTCGACTTCCGCATCGACCAGGAACTGCCGGGCTTCCGCCCCGACGATCGCGCCAGGGCCTACTTTGTGGTGGCCAACCTCGGCAACCTGCTGAACGACGACTGGGGCGTGATGTACCAGGCCGGCTTCCCCCGCTACCAGGCGGCGGTCAGCGCCAGCGTGGACGACCAGGGCCGCTATGTGTTCGAGGAGTTCCTCGACCCGGCGGGACAGACGCGGGTTTCGGAGCCCTCTTTCTGGCAGGCACGGTTAGGTATCAGCTACCAGTTCTAAGCTCTGTCACTACTTTGTAGGATGTCCGTGGCCACGATCGATATGTCGTTTAAAGCCTCAATTGATCGCTGGCCATGGGCCGCTCCTATAATTGGACCAGCCTTAGGTCGACGAAACCAAACGTATTGATTACGCCCGCGCGCGACGCGTAAAGTAGCTAAGGTTTTTATCTTGTGATTTTTTAAAGTTCTTGGATTTTTTTAGGAATTACTTGATTTTCTGGGGGAAAGGATGCGCCGTTTTTACTCATCACGTATTCTTTTAATTTTTGGTTGGATACTATTTGTTTTTCTTGGGTTGTTCGCAAATTCAGCACTATCTGCAACAACAATTAGTAACAAGACAGGAACCTTTGCCCTGACTTTTGATGAATTTCAGCCAGAAGGTTAATACGAGGAGATAGACTTCTGGGTTAATGAGTTTAAAGATGGCGTCTATATTAGAAAATCATACATTAGTTCCAAGTCAAAACAGTTTACTGTTACTCAATCTGGGGTTTATAAGTATGAATTTTGGGAAAAGTACTGCACTATAGAAAATCCTTATAGTGGAGATATGCGCTGTGAATCTCCAAGGAAAATAAGGGATTACATAGTCAATGTTGCTCTGAAGCCCAATCCCCCTTATTCGGTTACTTACAGCGGCGTTGAAAACAGCCCTATAGATAGAAATGGCCGCTTTACTGTACAGTGGGGCGCCTCGAGGGTGTTCAAAACTCTGTGTCAGCCAAATAGCCTCACAGGCTGATGTATTTCTCCAGGCGGTCCGGGAAGTGGATCGTCAGCTGTGATAGCGTCAGGTTCCAGTTCTGA
>NZ_JCBAJA010000036.1:0-47129 GCF_059834885.1 Microbulbifer sp. SE14 | reverse complement strand
GTAAAACCCCGAATCTGGGTGTGTAAAACCCCGAAAGCGGGTGGGTAAAACCCCGAGGCCGGGGTGTGTGAAACCCCGAAAGCCGGGTGTGTAAAACCCCGATAGAATCAACAGCTTACGAACAGCATTTAAACAGCTTTCACACAAGGTTATGCAGGTTCCGCCGCCGGCGCGAATTCCAGCCGCTCCTGTGTCGCCTTCTGCCAAACGTCGTCGCTGCGCGCTATCACCGTCAGGATCCCGCCCTCCAGCATCAGTGAGTAATCCGGTAACCGGTCCGCCTCCACCATGCGCGACACCATGCGGTTGAACTCCTTGCGCTTGGCGGTCGAGCCGAACTTGATATAGAGCTTGTCCATACTGATAGACCAGGTGGGCTGGCGGCCGCAGTGCTTGCGCGCCAGCTCGTACATGCGCCGGTCGTTGGCGCTGGACAGGTCGAAGTAGGCCGGGTTGTAGCTCAACACCTCCATGCGCTTGGCCGCCTCAAATATCTGTTTGCTCAGGGTCACCTCAATGCCCGCCATGCGTCCACGGCCGTCCCGCTCGATGATCTCCGCATCGTCCACCAGGCCGAACACCCCACGCCGACGGGCGCCTCCCACCTGCTGTATGTTGGTTTTGAACGTGGTGCCGCGCAGCCTGGCCAGGGCGTCGTGCAGCGCCTCGTAACTCTTGCCGCCGCTGTCCCGGTGGGTGGCGCGGAAGAAGTCATAGGCCACAATGCGCACTCGGCGCGAAACCTCGCGGCCGCGGTTGATCGCCTCCACCACCTGGCTAATGCAGTACATGAGCACGTCTTTGTCGTGGATGGTCGCCCTGCCGTCTGCGCTGGGGGTTACCTCGATCCAGTTGTCACCGTTCTGGTAAATCCATTTGCGGGTATCCGGCCGCTTGGACAGGCTGAAAATCGGGTGTTCCATGGTCAGCATGTCGCCCTTGGGGGCCACGTCCAGAATATCGGCGATGAACAGTTCCAGCTGGTTTTTATCGTTGTTGGCCATGGTCGCCCCTTAGCGTCCGGTGATCTCTACTTTCAGGTCCGCAATCAGCCGCTCAATCTGCCGCACGCCCTCCTCGGACAGCGCCCGCAGCCCGTAGTCGTGGGCCGCCAGAATCGCCAGTTCCTGCTCCCGGCTTTCGATCTCCACGGAAACCCGGGTTCCCGGCTTCACATAGGCCGGCGGGTCGTACTCGCCGTCGTAGAGCGGAAACACCGCTGCGGCCTTCTTGTCGTCTAGCACTTTCACGCCTCGCTCCTTTTCTCCGATTCGATAAACCGCACGGCCGCTTTCGGGACCAGCCGCGTCTCGCCCGGTTCCAGCAGTGACCCCCTGGGCGGCAGCGCTGTGGCCTTATCTACGGCGATGCGGTAGCGCTGGGGCGTCTCGCCCACCACGCGGCAGGGGTGCTCTAGGCGGCCGGCGTAGGAGTTCACGCACACCACGGCGGGCCGCTCCCCGTTGTTATGCCGCATCATCCACCACCACCCCCAGGCGCTTGCCCAGGGCCGCCAGGGCCTGCTCCACCTTCTCGATTTTCGAGCTGTGGGTCATATCCAGCAACTTGTCTACGGTGGGCTGGCTGCAGCCCAGCAGGCGCACCAGGTCCGCCTTGCGCATGCCCTTTTCCTGCATGGCGTTCCACAACGCCACCTTGGCCGCCAGCAGCGCCGACAGGTGCACCACCTCCTGGCCCTTCCTGGGCTTGCTGGGGGCCGGGATCGGGCGGCGGGTGTCCACATACAGGTCCAGCGCCACCGCCAGGCCCTCCGCCGCGTTCGCCAGCGCCTCCTCGCGGGTGTCGCCTGCGCTGTTCATCTCCGGCAGGTCCGGGCAGTACACCCAAAAGCCTGTCTCCGGTTCGCCGTCGTCGGTTACTACCACCGGGTAGCTGTACATAGTCGCCTCCATTTGGGCTGATATCCTCGAATTGTTCAAACTGCCCCACCGGGCTTGGGGCTCACTCCTTGAGCCCCAGCTGTTTGATGATCGCCTTGCGCATCCCCGTCTTGATCTCCTTGCTTCCGTGGTCCGGGAGGACTGAGACGCGCCCCTGGTAAATCAGTTTGAAGTGGCTGCCTTTGCCGGGTCTGACCTCTACCCCCTGCTTTTTCAGCCACCGCCTAAATTCGCTGGATTTCATGCCCTCCCCTGTTGTTGTTGCGTTGGAGTTATAATAACTCACTACTGATTAAATGCAATCTTTATAGTTAATAAGTGGCGCTCAATTCCCCGCCTGCTGCTGCGCCTCGAAGGCCGCCACCAGCGCGCCCAGCTTGTGGCGCAACTGGGCCGCCTCCTCGATCAGCGGCAGCATGGCGTGAGCCAACAGTGGGTTGCCCTGGGTGGCAGTGTCGAATGCTGCCTGCAGGCCGCCGGCCAAGAGGTCGGCGGCCTCGTGGGCCTGGGTCAGGTGCTCGGTCTGCGTGGTCATGGTTTTGCCGTCCTTGTGATAGGGGTCAATTAAATTTTCTTGCCATTGCGGTCATAGCCGCGGCGGGCCAGCCAGCGCTCGGCGCCGCGCTCGGTCTTAAATTCCCGGCTTTCGGTGCGGGTCAGGGCCAACCAGGTGCCGTCCGACTGCTGGGCCATGCCGGTGGCCAGTTGTTCGTTGTTGCCTTGGTTGTGCTGTTGCATCGGTCTGCCTCCGGTGGTCAGGCCGCGAACTCGGCGGCCAGCATGTCGTAGTAGCTGCGCACCGCCGCCTTGTACTCCTCGGTGGCGAAGTAGGCCTGCAGGCCCTCGGCGTCGGTCAGACCCTTCTCGATGGCGTCCAGGGCTGCGAGTTCGCCGGCTTTCTGCAGTAGGTAGTTGCTCATCGTGGTGGCTCCATTTGCGTTGTCGTTATGGTGATAATACACCATAAAAGATTAAGTGCAATACATATAGTTTAAAAAGAAGGGGAAAACAACAGATCGGGTAGGAAGATGCGCCAGCAGGCGCAGAGAAAGGGAAGGCGGCCGCCGGCTCAGGCTTCCGGCAGCCGCTCGATGGGATCCTCGTCGGTGGTGGTGTGGATGGTCAGGTCCTGGCGCAGCACCAGGCAGCGCAGGGCCGCCCACAGCAGGCGCCAGTTGCCCGGCACCTGCACCGATACCCGGTAGCGTGGCGGCGGTGGCTCGGGATGGCTTCGGCGTGGCAGGCGGCCGGTGATATCAATTACCCGTCCCGTCACTGCGCACCCCCACGGCAGGGGCGCAGCTCTATTTTCAGGATCCGAGGCTCCTCCACCACGGTGCCGGCGCACTTGCCTGCAGGCAGCTGTATGCCCTCAATGCGCGGGTAGTGCACCCCCAGCACCAGCAGCAGCCACAGGCCCAACGCCACCCACACCAGCGCGCGCACCTCCGGGTCGCCCAGCCAGGTGCGCAGGCGCCGGCGCAGGATCCACAGTTGGCGGCGCATGGCCTAGCCCTCCTTGGGCAGTGGCGCCGCCCCGTCCAGGCGTAACACGCCGTTGAGGCTGTAGCCCTCGATCTGCGGGTAATCCCTGCGCATGTGATCCACAAAGGAATTGACCAGGCTATCGAGGGCCACGTCAGTGACCGGCCCGCGCACCCTGCCGAAGTTGCTGCAGTGCATGTACAGGTCCGGACCGCTCACGGTGTAGTTAACCAGCAACAGCTTGGTGCCGTAGTGACGCCGCAGCGCCATGGCCCAATTGACCAACTGGGCCAGCACCAGGAAGGCCAGCAGGCACAGGATTGCCAGCATCATACCCGCGCCCTCTTCTTCGCCGTCTTGCGCTGGCCTACCACTCCCGGCTGCACTTCAATCTTCACCTTGATGCGCAGCAGATAGGCCACCTTCTCCAGGTTCTCGATGCCCGGGTTTTCCACCCGTGCGGTCTGCCAGCGGTAGAGGGTGTCCGGGTTCAGGTCCGCCCGTCGCGCCAGGTCGTCCACCTCGTGGGGCTCCATCTGCTGCAGCTTCTTCTGCACCGCCTTGAATACCTGGGCCAGCGCCCTACCCAGTACCGGCCGTCGTTTCGCTCTTGCCATTGCTCGCTCCTGATTAGGCCACTCTCGGCCATTGCTTGATTTCGCGGCCATCGAACAGGCAGCCGCCCTTGTCGCGGCGATTCCCTCCCCATTGCTTGAACCAAACGGGCACCCCGAGGAGCTCGCATTCGCCCACCAGACTGGCGGCCCATCCGGGTTCCATAGGCCGGAACCCGGGGCCACTCTCGCCGCCGACAATCACCCAGTGGATACCCTCGAGGGAGAGTTCAGCGCTTACGTCCTCCAGCAGGGGCTCCGCACTGATAAAGCGGACCCGCGCAGGAATCTGCCGTAGAGCCTCAACGCGCGGCAGCCCGTAGCGGCGATCCTCTACCGTCACCCCCAACCAGACATTTGGGTAGCCGTCGCCCCAATCGGCCGGCAGGTTGTCGCGAATCAAAGTCGCGCGCTTGGTCAGCAGCTGCCAATCGAGCATGGGCGTGGCCTTGATCAACCGGAACAGTTCCGCCCTCGCACCCTCCGGTGCGTCCTTGTCACACCAGTCCATCATTGAGCCGCAGAAAACCCGGTGGCGACGGTTCTCAATTTCCGCTTGCTCGTTCCATTTCAAAACGCGGCGCCAGTTACCGGGCTGTGTGCGTCTCGGCTTCTGCCGCACCTCCCAGTAATTACCGCCAGTGCGCGCGTCCAGGGCTGCGGCGTAGCAGTGGTCGCATCCCGGCGCGATCTTTGTGCACCCCCACCAGGGGTTAAAGGTGTGATCAGTCCAGCTAATGCCGGTCGTGTCGGCCATCGGCTATTCCTCGTCTCTCAAGTAAATGGCGGCCCGTACCGGCGCCGCACTGGTTCCACCCTGTGAGGGGTAAAAATCGGTTAGGCGGTTGCCTCGGCCGCGATCTCCTGGGGGCGCACGGGCATGCCTGGCTGCAGTTGCTTCTCTGCCACCCGCCGGGCGTGCTCGATCGCCTTGTCCGGATCCATGGTTCGCCAGTCCGGCCACTCGCGCCGCTCGTTCTTGGCCTGCTTGGCCTCCAGCGCCCGCGCTATCTGTTCCGGCGTGTAGCCCGCGCGCCAGGCGCCGTCGAAGCCCAGCATTACCAGGTCGACCCACTCGAACAGGTCGGCCGGGCACTCGCGCACCTCGGCCATTTCCTTGGCCATGTGGTCCAGGATTCCGGCAACCCGGGCACCCGGGCCGAAGGTCTTCTCGGAGAAAGCGCGCTGGCGATAGAGGTGCGCCACTAGGTCAAAGGCTGGCTCCTGGAAAGGGGCGTGCAGCTTTACCGTCAGTTTCTCCACTAGCGCGATGGCTTTGTCGCGCTGCTCTTCCAGCTCGCGAGCGCGCGGCGTCTTCTCGTAGTCGCTGGTCACGTCCACCGCCCCCAGCTCCGCCAGGCGCAGCAGCTCCGCCTGCAGGTTCGGGCGGGTTTCCCAGCCGTCGGCGCGCACATAGTGGAAGCCGCGCCGGCCCGGCCACTCCGGCAGTGGGCCGATATACTGCGCCAGCGCTAGCCGGTGCAGTTCCTTGAAGCGGCAGGCCTGGGTGAAGCTGCCGGATAAAATGAATATGGTTTCCATGGTCTTGGCTCCTGTGGTTAATTTGCCGGCTCGCCCAGCTTTTCGTAAATGCTTTCAAAGTGACCCCGCACCACCATGCGGCGCAGGGCGCTGTACATCATTTGGGTTTCGCTGCGCTTGTTGCCGGTGAAGGGGCGACCGTGCCACCAGCCGGCATTACCGGGCACGCCGTGTACCTTCTTGACCTGGCGCGGCAGCGCATACAGCAGGCCCCAGCCCTCCGGCAGGTCCTCGGGCTTGATCACGTCCGGCGGGCACAGGTAGAAGCGCCAGTCGCCCATACCGAGCGCCGGATCCTTACGGAAGCGCTTTTTCTTGTCGGCTAGGAAGTCGGAACGGCTGGCCTTGCACTCAATCAGCAGCGACAAGCCGTCGCGCCAGCCGATCGCGTCGGGCTGTTCGCCGCTGAAGGTGGCCGCGCGGAAACCATCGCGAAACACCACCCCACAGCCCTGCCGCTTTAGCCAGCGCTCCGCACGCTGTACCAGTTCCTCGTGTGTCATGCTTCTGCCCTACCCTCGCCAGTCCGCCGGCGCAGTGAATGCCGGAACTCCAGCATCCCTATTTCGCCGGCCAGCTCGTCGCGCGCAAACTCGGCTGCAGATTGCTTGTCCAGCAGCTTGAGCAAATCCTTCTTTAGGATTCTTTCGGCGCGCGCCTGCCTCTTTTTCAGGTCCTCCAGCTTCTTGAGGACTGCGGGGCCGTGCTCGCCTGCCTTCACCACCTCGGCGAACTCTCGGTGGATCGCCGCAAACTCGTCGCCGATATTGGCGGCCTCGTCGGCCTCCCGCTTCGCACGCTCGGCGGCCTTCTGCAGTCGGGCCAGTTCCTTGCGCATGGCTACCAGCGCGAGTTCTTCGCCTCTTCTCACCGGCCCGCCCCCTGCTCCGCCGGCCGCACGTCGAACACATCGCGGCAGCCGTGTTTTCCCATTGCCGCCTCGATATCGGCGGCGTCCTTGCGCTCGAACCAGGTGCCCACGCGGACCACCGCAGCGCCTGGGTTCTTCCGCAGCTGCTCGGCACTGGCCAGGTAATCCCAGTTCGACGGGTGCAGCGCCCGGCTGCGCGCGTAGGAGGCCGCCTCGCGGTGGCCCCGGGCGAAAATAAAAACGTGGCGGGTTTCCCACTCGGCCTTGGCGCGAGGCTTGGCTGGCGGCCGGGGTGCGCTATTCATCGGCACCCCCAGACGGTACAAATACCCGCGGATCGTCCAGGGCTATGGTGCCGGCCCCGCGGCAGTAGTCGCAGGACGAAAAGCGGAGGCGTCCATAGCCGCCGCATACAGGGCACAGGTAGTCAGAACCGTCGCTTAAAAGCGGGCCGTAGAGACAGCCGCGGGCGTGCATGTTGGTGGTTTGGTACTGGCCCCGCTGCGGGGACCGCGGAATATTGGAATCGATCACGCCCGCACCCTCCCCCACCGCTGGTCCGGCAATACCCGCACCATCTGCGGCCGCCACACCGCCGTGAATCCGTGCCGTTCCATAAAGTGCTCCATTTCGTGCGCATCGCGGCGCATGCCCCAGGTGCCGACAAACCAGATAGGCAGGTCGCGGCGGCCGCGTAGCTGCTCCAGGTGGCGGATGTAGCAGCAGCGGCCCCAGGGAATGCCGGCACGGTTGGCAGCCGCGCGCGCCTCGTCCGCGTCGCCGGCAAAAATCCAGATGCTGTCCAGCTCGCGCCCGTCCTCGGTCACTATTCGCATGGTTGTTGCTCCTCCTCTCTCCAAATCACCAGGCAGCCGCACAGCTCCGCGGCCCGGTAGTCCTCGCCGCCGTGGATCCGCGGCTCGCTGTCTCCCGGTACCGCTGCTCCGACCTCCACCAGCACCCGCCCGCCCTTCACCTGCAGGCGCCGCACTTCGGCGCCGTAGAAGCTCAACCACTGCAGGCACTGGCGCGCGCGGGTCATCGCTTCCAGGTAGGGGGCGTTGGCACCCCAGGCCCGGTTCAGCAGCGGCGCGTCGTTCACTGCATCGGCTCCCGGCCGGCATCGCGGCCCACCGGGTAGGTTTCCCACCAGGGATCGCCGCCCTGTTCCGGGTAGGGATGGAACACGGTTGCCTCCGGCACGCCCGCCAGTTCCAGCCGCTCGAAGAAGCCCCAGCCCTTGCGCTGGCCGTTCACCATCGCGCGCGGGCCGTGGAAGAACAGGGTCCAGGTGCCGGGCTCGGCGTTGTGCACCCGGTGCACCGTGTTGCAGTCCACGCGGTTGAACCAGCGGCGGCGGATAAACCGGGTCAGCATGCCGCTGGGGCTCGCCGCCGGGCACACGTCCAGCGCGCGTTCCTCGATGTAGCCGCCGGCCAGCACCAGGGCGCCGCCGCGGCGCCAAGGGTGGTTGTGCACATGGCGCTCGGCGTCGGAGCTGACAAAGCGGTGCAGATAGAAGGTCACCCCCAGACACCGCCCCAGGTAATAGCGTTCCAGGTAGGGGCGCTGGTCCAGCTTGATCAGCCGGCAGGGGCGGCCGGCGGTGAAGTCGAACAGCAGCCGGTTGCGCAGTCCCGGGCGGCAGTACTCCCGCCAACGGTGCCACCAGGTGGCAACCGCACCGGCCAGCACGCTGACCAGCAGCCCGGCGCTGGTGAAGAAGGCCCACAGGCTGACAAACAGCAGCAGCCCGTATCGCAGTGGCCGATCGCCGGCCATCAGGTTGAAGGCCCACTGCACCAGCCAGCCCTCCAGGGCCATGAACCCAAAGAACAGCAGCACCACCACGGCCGCCAGCAGGTAGAGCCTTTTCACGCTTCGCCCTCCTCTTCCGCTTCCACGTCGATGCGCTGCACGGTGATTCTCCAGTCGCCTTTCGGCTCGCCGTTCTGGCTGACACCGTTCAGGGTCAGCTCGGAAGTGGTCGCGTTGACCGCCTCGGCGTTGGCGATCAGCATGTGCGCCGCAGCGGTGATATGGGCAGCCTTGTCCCCGTAGTCGTCGGCGATCATCAGCGCGGTGGCCTTCACCATCCTGCCCAGGGCCTCGTCGCTCCAGTCCAGGTAGGTGGGGTCCTGCTTTTCCTGTTCGGTTAAAACCAATTCGGCCATCTAGTCCTCCCGCGGCTGCGCCGCTGCTGCTGTTGTTTCGGTCGGCTCCGGGCTCCACTCGCTGCAGTCGTCCACTGCTACGCGCAACTGGTACCCGCGCTCCTGGTCAAAGTTTTTCGTCAGCCACACGTCCCCCAAGCGGCTGGCGCCGGTCACGCGGTAGCGCTCGCCCCGGTAGGTGCAGAACAGTCGGTAACGCGCTATCTGCTGTTCAAACTTGAACTTGAGCACCGCCGGCAGCCGCGCCAGGTTGAAGAACCAGGAGGCGTAAACGTCGGTTTTGGGGCTGTCGATCCAGTCGTCTATGTGTGTCATCGGCACCGCTCCAGCAGCACCGCCGGCACCTTCACCACCTCGCCGGACAGGTGCGCGACAATCGCGCGCATGGCGGCCTCCAGCTTGGTGCGGCCCTCGCGTTCAGTGCCGGGCCCAACGCTGGCGGTGTGGTTGGGGGAATCGTCGATCGGGCCGCGGATCCACAGGTCGAACTTGTCCACCAGTTGGCCACCCAACTGCCAGCTGGTTGAGGGGCTGTAGAAGTCGCTGAGGCCCACGCGCTCGAAGCTCGCGGCGATTCGCTTGCGCTGGTGCCATGGGAAACTGCCGATAATCCCCACCGGCTCGCCGCCTAGCATCAGGGCCACCTGCGGCCCCTCCAGCGTGTTGACCACGGCCGTGTTGTCCGCCAGGCCTTCCGCAGCTGCGGCCACCGCCCAGTCCAGGGCCGGGCCGCTCAGGTCGGTTACGGTTGCGCTGCGCATATCCATCAGAGTTCCCCCTCTTGTTTGCGGCGCTGGTTCCATGCCTGAAATTCCCGGAACACCTTCCAGCCGCCGACCATTTCGACGAAGTAGCGGCTGGCGGCGACATTGAGAAACGCCACCAGCGCGATAAACCCGGCCAGCACCACGCCCGCGCAGCACAGGGAGAAAATCACCCCCACCCAGTAAAAAGCCTCAGTGCTCATTGCTCTTTGTCCTCGGTTACATGGCGCCACGTCTCATAGGTCGCCACCTTGTCCACGGTGCGCGGGTGCACCCCCAGGAAGTCCGCCCACTGCTGGCGGGTCCAGCCGGGGCGGTTGGCGCGGATGGCCCGCACCTTGTCCTCGTCCAGCCGCGCCTGCGGCAGCGCCCTGCCCCGCCGGGCGAACTCGCGCGCGCGGATCCGGTACTCGTGCCGGTCAATGCCGTGTTTGCTGCCCCTGCAGGCCATCAAACCGTCACCCCCAGGCGCAGGAAACCGCCGTCAAAATCCAGCACCGAATAGGGCGCGAAGCCATCGGCGAACAAAAGCTCGGCCTGGTCGCAGCCGGTGTAGAGGGCCACCCGCTCGCTGGTTTCCAGCAGCTCGGCGCGGTAGCTCTCCAGGGTCAGGAAGCCCTCCTTCTCTTTGTGCTGCAGCTCGGAGAAAGGCACCATTCCCTCGCCGTCGCAGTCGAGACAAACCAGCGCGAACTTGGCGCTGGCATCAGCCGGCACCCCTGCGCCGCCGCACTCGGGGCAGAGCACCCGGCCACTGCCCGGGTTTTCCAGCATCGCCTGCCGCCACTGTTCGTAAGTCGCAAACATCGCCGCCCTACTCCCTAAAGCCTCTGCCGCGCGGCGCGCTCTACCGCGGTTTTCTTTTCCAGCTGCTCGCGCTTGTCGGCGTGCTCCAGGTCGGCGAATGCCGCCATCGTCGACGCCTTTCTCCGCGCGATCACCCGCTCCACCGCCTCCAGCATCGGGCCGGCTGACCGCTCCCGCGCGCCTGCCGGGCCGTGGTCCTGCACCAGCCGCTCGGCGAAATGATCGTTAAGGCCCGGGCCTTTTAAGTGCACTGTTGCCATTGCTGTCCGCTCCTCTCTAAAACGGGATATCTTCGTCAAAGGCGTCGCCGCCCTGGGGCGTCCAGTTGTCGCCCTTGTTGTGCACCCCCATGGGTTGGTTCGGCGGCGGTGCCGGGCGGCTGCTGGCCGGGGCCATCGGGCTGGGCTGCTGGGCGGGACTGGCGTTGGGGTCGCCGCGGCCGTCCAGCATCTGCATTTCGCTGGCAACGATCTCGGTGGTGTACCGGTCCTGGCCGGTCTGCTGGTCCTGCCACTTGCGCGTGCGCAGGCTGCCCTCGACGTAGATTTTTGAGCCCTTGCGCAGGAACTCGCCGGCGATTTCCGCCAGGCGGTTGAAGAACACCACCCGGTGCCACTCGGTGCGCTCCTGGTTCTGGCCGGTCTGCTTGTCCTTCCAGGTTTCGGACGTGGCCAGGGTTACGTTGGTCACGGCGTTGCCGCTGGGCATGTACCGGGCTTCCGGGTCGGCGCCCAGGTTGCCGATCAGAATGACTTTGTTGACGCCTCTTTGGGCCATGGGTCACTTCCTCCACTTGCTGCGCCGACGGCGCTTGTTCTGGCTCATGGGTTTGGGATCGCCGCCCTTGCCACGGCGATAACCGAAGGCCTCGGCGCGCACGTCCGGCGGCTGGTGCCAGCAGGCGCGCACGTCGATGGCCGGGGCGCTGCTGGCGATGGCCAGGGCGGCCGCCAGCGCGGCGAATCTGTGCCGGTGCATCATTCGCGCATCCCCATAACCAGCAGCAGCGCCGGGTGTTCCGGGTGCGGCAGCTCGGCGCGGGCCGGGAGGGATTCGCCGTAGAACTCGAAGCGCACGGACGGAAGGCGGCTACCCATGGCGCTGGCTATCTTGTTCGCACGGGTCAGGTACTCGGTGTTGAAGCGGGCCGAGGTCACCGGCCGCGGCGGAGCACTCGGCAGAATGCGGGAAAGGTCCGGGAAGGTGCCGTCGATCACACGGAACCAGCGCCGCACCGGGAAGCCGGCGCGCTCCAGGGGCTTGCCATTGGCGGAAAACCACACATATCCGAAACGGTCGCCGTTCGGCTCCGGGTCGCTCCCGTCCAGCACAAACACCGCCCGGTCCGCAGCGGCGGGCACCTCGCCGTTGATGGCCACGATGATGGATTCCGGCAGCAACTGCGCCTGTTGGCACGCGGCGCGAAAGGCGGTGGCGCCGTCGCTGGACTCGATGAATCCGGCGCTGTTGATATGGATGCCGCGCAGCAGCCTCGCCGGGAGGGAAAATTCGTCAGGCAGTTGCATGGGGCTCCCCTTGTTTCTCAGCCACCCGCGCCAGCACCTGGGCGCGGCCTCTCTTCCACTGGGTGCCGGCAGCGAACAGGAAAAACAGCTGCGGCGGCACCAGCCACAGCAGCGCTGGCGCGCACAGGGCGAATACAATCCACTGCAGCACCGTCCACACCCCCAGGTCCGGGCGGGTGTCGAAGGCGTGGAACACCTCGTCGGCCGGCATCCACAGCAGGAAGAAGGCGGCGGCCACCAGCAGCAGGCCCTGGGTGATAAACCACACCGCCAGCCAGCCCTTGCCCCAGGCGATCAGCACCGCCAGCAGGCAGTTCAGGCACCAGAGTGCGGCGCGCAGTTGTTTCTGTTTGCGGTTCATACAAAGGCCCTCTGCGTTGCCTTCTTGGCCTGCGCTAGGCGTTCGGCGCGGCGCTTGTTGGCGCGGGACTCGCTGCGGCGGCGGTTGTCGCAGCGCTTGCAGCGGCTGTCGCGGCCGGTGCTGTTGCGCGCGTTGGCGTGGAACTCGTCGGGGTCCTTCCACTCGTCGCACATGCAGCAGCGCAGCTGCCCCTGGTCATTCACGGGCCGCGGCGGGCGGCCCACTTTCCGGTGTTCGGTCATCGCTTGCCCTCGATCGGTAGGTCGCGGCGGGTGGCGCCCTCGGCGTGCCAGGTCTGCACGCGCGGGCGGCGGGGTTCGGGCTCCTCGAAAGCCGCAGCCTTGAAGGCGGCGGCGCTGGCCTTGCCGAACAGCATGCCGACCAGAATCCAGCGGCCGGTATTGAGGTATTCGCAATACTGGCGGCGGGGCATCTTGGCGGCGCGGGCGCGGCCCGCCTGGGTTTCCAGCCCCGGCTCGCCGGCGCGCAGTTCCAGCACCACCACCCGGTAGGCGCTGGGCAGCATGGCCTGCAGGGCGTTCATGGCCGTGTGCACCTCCTCGGCGCGGGGGCAGCTGTAGCCGGTGGTGGGCGCGGTGGAGCGGATCAGCTCGCCGCCGCTGGCCATCAGCGCGGCAATCACACAGCCGCCGCCCCCGGGGAGGCCGCCCATCCCGGCCGCCCACCACTCCAGCCACTCCTGAAGGCGCTGCTCCAGGGCCTTTTTCAGCCTGTTGTCCAGCTGCGCCATGCTCAGTAGCTCCAGCCGTGCGGCCGCGGGCGGCCCTGGGCCGGCGGGCAGCTGTCCAGGTGCAGGTAGCGGCCACGGTGCGAGCCCTTCTGCTGTACGCCGATACCGGTAAACACCGGCGCCCCGCGCCACTCCTCCATGTGTTTGTTGTACGCGCAGACGGCGTGCAGCAGCTCCACGAAGTTGGCGCCGCTCACCCCCACGTCCAGGGCCATGCCCATGGCGTGGGCGCCGGGGGTGTACACCAGGCCCTTGCGCTCGCACTCCAGGCGCTTCTTGGTGGGTATCGGGTGCGCCGGGCAGCGAAAGGCGCTGTTGATCGGCATCGGCTTGCCGTACCAGTCGCGGCGCAGGACCAGGATGTGGCCCATAAACTCGGCGTCCATCTGGTCGCCGTTGAAGCCGATCGGCTCATCCCAGCGGCGCGCGTTCTCGCAGCTGTCACAGCGGCACTGTGTTTCCTCGTAGGAAAATTCCGGCGCCCAGGGGCAGGCGGTTGCGTAACTCATGCGGTCCCCCACATAACAAAATTGGTGACTTTGGCGCCGCCGGACTCGGCGACGAACAGGTGGCCCCCGTCGAAGGCGCGGGCGAACCACTCCGCCGTGCCGTGCAGCTGCGCCTCACCCATCGGCAGCAGCAGGCTGGCGCGGGTGCACATGCTGTCGAGCTGGCCGCGGATGTGGTCGCAGCACTCCAGCACCCCCTCCGCGTAGCGGGTCAGGTGGGTGGCCACGATCAACCGCAGGAACTCGGCGCTGTGGTTCTCCTCGCCGTTGCCCAGCTCGCTGGAATCGGCGGCGGCATGGCAGCGGCTGCACAGGTCGGCGGTCATGGCGTCGTGCGGCTTGATGCCCCTGCCCTTGCCGTAGGCCAGGCTGCGCGGGCCCTGGTAGTGGGCCGACACGATGCTGCCGTCCCGGGCGCCGCAGCGGATGCAGCAGCGGCCGCGGGCGGCTTCCAGGATGGCGGGGTGGCGGGTCGGGGCGAGGGTCACGGCTCAGGACTCCACGGATTCCGCTGCGCCCCACTCCGCCAGCTCGGCGTTGGGCAACTGCGGGATAATCAGCAGCCGGGCGACGGGCGCGCCGGGTTCGCGGCGGAACCAGGTGTCGGCGGTGTTGTACAGAACCACCTCGATCTCACCGCGGAAGTCGGGGCCGATCACGCTGCCGGCGTTGAGCACGGTCACGCCGTGGGTATCGGCCATGCCCCAGCGCGGGCATATCAGGGCGGCGCAGTTCTCCGGCAGGGCCAGGCGCAGGCCGGTGCGCACCCGCTGGCGCTCGCCGCTGTTGATGGCCACCGGGTGGGCGGCGCGCAGATCGAAGCCGGCACCCGCGCGGGGCGGCAGGGCCAGGCCGGCCATGGTGCGGGCCTCCTCGGTCACGGTGGCGGGAATGGCCGTACCCGGCGCGCCCATATCGTGGGCCGGCTTCTGCGCCATGCTCAGGGTGTGGTTGTGGCTCGGATGGCCCGGGGCGCCCGGCTCTGTTGCGTCTGGCTGGTGCCGCTGCGGCTCCGCTTGCTGCTGCAGGTCCAGCTCCGGGCTCGCCTCGGGCGCCCGCGGATCCGCCTTTGGCGTTTCCGGTTTGGCCGCGGCTTTCTTCGCCGGTGACTTGCGGCTGCGCTTGCTGCTGGGGGTCTTGGTGGTGCTCATGGGCTCCTCGCTATCGGTTGCGGTGGGTGCGGCTTTGGCCGCGGTCGAGATTGCGCAGGCGCTGCAGCAGTCCGCGCTGGGCGCCCAGGGCGAAGCCGTCGCGCAGCGCCTCGGGTTCACGCGCGGCGGCGGCGTCCACGCTGTCGCGCAGGTGGTAGAGGTAGCGGCCGCCGTGGAGGGGGCAGTTGCGGGCCCAGATGCAGCCCAGGGCCTCGCCGAAGTGGAAGAGCGCCAGCGGGCGCAGCTCCTCGGGCACCTGGTGGGTGTCGATGCTGCCGGCCAGCAGTTGCCCCACATAGGGGGAAACGCCGTTCATGCCGGCACCTCGGTAATGCGCACATGAGTGAAACCGGGCTCGCCGCGGGGCACCTTCACCGGTTCCGCGTGCAGGCGGCGCAGCACCTTGGGGTTGTCGTCGCGGATCACCCCCAGGCCGTGGGGCCGCACTTTCTCGTGGTAGGTCACCAGGCAGTCCAGCAGGGGTTTAAGGCCGCCGTAGAGGCCGTCCCAGTCGGGCAGCTGGCTGGAACCCCGCACCACCTCCACGGTGCAGGCCTCCATGGGCTGCAGGCTGTTCAGGCGGATGCCCTGCAGGCGCAGCAGGGTGGCGATATCGGCGCCCAGGCGCCTGGCGTAGCGCTTGCGCGCGTGGCGGTTCATGCGCTGCCAGGGGTTCAGCAGGATGGAGGCGGCCGGCAGTTCAAACTCGATCACGCGCGGCGCGGCTGGGTCAGAGTGGCGATCGGTGTGCATATTCCCCCCGGAATGGTCCCGAAATCACGGCGAGCTGTAATTTGAGGGGCCATAATCACGGCAAGCTGTGAAAAGTGCAACCCTGATCAACAAAAAAATGGCGGGAAAGTTTGCCGGCGCGTGTAATGGGACGTAATCGCACAGCCGTTGCTGGCGGGCTCAAACTATGATTTAACGGGAACCCGTGAAAAGGTCGGGACCGGGAGGCGGCGCGGCCTGGCGCGCGGTTGCACTGGCGACGGCAGCGGTTAGAATGCCGCCGGACTCGTGGAGGTTATGCGAGGATTTTCGGCTAGATGTAAATTGGCGGCGCCGACGACGCTTCGGGTGTGCAATCACTTGTGGGCGTGGGTGGCGCCATCTAACTTTCAACAATCAGAACAGAGCCCATGGAACCAAAACGACAAGGCGGCAAGGACGTGGCCCCAAAATCTCCACACGAAGGCGCAAGCGCGCGCCTGCACCAGCTGTTGACGCAGGCAGGCTACCCGGAGGGTCGCGGCAGAACTTCGCGCTTTGCCCAGGATTTTGGTGTCAGCTACAGCACCGCCGCCTCGTGGTTGAATGAGGACATACTGCCGCGAGACCGGGCGGAACAGGACCGCATCGCCGCAGCCCTGGGCAGCAGCGGCAGCTACTGGGCCACGGGCGCCGGTGAGGCACAGGAAGAGCTGCACCAGGTGGATTTTATGCTGGTGGGCCGGTGCGTGAATGCCATCGTGGTCTACCTGCGGGACGAATGCGGCGTAGACCCGGACACCCTGCCAGAGGAGGTGCTGGCAGAGGCCTACGGCACCCTGTACCGCTTCGCGCGGGAGAATGGCGGCAAGATAGCCCCAGAGCTGGTATCCCGGGCCGCCGTGCAGGTGCTGTCGAAGATGGCACAGAAACGCTAAGCGCCCTTCTCCAGGCGCTGCAGCACATACTCCAGCCGGGCCCGGAGGGCCTCGGCTATCTCCTCTTCTGCCGGGCCGCCGCGCGCCCGCGCTATCTCGTACAGGTCCCCCACCAACTGCGCCACCGCCGTCTGCTGCTGCCGCTCCAGGGCCGCGTAGCGGCTGAACACCTGGCGCAGCGTGGCGGTGGCCTGCTCCGCCGGCGTGGCCTCGTCGCCGGTCAGTGCCACACCGTGCAACAGCAGGTTGGCGTCCACCCGATACACCACGGCCATGCGCCGCAATTCAGCCCCGCTCGGCATATAGGCGCCCTGCTCCAGGCGCTTGTAACTGCTGTGGCTCAGTCCAAGCCGCCGCGCGGCCTCGGTCTTCGGCCACTTCTCGCGCCTGCGCAGGTCCGCCGCCACCCGCGCCAGCATGCGGCAGTAGTCGGCATCGCCGGCCTTCTCAATCTTGTGGGGCAAGGTCGCGCCCCTCGGTGAGGGCGTACACCAGCCGCTCCAGGGCGCGCAGCTCGTCGGCGTCCAGCATCGCCATACGCCGCCGGGTTTCCATGGGCAGGGCGACGCCCGCCGGGGACAGCGGCGCCTGCACCGCTCCAAACAGCCATTGCGCCGGGCTCAGGTTGTAGGCCTGCAGTAGGGGCACTATCTCCGCCGGCGCCAGCTTGCCCCGGTCCCGCTCCAGGGCGCCGAGGCGGTCGACGGAGATTCCGGCGGCCGCGGCCAGCTCCCGCTGGTGCAGCCCGGACAGCTTGCGCTTGGCGACCAGGCGCTGGCCAGGGGTCATAGTTGGCCAGGATTCCGGCAACCGCTCCCAGAGTTCCGGTCGTTTCATTACATGCCATTACAAATCAGGATTTTGCCAGATTTATTTTAGTAATCTGGATCACCAGTGACCCGCTCGCATTTGGTGGCGCGGTTTACGTCGGGCATAGTTGACGGGCGTCGCGTCACATGACGCACATCTCACGGAGGTATAAGAATGACAAGACGTACCGAAACGGATTCGACCAGGCGGGCGCCCTGCCCCGCTAGCCTTGACGTGACGGGCCGGGTTGCGGCGTTGATCGCGCGGCGCCTGGGCGCCTCGGAGGAACAGGCGCGGGCGGCGGCCGTCGCTGCGGTCCAGGGGGTAGAGGGGCCGGGGGGCGCGCGGGTGCTGATTTACCCGATGCGGCGCCGCGGCCTGCGGCTGGAAGTGCGGGAGAGCGGGGACCTGCAGCGGATTTACCACGCGGCGGCCCGGGACAGCGCGTGAGATTCGGGGCGGCAGTGCCGCCCCTCCTCCCAAGGCAAACAACCCAGCGGAGTCACAGGGGAGTCAGCCGAGCCATCCCCGCAGGTTGCGGACCCAGTGTAACCGATACGATCGCGGCTGCCACCCCTGGCGGCCGCCCCCTCTATGCCACCCAACACAGAGAGCCGAGAAGACGGACAGCCGGAAACCCGGGTTTCCGGGTATGCGGGAAGACGTGAAAGAGGAAGCCGGGAAAAATGGGAAGGAGTGAAGAGGGAAAGAATGGAAACGGGATAGGAAGGAAAGCGGGAAGCTGTAGAGCGGGGATAACGGTAAGGCGTAAAAATGGCATCCCGTTAAACCTGATTCACGGAATCCCGCAAAATAGGCTTGACGGTTTCCCGCTTATCCCGTAAAACGGCTGCCCGGAGAGTCGGAAAAACGGGACAACGGCAATCAGTAAAGCCGTTAACCCGCCTAACCGGATAGCCAGAAAGCCGCATAAATGGTAACCCGTGAGTCCGTAAATCCGGCACGCCGGGAATACGGGATAACGGAAAGGCGGCAACCCGCTACCACGGAAAAACGCTTACCCCGCTAACGGGGAATCCGTGAAGCGGGTAACCCGCAAAGCCGGAATGCCAGGAGTCAGGCAAACCGGCAAAGCGGGACCCCGGCAGCCCGGAAAGCCAGCAGGCTGGAAAGGCGGCAAACCGGAAAGCGGGCAGGGCGGGAAACCGGAACCCCGGCACTCCAAGGCAAACAACCCAACAACAACAGGGAGGCCACCATGGCCGCTTACGTCATTTCCTTTCTGAACCCCAAAGGGGGGCCGGGCAAAACCACCGCCGCCACCCACTTCGCCACCCGCCTGCACCGCATGGGCCGCAAGACCCTGCTGGTAGACACCGACGACAGCACCACCTCCGCGCGCAAGTGGGTAGCCCTGGCCATCGCCGCCGCAAAGGCAGAGGGCGAGGCCTACGACGGCCCCATGCCGGTGGCCGTGGACGATCCCGACACCCTCGAAAACTCAATCCCCCAGCTGGCGGACGATTATGATTTCATCGTCATCGACGGCGCCGCCATGGCCGAGGATATGGCCGTCTCCTCGATCATCGTTTCCGACCTGGTGTTGATCCCCACCAAGTCCAGCCGCGCCGACGCCGACAGCGGCATCGGTATCGCCAAGATGGTGCGCGAGCGCGCCAAGCTCACCGGCAAGCCCAAGGCTGCCTTTGTGCTGTCGCAGATAGTGCCGGGTAGCGTGATCGCCCGCGACACCCGCGAGGCCCTGAAACAGTGGGCACCGGTGCTGCAAACCGAGATACCCAACACCGTGCGCTTCCAGGAAAGCTACAGCGCCGGCATGACCATCTTCGACCACGCCAACGGCGGCAAATTCGCCGAGGCCATGGACGGGGTGATCACCGAGGCGCTGGAACTGTTGCTGGGCGATGAAGGGGAGGGCGCATAATGGCGACCAAGAAACGACAGCTCCGCGGCATGGCGGCCAGCGACGCCACCGGCGAGGTGGTCAACCAGCGCCTGGACTCCCTGATGGACAAGCTGCAGAAGAAGCCGGCCGCCGAAACGGCAGGGCAGGGCGCCACCACGGCGCCCCCGCCAGAGGCCCTGCAGCCGGCACCGGCGCCCACCTCGGAGCCCGCGCCGGCAGGGCAGGGCACCGCAGCCCCGGATCCGGAACCCGCGCCGCAGCGCCGCGCCAAGCCGAAGCGCAAGAAGAAGCACGGCGCCGCATTCGAGGGCGTGGAGTGGGAGAAGTTCACCACCGAACTGCCCAGCGACGTGCGCCGGGCGCTGCGCATCTACTGCGCCAGCCAGGAGGTCAAAACCTTTGAAAAGGACGTGGTGGCGGACGTGCTGGCGCCCTTCCTGAAAAAGGCGGGGTTCCTCTGATGGCGCGCAGCTACCGACAGCTCACGGAAGCGGAGCGCGCCGTCGCCGACGACATCTGGTGGGTGCAGGCGCGCGACCTCGACGCGGATATCTTCTACGGGGAAGGGGAGGGCGTGCACGCGCTGTTTGACGTGGTGAACTGGGGCAGGGGTATCGGTTGGTTCTGCACCAAGTGCCGTCTGGTCACCTACAAGGAGGAGGAGCCCGGCGGGTACACCCCCACCTGCCACTGCACGGAAGCGCCGCCGCGTATCAAGCTGTTCAGCAAGGAACAGGCCGAACACCTGCTAAACACGCCGCCGCTGGCCGAGCGCCTGGCGGCAGAGGAGGGGAGGGCATAACCATGGACACCCCACAGATGGACCAGGACCTGTTCCGACAGGTGGCCCGGGACCTGTTCGACAGCATGGCGGCCCAGCGCGATCGCATACTGCGCGACGCCATCAGCCGCGCCCTGGGCCGCAGCGACTGGCAGCCGGCCGATCTGGCCGGCCGCTGCAGCTGCCAGGCCTCGCCAGGCGGCGACCTCTACTTCCTCGATGGCCAGCCCCTGGTGGAGTTCTACGCGGAGGAAACCGACACCCGCGACCTGTGGCCCACCGGGCCGCACGATCTCACCTCCCGGCAGCAGTACAGGCTCTATCTCGACTAGGGCCTGGCGCCTTTACACATCCTGTAAAAATATAACTTGCGCTCTATATAGACCGCGGTCTATATTTGTGTTGTCTCAACGGATGGCAATAACAAGAGCGAGGGACGCATGTCTTGGACCATTGACACAACTGACGAATTTGTCGACTGGCTGCAAAGCCTGCCAAGGAAGGCGCAGGAAAAGATCGTTCAAGCGGTCAGTTGGCTGGAACTCGAAGGGCCAAACCTGGGGCGCCCTCGCGTGGATACGGTAGCGGGTAGCGCATTGCGAAACCTGAAGGAACTGCGCGTCCCCGCCGGCCGCCAGGTGCTGCGCATCTTCTTCGTGTTTGACCCGGAGCGCTGCGGGCTCTTGCTCTGCGGCGGCGACAAGGCAGGCCAGAATGAGAGGAGGTTTTATCGAGAAATGATTGAACTTTCCGAACGGCTGTACCGCGAGTACATCGCGGGAGAAGTCGAACCGGTCGCGCGAAGCCGCGATCGGGAATAACCGGGGGCCAAACTTGGCTCCCACAAGCTGTACCCTACAATAATAAATAACGGCAATAGTTGTTCGGCCGCACTGGCAGAGGTTTGCGGCCGAAAAAGCTCACGGAAGGAATGCCCATGAAAAAGACAAAGCCCTGGTCACAGGTGCGCGCGGAGCTCGACCCGGAGGTGGTACGCAAGGCCGATGAGGCCTTCGCGGAAGAGTACGTGACCCACACTCTCGCCCAGCTGCGCCGCAGCCGTGGCATGAAACAGACAGAAATAGCCGACCTGCTGCAGAAAACCCAGGCCACCATCAGCAAGCTGGAAAACAGCGCCACCAGTGCCATGATGCTGTCCACGCTAACCGAGTTTATCCGGGGGCTGGGCGGCCAATTGGACCTGCGCGTTACGTTCCCGAACGGCGAGCGTTACCTGCTGGTGTCCGATCACGAAAGGGACGCCCCCGCCGCGCGGGAGGTGCTGGGCACCGCCTGCCCAAAGTTGGTCCCGGCGACCTGATATCGCCAGCAGGTCGCCGGTGATCTGCGAACCCTGGTCGGCCACTAGATATAGTGGCCGACCAGCTGGGCAAAACCACTATATATTGTGGTTTCACCCCCACCCCTACCAGTGCGCATAACACAGCTTATGTTAAATTAACGGGACAGGTGCGCCCTGTGCTAGAGTTTCCGGTCCGGCCTTGCCGGATTGGACACAACAGCAGAACAAGGAGCCCGCCCCCATGAAAACCGCAGCCGCCGCTCTCTGCTGCCTGCTGGCAGCGCCCGCCCTGGCCGAGGTCGGCCAGTTCCACTATGTCAAAAGCCTGCAGGCAGAACTGCGCGAAGGCCCCAGCGCCGACGCCAAGGTCAAGCTGGTGGTGGCCGTCGGCCGCAAGCTGGTGGAGTTCGACCGCCGCGACGGTTTCGCCCAGGTGGGCGTCGACAAGTCCGGCGGTGTCGATGGCTGGGTGAAGCTGGAACAACTGGCCGCCACCGATCCCGACGGCGTGGCCTACTAGCCCGCCGCAATGTCCGATATCAAAAGGTATCGGCCTTAACTGGCATCCGCCAGCAGCGCCCCCTGCTCAGGCGGCGTCTCGGCAAACAGTCCGGCCTGCGCCTCCTCCAGGCGCCGGCAGGCAATGTCGAACTGCTCGGCGCCTATCTCGATACCCACAAACCGCTTGCCCTGCTGCAGGGCCGCCACGCCGGTGGTGCCGGAGCCCATGAACGGATCCAGCACCACGCCGCCGGCGGGTGCTATGCGGCATACGTCGCCCATCAGTGCGGTGGGCTTGCCGGCAATGTGGTGCTTGTCGGCCTTGCGTACCGTGTGGCGCCACACGCCGGGCAGCGGCGCGCCCTCGGCCGGCATCTGCCCCTTGGAGCCCCACACCACATATTCACACTGGGCGCGGAAGCGGCCCTTGGTCGGGCGCGAGGCCTCGGTCTTGTCCCACACGGCCACGCCGCGCCAGGTAAAGCCGCCGGTCTGCAGGGCGTCGCTAACCACCGGCAGCTGGCGCCAGTCACTGAACAGGCGCACCGGGCCGCCCTCCTTCATGGCCGCATAGCCGAAGGCCAGCCACATGTGGCACCACAGCAGGAAGCTACGCTGGTCGCGGTTGTCGCCGTGAAAGTCGGCGTACAGGTGCGCGTATTCGCTCGACTGGTACTTCTCGCGGGTGGCGCGGCTGCGGTCGCTGCGGAACTGGCCGCCGGAGCTGTAGGGCGGATCCGTGATCAGCGCGTCGATGCTGTCCGCCGGCAGTCCGGCGAGGATTTCCAGGCTGTCGCCGCGGTAGAGGGTGGCGTTGCCGATAACCTGCTTTTCCATGGGTACTCCTGTGATCCCATCAGCGCCCCGCCTGGGGCGCCGCTTTAATCTTGGTGGTGTAGCGCTGGCCGCGGCCGGCGGTGTGGGTGGTCTCGTCGATGGTCCAGACGCCGTCGACGCCGGCGCGGAAGCCGGACAGGCGCAGCGGGCCCTCGGCGCGGGCGTCGGGGTTGCCGTCGATGGTCAGCTCCACGGCGCCGCCCTGGCGCTGCAGGAACGCCAGCCGGGCGGCCGCCGCCGCCTCAGCGTCCGCCCTGCCCGGGTACAGCAGCGGCAGGCGCGCCACGGCGCCGCTGCGGTCGCCGGCCAGGGCCAGCTGTTCGGCGCCGCCGGCCAGGTCGTGCCAGCGCGCCTCGGCGCCGGTGAAGCTGGACCGGTCCGGCAGGATCACCCGCCAGCTGTCGCAGTCGCCGGCGTCGATCGCTATCTCCGGCAGGCTCTGCCCGCTGGCGCTACGGGCCTGGGCGGCGGGCATGAACAACAGCCGCTTGCCCACCGGCTTGGCGATGGCGTGCAGCTCCAGGGCCAGGCGGGTGAGCAGGTTTAGGTCGCTCTCGTTGGTCTGGTCCAGGTGGTCGAACTGGTGCCCCTTGAGGCTGTCGGCCACCACCGGGGTCAGGTCGTTCTCGGCGGCGACCTGCGCCACCAGGGCGCCCAGGGTGATGCCGTCCCAGCTGCGGGTCTTGTAGGTCTTGAAGGTGTCCCGCAGGTTGGCACTGCGCGCCTTGATGGTCATCAGCTGGGTGGGGCCGGACAGCTCTACCTCGTCGACGACAAACTCCGGCAGCGCCACCAGGCGGCTGCCGTAGCCCAGCTGGGCGGACAGCCTCACCCCCTTGCGGGGGATGGCCAGGTGGCCGCCGGCGTCGTCCAGGGTCACCGTCAGGGTGTCGCTGGTGATGCCGCTCTTGTCGGCCCACACCAGCCCCAGGGCGCGGCGGTTCAGCTCGCCGCCCTCGATGCCGTCCACGGCCAGGGTAAAACGCGGTTGCATGGCTGGCCCTCTCTCAGTCCCACAGGTTGACCGTCTGCGCGTCGCTGGCGGCGGCCGCCAGGTCCGGCAGGCGGATCAGCACCCCCGCCGGCAGCACCGGCGGCTGTTGCGCGAGCTTGGGGTTGGCTTCCAGCACCTCCGGCACGGCGGATTCGCGCCCGTAGTACTCCTTGCAGATGGCGTCCAGGGTGTCCCCGGCGCGGGTCCGGTAATTAACGGCCATAGCGCACCCCGTAGAAGGTCAGGGACAGGGAAAACTCCACCCGCCGGGCCACGCCGTCGGCGAAGGGGTCGCCGTCGCTGCGCTCGATGCCGGTGATGGCCCAGTAGCCCAGTACCTCGCCGGTGCCGGACACCATCAGCAGCGGCTTGCCCTCGGCGGCGGCGCTGGCCATGGCCTGCAGCTGGTTCGGGTCGCCGAACTCCGCCGGGTAGATGACGCCGTTGACGGTGAGCTCGCGCCCGCCCTGGCCGGTGAACTGCGGCTGCGGATAACCCGCAGCGCGCTGGCTCAACTGCCAGTTGAAGCGCCAGGTCTGGCGCAGCTGCTGGTAAGCCAGGGTGTCTAGGGCAAAGCGGAACTTGCCCAGCTTGAGCATGGTTTCACTAACTGAAGTCATACAAGGCCCCCCGCTGTTCCGCCGCCTGCAGGCGCTGGCGCTTGTCGATCTCCTCGCCCACCTTGCGCCCGATCGCCTCCTCGTCCATGCCCGGCGCCGGGTAGACGGTGACGGGCGCATTCAGGGAGTTCTGCACGGTGACACTGCCGCCGCCCCGCGGGCGCACGCCCTGCAGGCTGGGGCCCTGGTCGGGATTGGCCGGCGCCTCCTCCCTGCCAAAGATGGCCCGGCCCAGGGTGCGGCCGGCCCAGGCGGCGCCGCGGAACATCAGCCCCAGGGGCGAGTTCGCCAGTATCTTGAAGGCCAGGTCCTTGACCTTGGTCAGCGCTGCCCGCGCCCCCTCCGGCAGCTTGTCCCACAGCTTGCCCAGCGTGCGTTCCTTGATCTCCGCCAGCCAGGCGCCGAAGCGCCGCACGGCGCCCACCACCTTGTCCCAGTTGGCCCACAGCAGGCCCACGGCGGTGGCGATGCCCACCACTATGGCGCCGGGAATCGACAGCAGGCTGATAAACGGCAGCAGCGCGACGCCAATGACCGAAGCCACCACGGTGCCAAACACTTTGAATCCGCCGATCAGCTTGGGCAGGGCGGCGCCGAACTTGCCCAGGTACAGGGCCAGGGTGCCGATGCCCTTGCCGGCGTCGATCATGCCGCGGGCAAACTCCAGCGTCTGCTCGCGCGCCTGCGGGTCCTGCATCCACTGGGTGATGCGCTGCAGCATGGCGGTAAACGCCGGCATCAGGTCGGTGGCTATGGTGTTTTTCAGGCCCTTGAAGGTGGTCAGGGTGTCGGTCCAGGCGTCGGTGAACCGGGTAGCCAGTTCCAGCTGCTCGCGGTTCAGCACGTTGCCGGTGGCATCCGCCTGGGCCAACAGCCCCTCCAGTTCCTTGCGGCCGCCGCGCAGCATGTTGACCAGGCCCACGCCCTCGGAGTCGAAGAACTTCATGGCCAGCCGCACGCGGTCGCCCTGGCTGGCCAGGCCGTCCAGGGCGTCGGCAATAATCTTGAACTGCTCCTCGGGGGCCAGCTGCGCCAGCCACTGGGCGTCCAGGCCCAGCTCGTCGATGGCCTTGATGGCCTCGCCGGTGCCCTGGGCGGCCTCGGCGATGCGGCGCACCATACGCTGGGCGGCGGTGTCGAACTGCTGCACCGACACCTTGGAGCGCTCCGCCGCGTAGCGGTAGCGCTGCAGCCCCTCGACACTGAAACCCAGCTTGTCGGCGGTCTTGATGGCCTGGTCGCCGGCGTCGGCGGTGGTTTTGACCAGGCCGAACATGCCGCCGGTGGCGATAGAGGCCGCTAGGCCCAGGCGCTTGACGCCGGAGACGGCGGCGCCGGCCATGCCCGGGAGCTTGCCCAGGGTCTTGAGGCCCCGGTTGCGCCGCTCCAGCCGCGCCAGCTTGCGGTCCACGTTGGCCACGCTGATGCCGTACTGGTCCGCGGCCCTGGCCGCCTTCCAGTATTCACGGCGGGCCTTCTCCACCACCGCCCGGGTGCGCTTGCCCTTGTAGGCGCTGGCCTCGTAGCGCCGTTCCAGCCGCTTGAGCGCGTCGCGCTGCTTCTGCAGCCCCCTGGCGGCGGCCATGGCGCGGTCGGTCTTGCGCACGGCCTCGCCGAAACGGCGCTGGATGGCCTGGCCTTTCTTGAAGCTGTTGCCGAAGCCGGGCGCCAGGGCGCCGCCCAGGCTTACCAGCAGGGAGAACTTGCTCATGGTTGCGGATCCGGGGTTGGGTAAGGGGAAGGGTCAGAGGGCGCGCGGCGGCGGCTCTTCCCTGGGCAGATGCCCCGCCCAGGCGGTCAGCTCCTCGCAGGTCATGGCCGTCAGCTCGGCATGGCTCCAGCCGGTCCAGCTGGCCAGGGTGATGACCAGCCGCCGGCAGGCGGCCGCACTCAGGACAAAAAATCCTCGTACACCTTGTCCAGTTGCTTGAAGTCGGCGGCGTCCAGCTGCTCGATGACCTTGGGGGACACCTCGCACAGGTTGGCGTAGGCCTCGATGGCCTTCTCCAGGTCGGAGCGCTGCACCCGCTTGCGCTGGTCCTGGCTGTCCCGGCGCTCGATGGCCAGCAGGTCCTGCACCCGCGGGCGGCGCATGGTCAGCTCGGTAATCTCCGCGCCGTTGTGCTCGACCGGGTATCTCAGTTCAATGGTTTCGCTGCTCATTGTTGGCACTCACAAGAAAGGCCCGCGGGCGCTGGGCGCCGGCGGGCCTGAGGTTGTTGTCTGGGTTGGGTTTAGCGGCCGATAGCCTTGCGGATGGCCTCGGTCTGGTCCACGCCGTCAATCACGCGCTTGCCGTTGAGCACGTCTATCTCGATGGTGGTGTCACCGTCCACGGTCACCGAGTAGTAGCGCAGCTCGGCGGTGTACTTCTGTTTGTTCATCTCGCCGGGCTTGTGTGTGCCGGCCTCGTAGGTGCGTACAAGCGCGCGCATCTTGATCACCACCGGCACCACACTGCCGTCCGCCTCGCTCTGCGCGGCGGCGCGCAGGGTCAGGCTGGTGCCGTTCTGGCCGGTGAGGCCCCACAGCTTGAGGGTTTCGGCGTGGTAGCCGGCCAGGGTCCAGCTGGCCACCAGCTTCTCCACCCGGCCCATGTCGATGCCGATGGCGGCGCCGAGGCCGGCGCCGTTGTAGTCCTCGGTGACCACGTTCAGGGTGGGCGGTTCGAACTCCTCCGCCAGGCCGGCGTAGCCGCGGCCGTCGGCGAAGAGTTCCATGTCCTTAAAGATGAAGCCTTGCATTGTCTGCGTCTCCGGTTAGTCGGGGTTTGGGGTTGCCGGCGTTACGCCACCAGGTCCGCCAGGTAGCGGTTGGTGGAGGCCACCTGGAAGCGGATGCTCTCGGCCAGGCCCACCGGGGTGTACTCCACGTTGAAATAGACGCGGCCGGCGGCCAGCTCGCTGGGGCTGTTGAGGTCCGGGTCGGCCACGCAGGTGCCGCCGAGGATGGCGCCCTGCAGGGTCAGCCGGCGCAGGAAGTTGTTCACGCTCTCCGCCACGTCCTCGAAAAAGGTGCGGTTCAGGTTGCGATCCACCGCCCACATGACCCCTTCCTGGATGCTGTCGTCGATGGCGTCGGCAATGCGCACATGGGTTTCAAACGCCCACTTGGGGTCGGCGGAACAGGTGCGGTTGCCCCACAGGCGGAAACCGCCCTGGCGGATCACCGTGGTGATCTCGTGCTGGTTCAGAAGGTTGGCGCGGCTGTTGGGGTCGCCCTGCACGAAGTCCACCGGGCGGGTGCTGCCGACGATGCCGGCGATCTCCTGGTTGGAGATGGAGGCCCAGAAGCCCACCTCGCTGTCGCGCCGCGCGCGGATGCCGGCGGCGATGGCGGACAGCGGCGCGGCCTTGTTGGTGCCGCTGGCGGTGTCGTACTTCTGCACCGAGGGGTCGAACACCTGCAGGCGCTTGCTGCCGAAGTTGGCGCGGAAGGCCTTGACCGCGGCGTCGTCGGTGTCCGGGCCGTCCACGTAGGCAATCGCCTTGAGCTTGTCCGCCACCACCAGCATTTCCGAGGCGGTGGCCGCGTCGGAGGAGAAGCCGGGGGCGATGACGATGCGCGGACGCTCGCCCACCGCGCTCTCGGCGCCGCGCAGGGCGTGCAGGCCGGTGTACTGGCCGGCATTCTCGCCGCCGATCACGTTGGTTTTTGTGGTGCCCTCGTCCGGCCCCTCGGCCACCCGCACCACCACCACCAGGGCGCCGGCCTGGTCGAAGATGCTGTCCATGGCACCCGGCAGGGTGCCGGCGCCGGTGCCGGCGGTGTCCAGGTTGGAGGCCTGCAGGGCGGAGCCTGCCACCAGTACCGGGGTGTCGAGCGGGAAGGGCTCGTCGGCGCCGCCGGACAGCTTCACCGTCGGCTGCGGCGACAGTACGCCGGTGCCGTCGCTGCCGCTGCCGTTCGCCACCGACAGCAGGGGCGCCACCTCGCCATTGGCGGCCAGGGCCGTGCGCACCTCGTCGGCGGTGCTGACAATGGCGCCGGTGGCGTCGGTGGCCAGCGAGACGGTCACCGCCTTGCCACTCACGCTGATGGACAGGACCGCGTTGACGGCCGCCGGGTCCACAAATTCCACGCTGATGGCGTTGCCGGCGACACCGGCCTCGGCGGCGGTGAATACCAGTTCGGTGTTGGCCTCGCTGGTGCCGGTGGTCAGGGTGGCGGCGATGGCGGGGGCGGCGTTGGGGGCGGTACCCACTATGCCGATCACGCCCAGCTTGACCAGGTTGATATCCCGCGCGCCGGCGTCGCTGTGGGTCACCTGCACGCCGTGCAGAATGTTTGTGCTCATGGGGGGCTCCTGTTGATTGAAACCGATTGATTGCAGGGGAAAGGGAAAGCCCGGCAGTGTCCGGGCTCAGGATCCGGGGCTGTCCGCGGTTCAGCTGGGCAGCGCCAGGGCGTTGATGGCGTCGATGGTCTGCTGCGCCTGGGCGGCGTAGTCGCTGCCGTCCGCCAGCGCGTCAACCGCCGCCTTGCCGCGCAGGCGCAGGTCGCGAATCTGGTCCAGGGCCTGGTACCAGGCCACCGCGCGGGCCTTGATCTCCGCCACCGCCTCGGCGGCGGTCTGGCCGTAGATGTCCATGTGGGTCTGCAGGCTCGGCGGCGCCGGGTCAGGGAAGCCGGCGGCCTCGTGGGCCAGCGCCTCGTCGTAGACGCGCCGGTATTCCTCCTCGATGAACTGGCCCACGCTGGCGATGCGCGCCCGCGCCAGGCCAGCGGCGTTGTCTATGGCGTTGCGCGCGGCCGCGCGGCGCTCGTCCTCGGTGCGGGTGTCCACCTGCGCCGCCGCCCACTGGGCCGCGTGGTCGTCGATGACGGCCTGGAACTGGTCGAGGGTGAGGATGGTGTCGTTGGGCCGCTGCCGGTCGGTCCACTCAATTTCGCCGCTGGTGCCGGCAAACTGCACGGCGTGCACGCCGTCCAGCTCCGGGTAGCCGGCCAGGTCCATCTGCAGGCTGTTGCCGTCCACGGTAACCAGTTGGTCGGGGACCATGATGGTCAGTTGCATGGGTTGCCTCGCGTGGGGTCTTGGGTTTCGGGGTTAGACGCGCTGGATAAACGCCAGCGCGTAGTAAGGCGGCAGTATCGCCACCGTGTGGGTGTGGCCGCCGGCGCTGTCGGCGCTGGCGGTGTGGTTGTGCGCGCCGCCGCCGCCGGTGTAGCGGGTGTAGGTGTTGAGCGCGTTGTCGTAGTGGCCGCTGTCGTAGCCGCGCAGTATCCAGTGCTGTTGCGGTGTGCCCTGCCCCAGGGGGCCGTCGTACTGGCCCAGGTCGTGGTGGTGGCGGTGGCTGGGCATCTGGCTGGTGGTCAGCGTGTGGTTGTTGACGGTGATGCCGTGGCTGTGGGCGCCGTTGTTGCTGGTGGTGGCCGAGGTGGCCCCGCCGGTGGCGCCCACCCCGTAGTTGCCGCCAGCGCCGAGCACGAAGCGGTTGCGCAGGTCGCGGGTGCCGCTGGCGCCGTTGCACAGCTTGTAGTTGGTGGGTATCTCGGCAATGGTGCCGCCCCAGATGAAGATAAGGGGCTTGGGGAACTGCTTGTCGACATAGGCCGCCAGCTTCTTGGGCGTGACGATGCGCACGTCGTCGGTGCCGGCGTCGGTTTCCGTCTGGGTGGCGATTTCCGCCTTGCCCGCCGTGGTGGTGCTGGCGGCGGGGGTGCGGTTGTCGTCGATCTTCTTCTGCAGCGTCTTGGGCGTCACCGCCAGGGTGGTGCTCTCGCCCTCGTCCACCGCCGTCTGGCTGGCCAGGCGGATAAATCCGTCGGCGCTGGCGCTGGCGTAGCCGTGGCCGTGGTTGGCGGCGGCGAAGGACTGCAGGCGCGCCGCTAGGGTTTTGGGCGTCACCGCCTTGGCCGGTTCCTCGCCGGTGTTCACCTCGTCCTGGGTGGCCAACGGCAGCACCCCGGCCTGGGCGGTGGTGGCCGGCGGGTTGCTGAAGCCGGTGTCGCCGACGGTGATGTTCTCGGCCTGGCCGCCGGCGAGCTTGATATCCAGCGACAGCAGGTAGGTGGAGTCGGCGGCCTTGCTGGCCACCGGATCGCCGCCCGCCCCCACCGAGTAGATGGCGAACAGCACCCCGGTGTCGGTGAAGACGCCGAACTCGTGCACGTCGTAGGCGTCGCCGCTCTCGTCGCGCAGGGTGATGTGCAGCATGTTGTCGGCCACCACCACACCGCCGGAAATGCTCGGCAGGCGCTTGAACTCGCCGGCCAGGGCGGTGGCGCTGGCGTCCGGGCTCCACTGCCCGGAGCCTAGGGCGATCTCGGCCAGGGTGACCGGCAGGGTGCCGGCGTTGCCCTCGTCCACAATGGCCTGCTGGCCGGCATCGGTTAGCACTAGCGCTAGGGTCACGGGGTTTACTCCATGCACGGGCGCGCGTCATTTTCGTCAGGCGAAAATGATCTGCGGCGATTGTTAGGGGTTGGCGGATCAGGCGGCGGCGAAGACCAGGCGCTTGAACACTGCGGAGCGGGCCACGCCGGTGGTAACGCTGGTGGCGCCGGCCTGGGTGCCCAGGTTCATGACGAAGTGGGCGCGCAGGGGTTTTACCTGGTTCACCGCGGCGAGGATGTCCTGCTGGAACTCGGCCCCCACCGGCTGGCCTTCCTGGTCCACGGCGTTGAGCACCAGCTCGAAGGTGTAGGGCGCGCCGGCCGGCGATCGCTGGAACCACTCGACGATGGCCACGTCGCCGCCGAAGGCGGCCACCGCCGTCTCCACCGCGGCGCGGGTACCCTTGGTGGTGTGGGTGGTGAAGCTGGCGCGGATCACCGCGCGCTTGGTGGCCTCGGGCCAGTCGTCCTTCCAGGTGTCCACGCTGCGCTGCCAGGCTAGGAACGGCAGGAAGGCCGCCGGGCACTTGTCCGGGTTGGCCAGGTCGGTGATGTTCACCGGCACGGCGTCCAGGCGGCTGGCGATGGCCTTCTCCACCGCCTGTTCCAGCTCGGTGGCGTTGGGTGGTAGCAGGGATTCGGTCATGGGGCCCCCGGGCGTCAGGTGGCGCGGGCCTCGCTGCTGGCCTTGTGCCAGGCGAGGTAGTCGCGCACCCGCTCGCGCACGTCAAAGAACGAGTTGGGAATGAATACCCCGGAGCGTTCCGGGCAGTTCAGCAGCCGCAGCAGGCGGGTGGACGCCGAGGCCGGCGCCGTCTGCAGGTACTGCCACAGGTCGAAGTAGCCGCCGGCCGGCTGGCCACTGCCGATATCGTGCAGGCGCTTGCCCGCCAGCAGGCCGTACAGGCCCAGCTCGCTGGCGCCGGTGGTCCACACTTCGGACGCGGCGCGCAGGCAGGCCATGCCGGAGTAGATACGCGGCACCAGGCGATCGGGCCAGCTGCGGGCGAGAATGTCGCGGTACTTGCGGCTGGTCATCGGGTGCGGCTTGATCCAGGCGCCGGCGGCCACGGCCGCGCGCAGGCGGTCCAGGTCCACCGCCTCCGCCTGCAGCAGGTTGCTGCCGGGCAGGAAAACCACCTTGTCCGGCAGCTCCGCCGGGTAGTGGCGCAGGGCGTACTTGTCCGCCGCCTGCTGCAGCAGCTCGCCGAAGTCGGCCAACTGCACGCGCCCCGGGGCCATGCCGTCCGCCAGCTGGTAGCGGCGGCGGCTCTCGCCCAGGTCCGCCGGGGTGACGATCACCCCACCGAGGGCGGCCAGGCACTCGGTATACACCAGTTCGCCGGGGGCGCCGTTGTAGCGCACGTCGTAGGTCAGGGTGAGGCCCAGCTCGGCGGCGGTGTCGCGCACGAACTGCAGCAGCGGCACGCAGGCGCGCGCGGTCTGCCCGGACCACTGCACATAGCCGGTGCGGCGGATGCGCACGGCGGGGTTCCAGGGCAGCTCCTCCACGCTCACGCCTCACCCCCTGCCCCGCCCGCCAGCTGCTCGCGCACCATGGCCGCCACCCGCTGTTGCAGGCTGCCGGCGAAGTGCTCCAGCAGCTCCTGCTGGGCATCCTGCAGGTCGCGGCACAGGGTTGCCAGGGTATCGCCGTGGGCGGACAGCTGGGATTCCAGCTCCTCGATGCGCGCGCGCAGCGCGGCCTCGGCCTGCCCGGGGGCGGCCGCTTGTGGTTCGTCGCTCATATCAGCTCCAGGTGGTGTTGCGGTTGGTGCTGTAGGTGGTGGTGGTGTTCCAGCCGGTGACGGTGTTGTGACTGGTAACGTGGCTGGTGCCGTGGCTGGTGGTCTTGCTCGTCGCCCGGCTGGTGGTCTTGGTGGTGTTCCAGCTGGTGGTGGTGCTCTTGCTCGTTGTTTTGCTGGTCGTTTGGCCGGTGTTCCAGCTGGTGGTGTAGGTGGTGGTCCAGCTTGTCGTCCAGTTCGTCGGCTCGAACGTCTGCAGGTTGTTGTTTGTGCTTCGCGAGGTGGTCCGGCTGGTGCTTCTGCTGGTGCTCCAACTGGTGGTGTAGGTCGTCGTGTAACTGGTGGTTGTGCTCTTGCTGGTGCCCGCCGCCGTGCCCCAGCTGGTGGTGTAGCTGGTGCTGTAGCTGGTCGTGTAGCTGGTCGTGTAGCTGGTGGCGGTGCTGGCGCTGGTGGCGGTCAGGTGGCTGGTGTTGAACACCGTGTTGAAGGTGTACACCCAGGCCTTGACCCAGGCGCCGGCCTCGCGGATCCACAGCTCCTTGGCCTGCTGCCAGCTGCCGCCGAAATGCACCTTGATGCCGTCCAGCGCCGGCGACTGCCAGGCACCGCCGTGCTTTACCTTGAAGTCGGCCATGTGCGTGGCTCCCGGTTAGACCACAATCCAGATATCGCCATCGGCGCCGCCGCTGGGCTGCAGGTCGCTGACAGTGATCTGGCCGTGGTCGTGGTTGCCCTTGTGCAGCACCGGCAGGTTGTCGCCGTAGACCAGGCCGGCGGACTGCTTGACGTAGGCGGCGCTGGGTTCGGTGGCTTGCCAGGTAGCGCCGTCGTGGTAGGTGATAGAGGACTGCGTTACCTTTATCGCCAGTTCAAACACCCTAAGTCCCGTGTAGGTGGCGGTTTTCTTTACCCACAACTCCTTGGGCTGCCCAAAGCCAGCCGATACCAGCTTAAAGCCATCGTCAGGGAAAATACTTCCGTGATTCATCCCGATATACACACCGGAGTGCCCAGCCAGGGTATCTGGGTCAATTCCCTCCCGCACTTTGATCGTGACAACAACAGCCCCGTGCTGCGATTGATCACCCGTAGCTATAGCCAACACAAAACAAGCGTCCGCAGCTTGACTAGCTGAGCAAGTGATCGTTGCCACTTTTGCCCAGTAATTGTCCCCTCCCGCTCCTGAATGAGGGATATACGCAACAAACCTCCCCAGCCCCTCCACCGGAAAGGGCCCGGCGTCCTCGGTGGTCGCGTCGGTGTAGGTCACCCGCAGGGTGCCGTCGGCCAGCACCTGCATGGAGGAAATACCCCGCCCGGTGTCGCCCTTGGGGCCGGCCATGGTGGCCTTGAGACTCCAGGCCCCGGCGGCCTTTTCGTACAGGTTCTTGTTGGGGCTGTCCAGTTCCAGGTACAGCTCGCCGTCGCGGCCCAGGCCGGCGGCGGGGGCGCCGTTGCCGGCGTGGATGCCCAGGCCCTGCTCGCCCTGTATGCCCTGAATCCCCTGTATGCCCTGGTCGCCTTTGTCGCCCTTCACGCCCTGGGGGCCGCGCAGGTTGCGCAGCAGGGACCAACTGCCCTGGTCCTTGCCGTAGAGGTCGGCGCTGTCGTAGTCCAGGTACTGGTCGCCGTCGTTGCCGAGGCCGGCGGCGGGTACGCCGCTGCCCCAGTGGATGGTGGCGCCCTGGGGGCCGGTGGGTCCGGCGGGGCCGGCCACGCCGGTCTGGCTGATTACCAGCTGTTGGGTGATCTCGGTCATGGGGTCCTCTCGGTGAACAGGCGCAGGTCAAACGGTTACGCGGGGCGCCACCGTGATGGTGCCGTAAATCAGGCGCTCGGCGCTGTCGGTGCCGGGGTTCAGGAACAGGTCGTAAAGGGCGGACTGCCAGGTAAAGCCGGCAGTGACCAGCCCGGGGATTTCCACCTTGATCTGGCCGTTGGTCGGGGTGCCGGCGTCGCCACCAAGCTTGAGCCCTTCCACGTCGTCCAGGGACAGCAGCAGGCGCTTGTCGTCGTGGCTGTCGCGCACCTGCAGGCGCGCGGTGTAGCCGGTGAGGTCGCGGGCCGTGCCCGGCGGGGCCTCCACGGTGATCAGCAGGCCGTAGCCGGCGCCCTGCTCCAGGGCTATGTCGTATTGCGATGCGTACACGGTTACCCCCGCTTGATCTCGATACCGGCCAGCCAGGCGGCCTCGTCGGGCTGGTTGATGATGTCGAACTCGGGCGCGTGTATCTGCACCCGCTGGATGCCGTCCTGGTGCAGCACCCGGAAGAGGCCGGAGCGGGTCACGGGGGCGCCCAGGGCGTGCTGCTCGTCGCAGTAGGCGACGGCGGCGGCCTCGGCGCGGTCGAAGACGGCCTCGTCCACCGGGCCGGGTATCGGCGTCAGGGTGCAGTCGATGGCGTACTGCTTGATGGTGGGCGCCAGCACCTGCACCTTGTCGGTGAGCGGGCGCACCGTCTTGGCGTCCAGGGCGGCGGCCACCGTCTGCAGCAGGTCCGGCGAGGGGGTGCCGTTGCCCTCGGTGGACAGCACCACCACTTCCACCACGCCGTCGCTGGGGCTGGCGGCCAGCGCGTCCTTCACGCGCGGATCCGCGCCCAGGGCGTGCTTCTTGTAGGCGCCCTCGGGCCCGGCGGTGGCCAGCCCCTCGAAGGCCAGCGGGATGCGCGCGCGGTAGCGGGGGTCGTTCTCGCCCTCCAGGCGCGGGGTGTTGTTGTTGGCGCCCAGCTGCTCCAGGTCGCTGTCCACGGCAAAGGCCACCATGACGCCGCGGGCGGCGTCGTTGACGCGCTGGCGCACCAGCATCTCGCGGTAGGCGGCCACCTGCAGCAGCTTGGCCAGCGGTTCGCTCTCCAGGTTCACATAGGAGAGGCCGGCCAGCTCGCCGGCGGGCACCTTGAAATAGGCCTCGCCGTCGCCGGTGACCAGTTCCGCCTGCAGCACCAGGGGCTTGCCGAGGGTGTCCAGCAGCATGGGCGCGGTTCCGTCCAGCTGCGCCACCAGGTCGGCGTAGATGCTTTCAAACTGGGGCACCTCCACCAGCTGCGGCGCCGGCAGGCGGTTGATATCCACGGCGCTTTGGCTGCTCATAGTTCGATCCCCTCCAGGGTGATGGCTTCGCCGCTCTCCAGCAGGTAGCCGGAGACGCGCAGGGTCAGGCCGCCGCTGTCCACCCGCTCCACGCCCATGCTGGTGACCTGCAGGCGCGGTTCCCAGATGGCGAGGGCGTCGGCGGCGGCGGCGTATATGTCCACCTGGGTGCTGCGGGTCAGGGGCGCGTCCACGCTTTGGAAAATGCGCGAGCCGTAGTCGCGGCGCATGACGCGCGAGCCCACCGGGGTGGTCAGTATGTCGGTGATGGACTGGCGCAGGTGCGCCAGGCCTGACAGGCTGCCGCCGGTCTGGTTGTCCAGGCCGTAGGGTTGCATGGGTTGGCCTCCGGCTTGCGGTTATGGGTTGGGCTCGCCCGCGCCGCTCTCCTTGTGGGTGTGGTGCTGGGCGCTGATGCCGTCGCTGGTGAAGTCGCCGCCGGTCTGGGTGACCGGGCCGACCATCTCGATGGCGTCGCCGGCCAGCTTGAGGGTGCCGGCCTGCAGCTCGATGGTGTTTGCCTGCAGGGCCAGGGTGTCGGCCTCGCCGCTGAGGCTGCCGGACACCATCACCTTGGCGTTGCCGTCCTGGTACTCGATCAGGTCGCCATTGGCGAAGGTGCGGCGGTAGAGCCCGGCGGCGTCGCCGTTGGCGGGGGCGGCGTCGCTGTATAGGCCGGCCAGGATCACGCCGGCGCGCAGGTCGCCGCCGGGGCTGAATACCATGACCTGGTCGCCCAGGCTTGGCGGGCGCCACTCGGTGTCGTCCTTGCCCGCGGCGGGGGCGAACCAGCGCAGCCAGGCGGTGGTATTGCCGCCGCACTGCACCCGCGCGCGGGCCTGCTCGTGGTCCACGGCGGCGATGGTGCCGAAGCGCAGCAGGTTGTCCATACGCCGCTGCAGTTCGGTGAGCTGGCGGGCCACGTCCAGCAGCTGCCCGGGGCTCATGCGCTCACCTCGCCGATCTTCTCGTAGTCGTCCACATGCTCGGGGCCGACGTTGGGGGCGTAGCCCATATAGATTTCCACCGGCGACGGCAGCGGCGTGGGGTCGTAGCGGCGGTCGACGCCGGCCCACACGCGCTGGGTGTATTCCAGGGAGTAGGCGGCCACGCCGTTGCCGCCGGGGCTATTCAGCTGCGCCGGGTGCAGGCGCTGCAGTTCCAGCGGGCCCAGCGGCTTGAGCGGCGCGCCCTGCTCGTCGGTGAGTTGCGGATCCAGGGCCAGCACCGCCTCGGTGGCCAGGTCCACGGCGGCGCGGTGGTTCTCCAGCAGGCTGCGGCGGTTGTTGACCAGCGCGAGGATTTCCCACTCGACGGTGAGCGGCTGCAGTCCGTTGTTGGCCGGGCCGGTGGGCAGGGCCTCGACAAAGCCCACCAGTAGCGCCGGGGTGTTGACGGAGAAGCGCGCGCCGGGCTGGTAGAACTCCTCGGGCATCTCCGCCACGGTGGCCACGTCCGGCACCTGCTGCAGGGCGCGCAGTATGCTGTCCTGTACGGTGTTGATGCTTGCCATGACTAACCCTTGAGCTTGCGGGCTTCGCGGTCGGCCATATAGGCCAGGTCGCGGTTGAAGTTGCGGGCGAAGAACTCGAACAGCTGGCGGCCGTCGGTGGCGTCCGCCAGCACCTGGCGCGCCTCGGCCTCGATGCGGTGCATTTGCTGGCGGATGGGCAGGCGCTTGCGGGTCTTGCGCTTGAAGACGCCGCGGTGGCCGGGGCCGACGCGGGCGATAAAAGCGCCGAGCTCCTCGATGCCGCCCGGCCCGCGCACGCCGCTGGCCACCTGGCGCACGCCGGGGATGGACGCCAGCGGCACCGGCAGCAGGCCGAACCACACCTGCGCCAGTTGGCCGGCCTTGGCGTTGCGCTGCTTGACCTTGCGCCGCAGGATTTTCTGGCGCACGCGGGTGCGCTGACTCAGGCTGCGCACATAGCGGGTGCGCAGGTGGCCGGCGGTGCGGTTGGCGGCGCGGGCCTCGGCCTTGGGGATCAGCTTGCGCTCCACCTCGGTGATAAAGGTGTCCAGGGCCTCGCTGCCGCGCAGATCCAGGGTGACGCGCTCGTTGGTGGCCATGCCCTGCCCTCGCTTAGGGTTGGTAGTCCCAGAGTTCGTAGGTGACGCGGCCGCCACCGTCCGGCACCGGCGGGCGCGCGCGGTAGGTGGTGCCGGCGTATTCCAGCAGGTCGCCGTCGGTCCAGGGCGGCGCGGCGGGCTCGTCCATGCTCCAGCTGGGCACCACATGGGTGGCGCGGCCGAACTGGTCGGCGCCCCGGCCGCCGGGGGCCTCGAAGTCGCCGGAAAGGCTTAACGGATCGCCGCCGGCCGCCGGGTAGTAGAGGGCCTGCGCCGATTCGTTAAACGTCTCCGCTATGGTGGCGTTGAGTTGTTGCTCGAGTTGATCCCAGTGCATGGGGGGCTCCTGAAAGACAAACCCCGGCGCGGGGCCGGGGTTTGTTTGGGACTGAATGGCTTAGCTGGTTGTACCCACCTTGACTTCCGCCAGCACGCCGGGGTTGTTGCACAGGGCCAGTACGTTGGACTGGGTGTGTATATCCAGCCCGCGGTTGAACTTGCGCGGTTCCTGCTTGGCGTAGTAACGCTGGCCACGGGTGTTGGCGGTTTCCAGGAAGTCCGCCGGTGCCAGTATCTCCTGGAAGGTGCGGCTGGTGCCCATCGGGAAGGCGTGGCCGGATCCGTCCTCAATGAATTTGCGGACGTTTCCCTTGTTGTCCTCGGCCTTGCCGCGGTACTCCTCGAAGGTGACGCCCTGAAACTTGAAGCCCGCGCGCGGGTCCTCGCCCAGGCGCTGGCTGGCCTCGGCGTGGTACATGAACGCCTTTTCGACACTGGCATGGGTGACGAAGAAGTCCATAAAGTCGCCCGACACCAGCACGTGGATGCCGTTCGAGGTGTCACCGGTCAGGTTGTCCTCGATATAGCGCTTCAGCTCCAGGGTCTTGGTGCGGAAGTCGTCGGTGTGGTTGAAGGTGATCACCTTCTTGGTGATGTTGAATTCGCTGAACAGGTCGTACAGCGTGGAGCCATCGGCATCGGTAATCACGCCTTTCAGCGCACCCATACGGCCGTTTTCGTGGGTGATGTCGTGGCTGTCCTTCAGGTCCTGCAGGGTGTCGTTCATGATCTCCGACAGGGTGGCCAGCTCGCTGGTGGAGCCGAAGGCGCGCACGCCCTGGTACTGGTCCGGCAGTATCTCGCCGGGCAGCGGGAAGTGCGGTACCAGAAAGGACTTGATTTTGCGCTTGCCGATGCGGTGCTGGTCGCCCTCGTCACCGCGGTCCTTGCTCTTAATCAGGTAGAAACGGCCGTTTTTGTACTCGATCAGGGCGGTGGTGGTGTTGATGGGCTTCTCTTTGAAGACATTCAGCTTTCCGGCCCGCTGGTACATGTTCGGCAGCGTCTTGATGGCCTCGGAGAGGCTGGCCATATTGAATTCGGGGCGGTCAAAGGGGTTCGCCATTTCCATGGGGTGGTCCTCGGTTTAACTGGGGAAACAGGGGCACAAAAAAGCCCGCGGCAGTGGGCTCGGGGGATTGCGGTTCTAGGTTGAGCGGCTGGGTTTAGCGGGCCTTGATGCCCAGCAGGGTGCGCAGCTTCTTGATCACCGCATCCTGTTGGGTGGCGTCGCCGTTCATGATCAGGGCATCGCGGTGCACTATGGCCTCGAGGTCCAGCACCATGGCCTCCTTGGCGCCGCCGGTGGTGTCGATATCGGCCAGCAGTATGGCGTCGGGGTTGTCGCCGACCACCGCGTCGATTTCCACGTATTCGCCGGCGGAATCCTTGAGCACCTGGCCCATTTCCAGCACCTGGCCGGCGCCAATGGTCACCGGGCTGCGGCTGTAGCGGTAGTTTTCGTTTTCGTAGATCAGCAGGTCGGCAAGGTTCTTGCCTTCGGTCAGTTCGGCCATGGTGGGGCCTCCTCTAAAAGTGTGTTAAGTCGGTGGTCGGTTGCCGGCGGACTACTTAGCAACCGGCTGCAGCGGAGCGGGCCTTGGCGTCGGCCAGCAGCGGGTTTTCGCTGTTCTCGGCGCCGAGGCTGCTGTCCAGGTCGGGGGACTCGGCGGCCTGGCGGTCGAACAGTTGGACGCGGGCGTCCTCCAGGCTGGCGCCGGACAACATCAGGTCGGCGGCCATGTCGGGCCGTCCGGCCTCGCCGGCCATGCGCGCGATTTCCGCCAGGTGCTGCTTGTGCGCGTTCATGTGCTCGGTGATCGCCTGGGTGGTGTGGGCCTCCAGCTCATCGGCGGTCATGGTGAAGGTTTCGGCCTCACTCTCGGCACCGGTTTGCGGTGGGGTTTCTGTACCAGCCTGGGGCTGGGCTTGCGCTTCAGCGGCTGGGGTTTCGCTGCCGGCTTCGGCCGCGGGGGCGCCGGTCTGCGCTTTTGGCTTGCGTCGGAACATGCCGTCCTCCTCGTCTGCGGCCTGGTCGGCCATCTGGTTGAAAAAATCGTTGTAGCTGGTGATCTCGTCGATCAGGCCGGCGGCCTGGGCGGCCTCGGCCGTCAGTACTTCGGCCTCGGTGGCCTTAACCGCGTCGACGGTGAGGCCGCGGGCGTCGGCCACCAGTTGGCAAAAATCGTCGTAGGTGCTGTTGATATGCTTCATCAGCCGGCCGCGGGCCCCGTCGTCCATGGGCTTATCCATGCTGCCGTCGTCCTTGTACTCGCCGGCCTTCAGGGTGTTGATGATGTAGCCGGCATCTTTCAGCGCCTTGCTGCGATCCACATACTTGGCAATCACACCAATGGAACCGGCCACGGCGCCCTTGATCGCCACTACGCGATCGGCCGGACAGGCCAGGCCGTAGGCGGCTGACAGGGCGCACTCGTTGACCAGGGCGGTGACGGGCTTCTCACCGCGCAGGCTCAACATAAAGCGGGCCAGGTCGAGCATGCCGGCGGCCTGGCCGCCGGGGCTGTCGATCTCCAACACGATGGCGTGCACGGCGTTGGAGTCGAGCGCGGCGATAAACTGCGCACGCAGGTCGGTGTAGGTGGGCCAGCCCAGGTAGCGGTGGATCCAGCGGCCGCGGTGCATGGTGGGGCCGATCACGGATAGCACCGCCAGGCCCTCGCTGGACAGCCGGAACCAGCCGCCGTCGCACTCGAACCACTGCCAGCCGCTGGCCAGCTCCAGGGCCGGCGGTCCGGATCCGGCGCTGGGGTCTATGGTGTCGGGCAACTGCTCGATGGCGCCGAACAGTTGCGACAGCCCCGCCTCGGATATCAGCAGCGGGGTGTTTTCCAGGCTGGCCAGCAGCTGGCGGCGGTTAATCGTCATCGTCTTTCTCCGGTTGCGCGGCGCTGCCGTCGGTTTTCTGCAGGGCGCCGTTGTTGGCGGTGTCGGCGGCGTCGGTGGTGTAGACCAGGCCCAGGCGCTTGGTGCGCTCGCGGGCCTGGGCGTTCTTGCGGTCCACCTGTTCCACGTCGGAGCCCAGCTTGGCCGCCACGTCTTCGCGGGTGATGAAGCCGGCGCGGACCTTGCCCTCGGCGGCCTTCTGGTCGCCCTCGGGGTCCACCCAGTCCCAGGCCTGCGGCTGCCACGCCACGCGCCAGTACTTGCGGCGGTTCTCCAGGTAGTCGGTGATTTTCAGCTTGCCGGAGCCGACGGCGGCATCCATAAACCAGCGGGTGACCGGCCGGCACAGCTGGTGAACCATCATGTGGGCCTGCACCATTTCGCATTTCCGGCGGAACTCCAGGACGCCCTGGCGGATGCTGGAATAGGTGACGCCGCGCAGGTCGCCGGTGACCATTTCGTAGGTGGGGCCGAAGCCGGCGGCGAACTGCAGCAGCTCGTAGCGCAGCCAGGGCTCGAAGCTGGCGCCCACGTCGGCGGGCTTGGAAAACTCCACTTCCTGGCCCGGGGCCAGGTACTGCAGCATGCCGGGTTCCAGGCTGACCGCGCCGGGGGGCGTCGGCGGCGCGCCGGGGCGGGCGCCGGCGATGCCCACGCCCTTGTTGCCCTGCACCGCCTCCTTGACGAAGGCGGCGAACATTGCGGCGGTTTTTTTGCGCACCAGCTCGGCATCCTGGTACTGGTCCAGCTCGCGCAGGCGCACCAGCACCGAGGTGGCCCAGGGCATGCCGTTGATCTGCCCTGGGCGGTCGGGGCGGAAGATGTGCGCCACGTCTTGGGCGGGCACCGGCACCGTGTCCAGGTTGCCGGCGCGGAAGCTGTAGCGGTTTTCCCCCGGGTGCTCTTTGTAGAAGTGGTACTTCACACGGCGGCCGCGCTTGTCGTGCTCGATGCCGCCGCGCACGGTGTTGGCGCCGCGCTGCTCGTTGATCTGCTCCGCCAGCTGGTCAACCTCGATCAGCTGCAGCTGCAGCGGCACGGGCAGTCCCCAGGACAGGGGGCGGATGCGGCGGCGCACGAAGCTGGCCCCGCTCTCGACGGCACCGCGGCAGGTCAGGGACTGCTGGCCGAAGAAGTCGAGCACGCCGGCCGCGTCGGACACCTCGGCCCAGTCGGCGAACAGCTGGTGGGCGTCCTCGCGCAGGCGTTCGCTGTCGATCTGCCAGCGCGGGCGGATGCCAGTGCCCACGATATTGACCACCCAGCTCTCCAGGCCGGAGTTGGCCCAGCCGTTGTTGCGGAAGACGTGCCGGGAGCGGGCGCGGATGGTGCCGGCGTCGTAGTAAAGGGACTCGTTGGGGCCGTAGTCGCTGGTGGCCCAGCTGCTCAGGCGTCCGCGGGTGCTGGCGGCCTCGTAGGCGCCGCTGCTCATGGTGGCACCGCCGGGCAGTTGGAACCCGGCGGCGGCCAGGGTCGGGTATTCCATATGCTTAGAGCCCCTTGGTGGTTACCGTGGTGACGCAGCCGGTGGCGGTACCGGTGGCTGCGGCCAGTTCGTCGCGGATTTCCCGGAACAGGCGCCGCAGTTGCGGCAGGTCGGCCGAGGTGTAGGTGGCCTTTTTGGTGGTGTTGCCGCCCGTGTACTCGATGCTGACCGCACGTTTGCCGGCGGCCAGTTCCATGATGGCGGCCTTGACCGCCTGCAGGTCGGCCTCTGTCCAGAGTGTTTCCATTAGCTGGTCATCCAGTTGGAGGCCACGCGCTGCGGCGCGGCCTGTTGCTCTTGCTTCGGGGCGACGCGCTCGGCGTAGCTGCTCGGCAGTTCGTCCATTTCAGGGTTCAGGATGAACAGGGCGGCCATGGCGTAAACCAAGGTATCCAGGGCCTCGTTGCGGACGCCGTTGTGGGGCTTCCTGAACAGCGATACCGGGTGGCCGTTGTGCATGACGGTGACGGCCTTCTCGGCAGTGAGCTGCTGGAAGTAGTCGACCTCGAACTCGTCCGATACTGGGAAGTGGATATAGCCGCGGCCTGGGCGCCGATAGGCGAGCCGGCGGGCCAGGCGGTTTTTGATGGTGTTGACGCCCAGGGTATAGAGGTCGACGTTGCCGAGGTTGTCGCGGCTCGGGCGACGCACCGGCGGGCCGGAGGGGTCCTTGCCGCCCTTGATGGCTATGCAGCGGTGTTCGTTCTCCTTGACGTAGGCGTACACGTCCTGCGTGTTTAGGCCGCCGGTGTCGATCGCGCAGGCCTCCACCCACATGGCGTGGCCGCTCTCGTGCTGGTACTCGCGGTCCAGGGCCTGGGTCAGGCGCTCCCATACGGCGGTATCGGACGGGTCGCCCTTGAATACCTCGTAACGGATCGGCCAGGCCTCGTAGCCGGGGCCCCAGGCCACCACCTGCATTTCCAGCCGGTCGGGCTGCACATCCACCCCGGCGGTCAGCACCGCCGCGGCCATGGGCACGGCGGGGCCGTAGGGTTCGCGCCTGGCGTAGAGGGGTTCCCACTCGATCTCGGTGGCTTCCTCCTTCCAGGTTTCGCCCAGGACGGTGTTGACGAAGGTGATCAGCTGCTCGGGGTCGTCTTTGACCTCCAGCCACTCCTCCACCAGGGCGGACCATTTGGCCTTGGGGAAAGGCGAGTAGGCGGCCCAGATATGGAAGCCGGCGTGGCCGTTGCGCTTGGCGGGCTTGCCGCAGTCGCCGCAGAGGGCGCGGTGGCCGTCCCACTTCGCGGGCTCCTGTTCCCGGCCGCAGCAGGTGAAGGCGGCGGTGCTGCGCCACTGGCCGTTCTCGACCATCCAGGCGCGGGCGCTGTAGTCGATCGGCTCGTGGCAGTGCTCGCACTCGTACCAGGCTGAATCCGGGTTGCCCTCTTCCCACTTGATGCCGTAGGGCTTGCCCTTGCCGCCCCATTTCAGGGTCTGCATGGTTTTGCAGTGCGGGCAGGGGACGAAGTAGTAGCGCTTGTCGGAGCGGTTAAACGCTTTCTGTATGCGCGAGAAGCCTTCCAGGGTGGGCGTGCTGCCCATGACGGTGAAGGCGTTCGGGTCGGTGCTGTTGCGCTTTTCCCCCAGCTTGATGGGGTCGCCCTCGCCGCCGGAGTTGGACGGGTAGGCGTCCACCTCGTCGAACAGCACACCGCGCACGGTGATGCGGCGGAAGCCGCGCGGGCTGTTGGCGCCCACCAGGTGCAGCACCCCGCCGGGGTACTGCTTTTTCAGGATCGTGTTAGAGCCGTCGCGGGCCTTGTCGGACACCTTGCCGTGCAGGCGCGGGGTGTCGCGCAGCATGGGGGCAATTTCGTCCTTGCTGTAGCCCTCGGCATCCTCCACCGTGGGCTGGACCACCAGCAGGCTGCAGGGGTCCACGTCCATGTGCTTGCCAATGATGTGGTCAATGCACTTGGTGTAACCCACACGCGCGGATTTCATTACCGAAACGCGGTCGACGTCGGGTTCGTCCACCGCGTCCATGATGCCGCGCTGGAAGGGTTCGCTGGTCCAGTCGCCGGACTCGCTCGAACTCTCCGGGGACAGCTTCGCGTAGCGGTCGGCCCACTCGCTAACCTTCAGGAGCGGCGGCGGCCTCATCATCTGACAAGCCGCCGTCCACAGCTGTTGCAACTGAGTCTGGTAGCTGGTCATCGTCTGCGATTTCCCCTAGCGCTTGAAAAATCAGCTGTTTCAGGGTGTTCGCGTGCTCACGCGAAAAACCGGGGATGCGCGATTGCGCCTTCGCGGGTATGCCCATCAGCTTGCTGCGCACGTTCGCGCAGAAGGTTTCCCAGGCGGGCTGGACAAGCTCGACCGCCACTACCTTGCTCTTGGCCTGGTCTAGGGACAGCCGGGCTTTCTCCACCTTGATTTGCAGCTCGAGCTTTTCCAGCTCGGCCATGGTCTGGTCGCTAAGGTCGGAGGTGATGCCCTCGCCCCGCGCCAGGTCTTCGCGCCAGCGCGCCACCTCGGCGGTGTCGAACACCCAGGGCCGGCCGTTGCCCCCCTTCTCGACATAGGGGCAACCCTTCTTGACCCAGTTGGTGACGGTCGGGAGGGATACGCCGAAAAGGGCCGCCAGCTCGTTGCGGTTTACTTCCTGCCCTTTCGCCATCGGCAGCACTCCCGAACTTGACGGGGTTTCTGTTTAGAACTCTCCGCGATTCACAAAAACCCCTAGATTTCCCGTACAAAACGCCCGGACCGATCAAACAACAACAACAACAACCCCCGAAAAAAAACCCCATACCTAGCCATATCTCGCGGTCACCCTACCCGCATCGGAAGGGCGCTCAGGAAGGACCCGGCGTTTTTTTGATCAGGGGTGGAGGCCGGCGCCGCCGGTCAGGGCCAGCAGCTCGGGGCTGCGGTGGGTGTCGGGCTTTCCGCTGGCCAGCTGGTAGATAACCGCGGCCAGGGTCGGCATGTGCTCCGGCTGGAAGTAACCCTTGTGGCGGAACAGGTCGCGGGCCTTGAAGTTGGCCGGGAGCTGCAGCAGGAAAGGGTTGACCGCCTCGCCGTTGAAGCCGGTATTTTTGAAGCCGTCCCGCCCTGCCCTGCCGAAGCGGTGGGCAGGCAGCAGGCCGGCAAGCCAGAGGGCTAGGTCGCGGCGGTGGTAGACGTTGTAGAACTCATCGGCCCCCAGCGCCGGCAGGACCGCCTCGCAGTCGATCGCTGCTCCCAGGAAAAACACCCGGCCGAAGCGGGCGCCCATGGTCATGGCCGTGTACACCACTAGGCAGCCGTAACTGTGGGCAACCACGTTGTCGCCCGGCTGGTGCAGCTCGCACAGCTTGGCGGCGTCCTCGCGCAGCAGGCGGCGGGAGCGCAGGAAGGGTACGTCCAGCAGGCTGCGCGGCTGGTAGTTGAAGTCCACCGCGGTGGCTCCCAGCTGCCGCAGTGCCACCCCCAGTTTGTCGGTGGTGTAGCGGCCGCGGTGCAGGCCCAGTCCGTTGATGGTGATAAACCTCGGGCCGTTCATCGTGGCGCGCTCCCCGCTGCGAAGCGCTGCGCCACGTTGTTGGCAAAGGCCTCGATGGCGGTGCGCAGCAAGCGGCGCAGGCCGTAGGTGTCGATAAAGATCACAATCACCAGCGCGGCATACCATGCCGGCACCTGGTTAAGTGCGGTAAAGCCGGCCATGACCGCATTCTGCAGCTGCCCCGGCTGGTAGGGGGCGTCGGATTTCATCAGGTCCACAAACGGGCTAAGGAACACCAGCACCACCGGCGCCATGGTCAAGAACATCAGCACCTCGTCCTTGAAGCCGCGGGCGGCCACCGTCATGGCGTCCAGGGCGCCAGCGGCCTCGTCGGCGCTCTTGGCGCGCTCAATGCGGGCTGCGTTCTTAGCCCGGCGCAGTTCCAGCGTTGCGCGCTGGTCCTCCTCCTTCATCGCGTTTTTGTGGGCGCGGTCGCGCGCCTTGTCCTCGGCGCGCTTGGTCCAGGCGCTTTTCGCCCAGTCCACCAGGGAGGTGCCGAGGGATACCAGCCAAACGGGTGCGGCCATGGCGTTTTCTCCAGGAATTAAAGCGCCACCCCCACGCAAGGGGGGGGGGAATGCGAAGGGGTGGCTTAAACGGGTTAGAGGCGGCCGGCGTGGTACATGCGCAGGGCGGTGGTCGCCTTGTCGTGCACCTCGCCGAGGCTCAGGTTGCGGGCGTCGGTGGTTTCCACATAGGGCAGTTGGTGCACTTGGCCGTACAGGCTCAGGCGCTCCCGCTGCCAGATGGTCATGGTTTCGCGGTCGGTGGATACCACGACCATTTCGCCCTCAATGGGCATAGCCAGCAGCAGCACCTGGGTGCGGGCGATCGTCTCCAGGCTTACCGCGCCTTTCACCGGGCGGCGCTTAGTTGCGCTCATGGCTGCGCCCCGGGTTGCGCATCAGGAAGTTTTTGACCTGGCTCACGTCCTCGCCCACCCGGTCAATGCTGCGCTGCAGCTCCTGAAACTTGCGGTCGGTCTTCTCCTCCAGACGCTGGTTCTCCTGTTCCAGGCGGGCCACGTCGGCGCGGTGGGATTTCTCCAGGGCGTCCCACTTCTGCCAGAAGGCGCCGGCGGAGAAGACGGCACCGCAGAGGATAACCACCAGGCCAATGGCCACAGGCGTCTCGCGGTTGATGGTGCGGGGCTGGTCGGTGTTGCTGGCCATGGCTTCCTCGAGGCAATAAAAAAGCCCCGGGGCTGCCGGGGCTTTCGTTGGTGTTTGGTACTGCTGGTGATCGGCGCTTAGGAGTCGTAGGAGGTCGGCATGGTGTTGTCCTCGGTTGGCTGCGGTGACGTGCTCGGGTTGCTGCGTCTGGGCTCACCTTGCCCACGGTGCGGGAAACTTAACGCAAAAATCCGCACAATCAAAAACCGTGACCCGTAGAAATTCCGGGGCCTCCAGCGCGGCGGGTGGGTAAAACCCCGAATCCCTCCGCTACAGGCCCCATGGTTTCGGGGTTTCACCCACCCTTAGTGCCGTTGTGGCACAATATTGCGGGAACGCAACGAATACAGCGACAAAACACCCCCACCGAGGCAAGTGCGCCTTGTTGCTGTTGCCAGTAAAAGTTAATCAATGCCAGTTATCTGTAGAGTTAGTAGATAGTTAATAGGTTAATACAGTTACGGATTCTGGAAGCCACGGCTGGCGGGGCTTGCAGGGGTGGTCGGGTGGGTAAAACCCCGAATCTGGGTGTGTAAAACCCCGAATCTGGGTGTGTAAAACCCCGAAAGCGGGTGGGTAAAACCCCGAGGCCGGGGTGTGTGAAACCCCGAAAGCCGGGTGTGTAAAACCCCGATAGAATCAA
>NZ_JCBAJA010000035.1:0-47837 GCF_059834885.1 Microbulbifer sp. SE14 | reverse complement strand
CGGAATTCCGGGCTGAAATTTCTCTTCTTCGTCATCATATCCACCTGACTTTCTCTGTGAGTGATCATACACTCAAAACCAGGTGACCAGATTCACTATGCCACTACAATAACGTTGCGCTCTGGGGCAGTTTACTTTATGCACTTTTGTGTGAGAATTCGAGCGCAGCGAGCCACACAAAGGTGCATAAAGTAAACTGTCCCTCAGCAGCGCCTGGTTAGCTGGGACGCTACGACAGAGCTTCAACTATTTGGCTCCAGCTTTCACGATACAAGGTTTCGAACTCCTTGGTTAAGCGGAACTGTGGAACTCCGGCATTCCAGTTAACGGCTTTAGATACAATTTTGCTCGGTAAAATATAACAATTTATAGATTTATCAAAATCATCCCAAATATTTAGAAAGGCGTAAAAAAACGAGCTTGAAACTTCTGGCTTATGTTTGCCCACTGCCCATGTTCTTGGATTATTGCGACCAGCAGTAGCCTTTACTTGTATGCTGACAGTTTGACGCCCAGATATTGTTGCCAATAGGTCCGCCCCTTTTGTATTAGTACTCAGTAGTGCAGGACTGATTCCACGGCGCGCTAACTGAAAAGCGACATAATGCTCTCCGGCGTCACCCAACAATTTACTCAGAATTTTACTCATGACTTACAGCTAACAGTTTATTCAAAAGCCTGGGGCTTTATATCTCCTTGGCTACTATTTACCGCCTCTTCCAAAGCCAGGAATCTAGATTCCTTTAAAATTCAAGGACTTACCCAGAAACGATTAAATTTTAACCGGAATTATAAAGCCCTCGGCTTAAGTCGCCTGATTATACACTTGGCAATTGAATACAAGTAACCTCCCGGAAAATCAATAATTTAGGTGATGCTTTCCGTAAATAGAAGCTTGTGGCTCTTGAATTCAGCGGTTGGCAGGGTCTATATTCCTTTATACTGTATAAAAAACCAGTCTTCGAGGAGCTCATGGACGACGTTCGCCCCCCTATCCCAAAGGAATCCGGTAAGTTTATCCCGTCGCTACGCCGACATATTCGCGAGTCAGGACTGGCTTACCGTACAGAACAGACTTACGTCCACTGGATCAAACGCTACATTCACTTCCATGAATTGCGCCACCCGAAGATGCTCGGTGCTTCTGATATAGAACGGTTCCTCAATCATTTAGCAGTGAACCGTCACTGTTCAATTAATACTCAGAAGATCGCCCTGAACGCGCTGGTTTATCTTTATAAGCGCTTCCTTGATGTCGATATATCCAATCTTGAATTCACCCCTGCCCGGCAGTACCGTCGCCTGCCTACGGTTTATAGCCGAGAGGAAGTTCAGGCCATCCTTTCACACCTGCGGGGCCCCCATCGTCTGCAGGTGGAACTGATGTACGGCTCGGGGTTGCGTTGCGCGGAGTTGCTGTCACTGAGGATCAAAGATATTGATTTTGGCAGCAGTAATATTTTCATTCGCGGCGGTAAGGGAAATAAGGACCGCACGACTATGCTGCCTCAATCTCTGGTCCCCGCGCTGGAAAAACAGATTGAGTACGTGGCGCTGCTACATGCTCAGGATCTTGAGGATGGCTTTGGCGATGTGTATTTGCCTGATGCTTTAGAGCGCAAATATCCCAGTGCGGCCCGCTCCCTGGCCTGGCAGTACCTTTTCCCCGCCTCGAAGGCCGGTCCCGATCCACGCTCCGGTGTTTTGCGTCGCCACCATTTACACCCAACGGCACTCGCGAAGCAGATCCGCCGGGCTGTGCAGGCCGCCGGTGTGAAAAAGCCTGCCCGCGCCCACGCCTTCCGCCATAGCTTTGCCACTCATCTGCTGGAGGCAGGTTATGACCTGCGTACGATTCAGGAGTTGCTGGGTCATTCGGATATCAGCACTACAGAGATCTATACCCACGTGATGAACCGGGGTGGGAAGGGCGTACTGAGCCCAATGGATCGAATGCAGCCGCCGGGCGGAATCGCCGAGCCGGAGTCGGCTTATCGGATGGCGGCTTGAAGACACCATTTTTTGGATTGCCGTGTAGAAGTCCTCTCCCCCGCCCCCTCTCCCGCAGACGGGACAAATTTGCCGGGAGCAAATTTGGACGCCGAAGGCGCCCGCGAAGCGGGTGAACGCCAGGGATGGCGTGAATCAATGGGGAGCACAAAAAAGCCCCGCGAGTGCGGGGCTTCTTCGTTGGCTTGGCCGGATGGGGCTGACTTACATCATGCCGCCCATACCACCCATGCCGCCCATGCCGCCCATGTCAGGTGCGGCCGGCTTGTCTTCCGGCAGTTCGGAGACCATGGCTTCGGTGGTGATCATCAGGCCGGCGATGGAGGCAGCCGCCTGCAGTGCAGTGCGGGTTACCTTGGCCGGGTCGAGGATACCCATTTCCAGCATGTCACCGTACTCGCCGGTAGCGGCGTTGTAGCCGTAGTTGCCGGAGCCCTGCTTGACCTTGTCGACCACAACGGAGGCTTCGTCGCCGGCGTTGGCGACGATCTGGCGCAGCGGCATTTCCATGGCGCGCAGCGCGGCGGCGATGCCGTGGTTCTGGTCTTCGTTGTCACCGGTGACCTTGATGGCCTGGGTGGCGCGAACCAGTGCGGTGCCACCGCCGGGTACCACGCCCTCTTCCACTGCGGCGCGGGTAGCGTGCAGGGCGTCTTCAACGCGGGCCTTCTTCTCTTTCATTTCCACTTCGGTGGCGGCGCCGACCTTGATTACCGCAACACCGCCGGCCAGCTTGGCCACGCGCTCCTGCAGCTTCTCTTTGTCGTAGTCGGAGGAGGACTCTTCGATCTGGGCGCGGATCTGGCCGACGCGGGCTTCGATGTCTTTCACATCGCCGGCGCCGTCCACGATCACGGTGTTTTCCTTGGACAGGGTCACGCGCTTGGCGCTACCCAGATGCTCCAGGGTGGTGCCTTCCAGCTCCAGGCCGACCTCTTCGGAGATGACGGTGCCGCCGGTCAGGATGGCGATGTCCTGCAGCATGGCCTTGCGGCGATCGCCGAAGCCCGGGGCCTTGACGGCAGCTACTTTGACGATGCCGCGCATGCTGTTCACGACCAGGGTGGCCAGCGCTTCGCCTTCCACGTCTTCGGCGATGATCAGCAACGGCTTGGAGGCCTTGGCCACCTGCTCCAGCAGCGGCAACAGGTCGCGGATGTTGGAGATCTTCTTGTCCACCAGCAGGATGTAGGGGCTCTCCAGCTCGGCGGTCATGTTCTCCTGGTTGGTGATGAAGTAGGGAGACAGGTAGCCGCGGTCGAACTGCATGCCCTCTACCACGTCCAGCTCGTTCTCCAGGCCGGAACCTTCCTCGACGGTGATCACACCCTCTTTGCCCACCTTCTCCATGGCTTCGGCGATGATGGTGCCCACGCTCTCGTCGCTGTTGGCGGAGATGGTGCCTACCTGGGCGATGGACTTGCTGTCTTCACAGGGGGTAGCCAGGCTGGCGATGTGGTCGACGGCGGCGACTACGGCCTTGTCGATACCGCGCTTCAGGTCCATCGGGTTGAAACCTGCGGCTACGGACTTGAGGCCTTCGCTGACGATGGCCTGGGCCAGTACGGTAGCGGTGGTGGTGCCGTCGCCGGCGACGTCAGAGGCCTTGGAGGCCACTTCCTTCACCATCTGCGCACCCATGTTTTCGAACTTGTCTTTCAGTTCGATTTCCTTGGCTACGGATACACCGTCTTTGGTCACGGTGGGGGCGCCGAAGGATTTGTCCAGTACCACGTTGCGGCCTTTGGGGCCCAGGGTGGTCTTGACGGCGTCGGCCAGGACATTTACGCCTTTCAGCATTTTCTGGCGGGCGTCGTCACCAAATTTTACGTCTTTAGCTGCCATGATTCTTGTTCCTCAGATTCTGTGTCGAGTGAAGTAAAGCGGGGCGCGCAGCCCGGGGCTCAACCTTCCAGCACGCCGTAGATGTCGCCTTCGCTCATGATGATCAGCTCTTCGCCGTCCACCTTGAGGGTGTTGCTGTCGGCGTAGCGACCGAATACCACCTTGTCGCCCACTTTGACGGACAGGGCGCGAACGTCGCCGTTGTCCAGCAGCTTGCCTTCACCCACGGCTACCACTTCGCCCTGGTTCGGCTTTTCCTTGGCGGCGCCCGGCAGCACGATGCCGCCAGCAGTCTTCTCTTCTTCTTCCTTACGGCGCACTACGACGCGGTCGTGTAAAGGACGAATTTTCATGGATAAGCTCTCCATTGAGTGTTTTTACGGTTTTTCCAAAGTGGAAGGCCCGGCCTCACCGGCCCGCGGCCTGTGCCCCGATCTGACCGGCAGAGCCGGGGCAAAAACTTGGGGTGTTCCCTATCTATGGGCGCGTAGAGAGATTTCAACAGCGGCAGGTAAAAAAACTGCGAGGATGTGATCGCCGCAATGATGCGCTCATTTTTCGAACAATCTAGCGGTCGTTGCGTCTGCTGTTGCCGTGGGCGTCATTGTTCTCCCGGGAGAAGTCCCCCTCGATCACGTCTCGGTCGCCTTGGGGGCGCTGGTTTGGGGAACCCTGGGGTGTGAAGTCCGGGCGCACTACGGTCACATGGCGCAGCAGGCGCCCCAATAGCAGCTGGCGCAGGCCGGGGATCAGGCAGGCGAAACCGAGGGCGTCGGTGAAAAAGCCGGGGGTCAGCAGCAGGGCGCCACCCACGGCGAGGAAGATGCCCTCCACCATCTCCCGCGCCGGCAGCTCGCCGGCCTGCATCTTCTGCTGGGCCCGCTTCACCGTGGACAGCCCCTGGCGGCGCAGCAGCGCCAGGCCCACCACCGCGGTGAGCAGCACCAGGCCGATGGTGGGCAGAGCGCCAATCTCCCGGCCTACGGTGATCAGCAGCCACATCTCGAGGATGGGCACAATGATGAATATCAGCAGCAGTGGGCGCATCGGGTCTCCTCTAGCAGCCTGTCGGACTTAGGCTGCTATGCCCCTTCGCTTGGCGAAACGGGCGAAACTGGGTATTTTCGATATGCTGTAGTAAATGGAGTGAGGTGGCAAATTCTTCAAGGGCGCCCCATTCAACTCGGCGCGCCATAGATACCGTTGAGCCAAGGAGGCTCTTATGGCAAGCGATCAGCAGGACACCATGGATGTACCAACCATCGGCCGCAGCCGCCATCTGTTGGACGAGGTATTCGGCGAGGCGGATATCCGTATCAACGGCGACAGACCCTGGGATATGCGGCTGCACCGGGCCGAGGCGCTGGACGAGATAGTCGCCCGCCACAGCCTGGGGCTCGGCGAGACCTATATGCGCGGCGACTGGGACGTGCCGGCCCTGGACCAGTTCTTCTACCGCATCCTGAATGCCGACCTGCCCCGCTATATCAAGCCCTGGCGCAACGGCTGGCGCATACTGCGCAGCTACCTGATCAACCTGCAGAGCCGCCGCCGCGCCTTCGAGGTGGGCGAGCGCCACTACGACCTGGGCAACGACTTCTATCGGACCATGCTCGACAGCCGCCTGACCTACAGCTGCGGCTACTGGCGCGACGCAGGGACGCTGGAGGAGGCGCAGACCGCCAAGCTGGACCTGATCTGCCGCAAGCTGGGCCTGGGGCCCGGCATGCGCCTGCTGGATATCGGCTGCGGCTGGGGCAGCCTGGTGAGCTACGCGGCGCAGAACTACGGTGTCGAGTGCGTCGGCGTGACGGTGTCCCGCGAGCAGAGCACCTATATCGCCGAGAAGTATCCGGACCTGCCGATCACCGTGCACCTGCAGGACTACCGCTGCCTGGAACAGCCCTTCGACCGCATCGCCAGCGTGGGCATGTTCGAGCATGTGGGGCGCAAGAACCACCGCACCTTCATGCAGGTGGTCAAGCGCTGCCTGAAGAAGGACGGTTTGTTGCTATTGCACACCATCGGCAAGAACCAGCGCCGCTCCGCCACCGATCCCTGGATCGAGAAGTACATATTCCCCAATGGCGAACTCCCCTCCGCGGGCCAGATCGGCGACGCCGCCGACAACCTGTTGGTCTGCGAGGACCTGCACAACTTCGGCAGCGACTACGACAGGACGCTGATGGCCTGGCACCACAATTTCGAGCAGCACTGGGAGCGCTTCGCCGACAAGTATGGCCAGCGCTTCTACCGCATGTGGCGCTACTACCTGCTGTCCTGCGCCGGCGCCTTCCGCGCGCGGCACATACAGCTCTGGCAGTGGATGTTCAGCGACAGGCTGCAGGGCGGCATCCAGCGGGTCTCCTGAATGCGGAATGATGAATAATGAAAAAAAGCCGTAGGGTGCGCCGTGCGCACCGGAATAGCCTGAACCCCTGAGTGGTGCGTGCGGCACACCCTGCGGCTGTAGGAGGCCCATGGCCGCGATCGATTGTGAGGGAGTTCCCCGACAATCCGATCGCGGCCATGGGCCGCTCCTACAGATAGTTCATTTGCAGTGCGGTTAAATGCGCGCCCCGCCGTCGATCTCAATTACCCGGCCGGAGACGAAGTCGTTCTCGAGGATAAAGGCCACGGTGGAAGCGATCTCGTTCTGCTCGCCCAGGCGGCGCAGGGGGACCTGCTTGACCAGGCCCTCGAGGATCTCCGGGCGCATCTGCGCGACCATGTCAGTATTGATGAAGCCCGGCGCTATCGCCGCCGTGCGGATTCCGTAGCGGGCCAGTTCCCGCGCCCAGGTGACGGTCATGGCGGCGACGCCGGCCTTGCTGGCGGAGTAATTGGTCTGGCCCATATTGCCCGCGCGGGACAGGCTGGAGATATTCACGATCACACCGCCCTTGCCGCCTTCTGCCATGATGCCCGCCGCGGCGCGGCCGCACAGGAAGACACCGGTCAGGTTGACGTCGATCACCGACTGCCACTGGGACAGGGACATGCGGTCGGCCACCTTGCCGTCCTTGAATTTCAGCAGCATGCCGTCGCGCATGATGCCTGCGTTGTTCACCAATACCTGCAGGCCGCCGAAGTCCCCGGCGATCTTCGCGAAACCGCTGTCCACCTCGTCTTCCTTGGCCACGTTGATCACATAGCTGCGCGCCTCGGCGCCGTGCTGTTCGCAGGCCTCGACACTCGCCCTCAGGTCGTCCTCGTTCAGGTCGATCAGCGCCAGGCGCGCGCCGCGCTCGGCCAGGTACTCGGCCATGGCGCGCCCCAGCCCCCGGCCGGCGCCGGTGATGGCTACTATGCTGTCGGCGATTTGCATTTGGTATTCCTCGTCTGATTTTTCATTATTTTTACCCTCTCCCCTCCGGGGAGAGGGTTAGGGGGAGGGGGTCGATGCCCCTCTTCAGAGAAGAAAGGGCGCTTAACGAATTACCACTGGTAACCCACACCGACCGTCACCTTGGTATCCTCTTTCTCCAGTTCCAGCGACGGCGTATTGTCGTACAGCCAGTGGTAGGCGACTTCCATCAGCACCCCCTCCACCAGCGGCGTGCGCACGCCGAACTTGGCGTTGGTCTGGTAGTCCTCGCTGCGGTCCAGGGACTGCAGGGTTTCCTGGTTGAAATAGATCTCCGGCCCCAGGGAGAATTTGTAGCGGTAGTCCAGCGCCAGGCGCCCGGCCCCGTAGCGGTCGTCCTGGTCCTCGCTCAGGGCGGAATCGATGAAGTCCTCGTGCAGGCTGCTGATACCGCCCTGCACGGAGAAGGCCGTCTTCTCGGTGTCGAAGAAGAGGTAGCCGAGGCCGAGACCCAGGGTGGTGCCCAGATCCAGATTGCGCGCCTCTTCCCGCTCCAGGGCACTGTTGGCTGCGGCGAACCACTTCTCGGCGAAGATCCAGCGCAGGTTGTAGCCCAGCTGGTATTTCTCCAGCCCCTCCACGTCGGCGTTGGTCTGGCTCTGGTAGAGGGCGTTGATCAGGTGATGGAGGTCGCCGTTGCGGACATCCAGGTTGACGTTCACATCCAGGTCTTCGCGCTCGCGGTTGCCGCTCTCGAAAACGCCGCCGGCACTGACATTGCCGTGGAAGATCACCGGGTTGCCGACGAACTTGACATAGGGCTCGGCGCGCTCGATGGCGGGGAAGTCCATCACCCAGCCGGAGCCCTCATCGCAGTAGAGCTCCCACTGCTCGCGGCGGTGACCGGCCAGGGCGCAGGGCTCCTCGCGCCCGGCGATCTTCAGGTCCACATCCACGTCCAGCGACAACACCTTGGATTTCTCCACCCTGATCTCGCCGAAGTTTTCGGACTTCCACACCACGTGATCCCGTTCCACGAGAACCAGTTCGCCGTGTACCCGGTCGCCGTTCTCCAGCGTCAGTACGCCGGCTGCGGCGGAGAGAGAGACAAAGGGCAGGAAAAGCAGCAAGATAAGCGTCAGATGTCGAACAACTGGAACCACGGGAAGCGCCTTGAGATTATCTGGGGTTCTAGAAAGCGGAGTTGTCTGTGGGGAAGAACACACAAACTGGCGGCAATGATGCCACAACCAGGATCTGCAGTGTACTCGCGGCGGTCCCCCGGGGGCGGGTGATCACTTACGGCGACCTGGCGGAGATGGCGGGCTACCCCCGCGCGGCGCGGCTCGCCGGGCAGACACTGCGCAAGCTGCCCCGAGGCACCAAGCTGCCCTGGCACCGGGTGATCAACGCCCAGGGCCGCATCTCGCTGCCGGAGCCGGGGGCCCGGCGGCAGAGAGAGAGACTGGAAAAGGAAGGGATCACCTTGCTGAACGGGCGTGTGGATATGCAGAAGTATCGCTGGCGGCCCTAACCCGCTGCCTGCTCGGGTTCGGTCGCGCGCCTGTCCCGCCGCCACAGATAGGCCGCCAGTAGCACCGCCGGCACACCCAGCATGGCGACATAGATAAAGAACTGCGCATAGCCCTCGGCATCCACCACTATGCCGGAGAAACCGCTGATGAATTTGCCCGGCAGGGTCATCAGCGAGCTGAACAGCGCATACTGAGTGGCCGTATAGGCCTGGTTGGTGAGGCTCGACAGGTAGGCGATAAACACCGCATTGGAGATGCCGCCGCTGATATTGTCGGCGCTGATCACCAGCGCCAGCCAGGCCTTGTCCGGGCCTATCTGCGCCAGGTGGGCAAACAACAGGTTGGTGGCCGCGACCATGGCGGCACCGAGGATCAGCGGGCGCATGATGCCGTAGCGCACCACCAACAGGCCGCCGAGGAAGGAGCCGATGATGGTGCAGAAGAAACCGAACACCTTGCCGATTTCGGCGATATCACTCTTGCTGAAGCCCAGATCCAGGTAAAAGGGATTGGCCATCACTCCCATGGCGATATCGCTCAGGCGATAGATGCCGATAAACAACAGCAGCACCAGCGCGAAGCGGCCGTTGCGCTGGAAGAACTCGATAAACGGGCAGGCCACTGCACGCACGAACCACTCCTTGACCGGCCCGTGCTCGCCGCTGCCGAGCATCCGGTCCACCCAGTCGTGCTGGAAGGTCTCCGCCTGTGCCTTCACTCTGGCGTGGTCCGGCTCCGCCACCAGCAGGGTGGTGATGATGCCCACGCCCATCAGGGCGGCCATGGTGGTGTAGGAAACGGACCAGTTGGCCAGTTCGGCGATATATAGGGCGCCGGCCCCCGCCACCAGCAGCGCCACCCGGTAACCGAACACATAGTTGGCGGCCATGGCGCCCTGCAGCTCCTTGTCCACCGCCTCGATGCGGTAGGCATCGATCACCACGTCCTGGGACGCGGAGCAGAAGGCCACCCACACCGCCAGTAACGCCACCTGGGTCAGGGCCAGTTGCGGATTGACGCTGGCCATTCCCAGCAGGCCCAGGCAAACACCCAGCTGTGACGCCAGCATCCAACTGCGGCGCTTGCCGAGCCAACGGGTCAATATCGGCAGGCGCAGGTAGTCGATGATCGGCGCCCAGAGCACTTTGATGGAAAAGGTGATCCCTACCCAGGCAAAAAAGCCAATTGCTGTGCGGCTGACACCGTAATCCCGCAGCCAGGCGGTGAGGGTGGAGAAAACCAGCAGCAGCGGCAACCCGGCGGAAAAGCCGAGGAAGAACATGGTGAGTACGCGGGGTTTGAGGTAAACCCGTAGCGCCTGCGCCCAAGTGAGTTTCTGTTGCTGCATGCGGCTGTATTGCGTCCTTGTTCTTAACTCAGGCACCCTATTTCGGCGGTTGCCGCTATCAGCGGCCGTAGACGACTTCCAGCTCCGCCTCCGCCAGCTTGTTGGCGTTGACGTTGAAGCCCACCTTCGCCGCGGATGCGCTGTCGTCCAGCGGCAGCTGTTCGACCTTCAGGGCGTAGATCCTGAACTGGTAGCGGTGGTCGCCATGCCCCTCCGGCGGGCAGGCGCCGCCGTAGCCGAGGCTGCCGTAGTCGTTGCGACCCTGCACGGCCTCAGGGATCAGGCCGTTTTTCGGGTCGCCGGCGCCCTCGGGCAGTTCGGTGACGTCGGCGGGGATGTTGAACATCACCCAGTGCCACCAGCCACTGCCGGTGGGGGCATCCGGATCGAACACCATCAGCGCGAAGCTCTTGGTGCCCTCGGGCGCGCCGCTCCAACTGAGCTGCGGGGATATATTGTCACCGCCGCAGCCGTTGAAGACGTGGGCCTTCGGCATGCGCTCACCGGGTTTCAGGGTTTTCGATGTGAGAGAAAACTCTTTTGTGGAAGGGGCAGCGGAAGACATAGTGGTGGTCACCGTTAGTATTGTGGCAGCCACCAGTTTAGCAGCCCACCCGTTGCTGAAACCGTGCAGTTTCCGGAACACCATTGAAATGCTCAAGACGACTCCTCCGTATCGGTGAAAAGATCCGCGACCCTTTCCAGGTCCATGTTGCCGCCGGTCAGTACCACGGCGACATTCTTGTTGCGAAAGCGCGCGCCGTGTTCCAGCACCGCCGCCAGCCCCACCGCCGCCGACGGCTCCACCAGCTGTTTGGTGCGCGTCCACAGCAGGCGCATGGCCTCGACGATACCACGTTCGGAAACCGTGACGATATCGCGCACCGTGCGCCGGATCACCGCGTAGTTGCGGCGGCCGAGTGTGGTGCGCAGGCCGTCGGCGATCGTCTCCGGTGCCGATGGGGTGGTGATATGGACCCCTCCACGCAGGGAGCGCTGGGCGTCATCGGCACCGGCGGGCTCGGCGCCTATTACTGTAACATCCGGCGCCAGCGCCGCTATAGCCAAGCCGATACCGGCGAGCAGGCCGCCGCCCCCCACCGGCGCCAGGACGACATCCGGCGTGAATCCCCGCTCGCGGCACTGCTGCATGATTTCCAGCGCCACGGTACCCTGCCCGGCGATGATGCGGCGATCGTCGAAGGGCGGCACCACTTGTACCCGAACCCCTGGGGTGCCGCTCTGCGCCACCACTTTTTCCAGCGCCTTCTCCCGGTCCGCCTGGGAGGGCCCGCAAATGACGATCTCCGCGCCGTAACCAGCCACCGCGGCGCGCTTCGCCAGGGGTGCCGTTTCCGGCATCACCACGGTGCAGGCCAGGCCGCGCTCCGTCGCCGCCCAGGCCAGGGCGGCGCCGTGATTGCCGGAGGAGTGGGTGGCCACCATGTTTGCTTCCGGCGGCAGCTGAGCCAGCGCGTTGCTGGCGCCGCGCGCCTTGAAGGCGCCCACCTTCTGCAGGTGTTCGCATTTGAACCAGAGATTGGCGCCGCTCAGGGCATCCAACTGGCGGCTGCTGATCAGCGGGGTGCGGTGGATGTGGCCGGCGATATTCTGCGCCGCGGTGAAGACGTCGGCGCTTGTGGGGAGGTCGTTGTGGTCTGTTGGCATAGGTTACCAGTGTAAATTGAAGCGTTGTTCTTCCTGTAGGGCCGAAGGCGCCGTGAATGCGTGGAACGGCCGGGGCGGCCCATGGCCGCGATCGATGCCCTGGGGTGCCCGGAAGTCCGATCGCGGCCATGGGCCGCCCCTACAACGAGTCCCGGGTCCCGAACACTCTAGCGCAACAACCTCAACAGTTTGAACTTCCACGCATTGAAAGGCGCATAGCGCAGATCCAGGTCAAGGATATTGCGGCGCTTCATCACCGCCTTGAAGTGGCTGAAAGTGCGGAAACCGTGTTCGCCGTGATAGGCGCCCATGCCGCTGGCGCCGACGCCGCCGAACGGCAGCTCACAGTTGGTCATAAACATCATGCAGTCGTTGACGCAGGCATTGCCGGCACTGCAGCGGGCGAGAATGCGGTCGGCGGTGGCCTCGTCCTGGGTAAACACATAGAGCGCCAGCGGCTTTTCGCGGCCGTTGACGAACTCCTCCGCCCGCTCGAGTTCTTCCAGTTCGATGACCGGCAGCACCGGACCGAAGATCTCCTCCTGCATTACCGCCGCCTCGACACCCACATTGCGCAGCAGGGTCGGCGCCACGTAGCGCTCATCCACATCCACCTGGCCGCCGAACACCACCTCGCCATCGGCCAGGTAGCTGGCCAGGCGCTTGGCGTGACGGCTGTTGACGATGCGGCCGTAGTCCTTCGACTGCCGCGGGTCGTCGCCGAACATGGCGCGCGTGGCCTTCTCTATCGCCGGCAGCAACCGGTCGGCAGTAGCTCTCGTGCACAGCAGGTAATCCGGCGCAATACAGGTCTGGCCGGCGTTGGTGAACTTGCCCCAGGCGATGCGCCGCGCGGCCACTGCGATGTTGGCGTCGTCGGCGACGATACAGGGGCTCTTGCCCCCCAGCTCCAGGGTCACCGGCGTCAGGTGTTTGGCCGCAGCGGCCATCACGATGCGGCCCACCTGGCCGCCGCCGGTGTAGAGAATATGGTCCCAGCGCTGCTCAAGTAGTGCGGTGGTTTCCGGCACGGCGCCCTCGACACAGGCGAAGGCGTCGTTGTCCAGGTAGCGCGGCAGCAGTTCCGCCACCAGGCCCGAAGTGGCCGGCGCCAGTTCCGAGGGTTTCAGCACCGCGCAGTTGCCGGCGGCGATGGCCGGCACCAAGGGCGACAGCAACAGCTGCAAAGGATAGTTCCAGGCGCCGATGATCAACACCACCCCGAGAGGTTCCGGCAGCATATAGCTCCTGGCCGGCTGGGCGATGATCGGCGTGGAGGCGCGGCGTGGGCGGGCCCATTTCTTCAGATTCTTGAGGGCGTGGTCTATGTCCCCGTAGAGCCCTGAGACCTCGGTCATGAAGCCTTCCTGGGGCGCCTTGTGCAGATCCCGGGCCAGCGCCTGCAGGAAGCGGGTTTCATTGTCGGAGAGCATGCTGCGCAGCTGTCGGAGCTGCTGGCGACGCCAGTTCAGGTCGGCGGTGGTGCCGCTGCGGAAATAGGTGCGCAGTCCGGCCGCCAGCGCCGCGGCATTGAGATCACCCGAGCCCAGATTCGACGCCATTTGAGAATCCAATGCAGACACTTCCAACTCTGTTACCTCCCTCGAGTGCACTCCGCCGAGATTATTTTTATTGTTATCGGCATCGCCGTGAAAATGTTTTCAAGCGGCCTTGAACCGCTGGCAATATCCGAGGGAAGCCGGGGACAAGTCAAGGAAGGAGTTGGAACAATGTTCCAAATTTGGCGCCAGTTCACTAATCCTGTGCTGGCGCTCTTGCGAACGGTTTAGAAATCGAACAACACTGCCAGTGCCATCAGGGTAATCCACAGCAGCAGTGCCCGGGACAGCAGCGCCTGCAATCCTTCCAGTTGCGCGCCGCAGACCCGCTGCCCTTCGGCCACCTCGACACCGGCACTGCACTCGCTGGCGTCTATGCCACCCAGCGCCCCCTCCAGGTAGGCTTCCAGCACTTCGGCGGTAGCCCGCTCGCGACAGGTCAGGCACTGGCGCCAGGCGCGGTAGCAGCCGGCGAAATTGCCCACTATTGCGAAGCTGAACCCCATCACCCGCACGGGCAGCCATTCCAGCAGCCACAGCCAGCGCTCGGCCATGGCGTCGCCGTCACCGCTGCGGGACTGCTCGGCGTAGAGGGCGCTGAGGCGGAACAGCAGTGCACCGGGAATGCCCAGCAGGACAAACCAGAAGAGCACCGCGAACAGGCGCTCGAAGGCACAGTAAGCGGCGCCGCGGAAAACCTGCTCGTGCAACTGCTGGCCGCTCGCTCCCTCCTCGTGTAATTCCCGCAACAGCGGCTCTGCGGCCTGGCGTGCGGCGGCCAGGTCGCCCCGATACCAGCTGCGCAGGTAGTTCGACAGTATCTCGTTGAAGTTGCCGCGGCCGAGGCAGTAGAGCAGCAGCGGTACGCCCAACAGCAGGGTTCCCAGCCACCCCAGCAGCGCCTCCGCCAGCACCATCAGCACGGCGGCGAGCAGTACCGGTGGCAGCACCGTCGCCCCCAGCTTCAGCCCCCCATCCCTCTGCAGCCGCTCGACGGCCGCCAGGCGGCTGCGCCACCACAGAAACCAGCCGTCCCGGTGCAGTGGCGCACCGGAGCCCCAGAGCTGCACCAGCCCCAGCGCCAGTAACACTATTAGCAGTGCCATAGTCGTTCTCGATAAAAGGATTCAGCGGAGAAGAATAACGCCAGCGGCGCGTGGAAAAAACCACCGCGGCTGGTGTAATGCGCTGCGCTTATTACACCCTACCCACTCCGTCGAGTTCGCGGAAATAGCGCTGCCAGTCAAAACCGGGGCCGGGGTCCAGCTTGCGCCCGGGCGCTATGTCCGAGTGGCCGGTAATCCTGTCCTTACCGATCGCGGGGTAGGCGGCCATGATGGCCGCGCTCACCTCTGTCAGGGAGCGATACTGGTCGTCGGTATAGGTGTCCGTGTCCAGCCCCTCCAGCTCAATGCCGATGGAAAAGTCGTTGCAGTTGCAGCGCCCCTCGAATTCCGACTGGCCGGCGTGCCAGGCGCGCCTGTCCAGGGGCACATACTGGGTCACGCGGCCGTTGCGGTCTATCAGGATATGCGCCGAGACCTGCAGCGTGGCGATTTCGGAAAAATAGGGGTGGGCGTCTATGTCCAGTTGGCCGAGGAAGAAGGCATCGATATAGGGGCCGCCGTACTGGCCCGGGGGCAGGCTGATGCTGTGGATCACCAGCAGGTCGACGGGACAGCCATCGGGCCGGCTGTTGCAGTGAGGGCTGGGCACCCGGCGCGCTCCGGACAACCAGCCGGACTCCACTTGGTATTTCACTTCGGTCTCTCCAGTATGACTGGAGACAATTCTATCGATTCCCAGCCACTCACCACCAACCGCTGACCACTCAGTTCCCCTCGCTGCGCTTCTTGCGCACATTGCCGATCACGGACTGCAGCGCCCGCTCGAACAACATGCCGTCGTCCAGCGGCATCAACTGCGCCGCGCGCAATGCGTGGGCCAGCTCCAGGCGGGCGAACTCCGCCACCTTGGCGCCGTTGCGATTGACGAAAATAAACTGGTCTATGTCCCGGATCACCGCGGCCAGGCGACAGCGGAACTGCTCCTCCTCCGAGCGCTTGAGTTCGAACCAACTGCCCTGGGCCAGGCGGAAGGTCATCTGCCAGTGGGGGTCGCTCTCCGGCAGCGGTGCCAGGCCCTCCTGCTCGGGCTCGGCTGCGGCCACTTCGGCCTGGGCAACCACCTGCTCCAGCTCCTCCATCTGCGGCACGGCCACCTCTTCCGGGGTTTCCTCTAGCGCCGGGGTCGCCTCCCCTTGCGGCTCGGCGGCGGTCTCGGCCGCCTCGCGCATCTCCCGTTCCACCAGTTCCTTGGCCTGGCGTTCGCGCTCCTCGGTGAGCTGCTTCGCCAGCGCAAAGCGCTCCCGGTAGACCTCCTTCAGGCCGGCGAAAAGACCGCGGGCCTCGAAGGGATTCAGGGACACCGCCTCGACCCCCTCGCGCAGGCGCTCCTGCAGTGCCGGCAGCAGGCCCAGCAACTGCTGGCGGCTGTCGGGCATGGGTGCCTGCACGCTCCACACCAGGTCCCGCGCGGTGCGCACGTCGCGGCTCCAGGCCTCGCTGTCGGTGCCCGCCTTGACGCAGGTCAGGAAGAGCACATTGTTCCAGACCTTGTTCAGCCAGTCCTGCACCACCGGCGGCAGTTCGCGCTCGGCGACCAGGGCATCCATTACCGCAGCCACCCGCGCGCGGGCCGCCTGGGTCTTGGCGCGGCCGTCGGCTTCGTCCACCACGCGACGCTCGAGCATCTCCGCCCGCTTGCGCTCGCGCAGGATGAACTGGCGGAAGGATTCCAGCAGCAGCGAGAAGATATTGACGTCCTGGTCGAATTCGTTCAGCACGCGATCCACCACCTGGCTGACCTCGCGGTACAGCGGATCCGACTCGTAGTTTTCCCCGGCCTGCCAACCGGTGGTGGCGTCGGCCAGTTCGTTCAGCAGCTTGCGCGCCGGGTGGCCGCCCTTGCTGAAGAAGGACTTGTCGGCGATGGCCACTTTCAGGAGCGGCAGTTGCAGGCGGCCCAGTTGGGATTTGATCGGCTCCGCCAGGCTGCGGTCCTCGAGGATAAAGGAGAAGAGCATCTCCACCAGCTTGATGATGTCGCTGTCCACCTTGGCCAGGGACGCGGCCTGGTTGGCCTGCACCAGGCGCTGCTGCAGCAGCTCGCCGACGTTCAGCAGCTGGATCTCGCCGGCCCCCTGGTACTGGGCGCTGCTCTGCAGCTCGCCCAGGTGCGCCAGCAGGTCGCCCGCCGGCATGGGGGCCAGGCCGGCGGTGGCCGGCAGCAGACCGGGGGCCCAACTACCGGCGGGTTGGCCGCCGCCGGTGGCCACGCCCGCGCCCATACCCGGCACCATCGCTCCGCCCTGAACCTGGCCTTCGGCAGTGGCACCTGCCCCGGTCCCACCGGCGGGGCCGGCAGCGGAGGGACGCTGGCCGGAACGCTGTTGCCTGGCGATACGCCGCTGTTCGCGCAGCGAGGGCAGCACGCCGTGCTCCACCAGCAGCTGGTTGCAGCGCTCGTAGAAATCCTTCAACTGCACCATCACCACCTGCTCGAACTTCTTCAGCAGGGTCAGGCGCGCGCGGATATGGATATCCAGCGGGCGCACCGCCTCCACGAAGGCATCGCAGATGGCATCCGGGCCCAGGGGGTTGTTCTTTTCGTAGATCTTTACCGAGTAGAGGGTATCAAGGCGCAGGGACAGTTCGGTGATCGACTCGGCGAAATCGCGTTTGGCGTTGGCCACCATAGTGTCGGCGGCGACCAGCTGCTCCAGGTCATCGTTGTGCACCAGGGACAGGTTGTCCGAGGCGAAGACCGCTTCGTCCTCTTCCGGGGACCGGATCTGGAAGGCTTCGCCGATACCGGCCGCGAAGCGCTCGGCGATATTGCGGCGCTCGACCCGCAGCAGGCGCAGGGCCTGGAAGAGGCCGTCCTGCTCCTCCTGGCCATGGGCTCGCTCGGCCATGGAGAAGAGAGAGTCGTCCACCTTGGCAAACAGCTGCTTGACCTGCTCCTGCAGCAGGTTTCGCGCCTTGTCCCGCAGGGCCACCACCGCCGACGCCAGCGGTACCGATTTGCGGGCGGAATCAGCCAGTCGGGCGGCGCCCTTTTCCGCCAGCGAAACCACCTTGTTGGACTCTTTCATTTCCAAGTCGCCCTCTGGGCACCATCCCGGCACCCTGCGCTGTTGATAGTGTTTGGAGTGCCCTGCAAAATCTCTTCAGCGGGGCTCCATGTAACCGTATATTTTTTGTACTCGCCCGCCACGGCGATGCGCCTCGGGCCCTTTTATAGGAAAGGCCCATTCTACAGGTGTTCCGGGGTGGCCGGGCAACCGGAGAGCGCGTATTTGAGACACTTGTCACAGCCGCGCTCTGACTGCGGTGTTACCGATTCGAATCCCACCCAGGTTCCATGGCAGCGCGGCCAAACACAATCCAAATTCCGGCGGTTTCAGGTACACTGCGCCCGTTCAGATTCGAGGTCCCCTATGCAGCCACAAGACACGTCCATCCCCAACCTGATCGCCGATATACGACGGGCGGTGAGTACCGCCCTGGCGGAGGATGTGGGTAGCGGGGATATCACCGCGCAACTGATTCCCGCAGATCGCGAAGCCAGCGCCAGGGTGATCACCCGCGAGGACTGCACCATCTGCGGCCGCGCCTGGGTAGAGGAAGTGTTCCGCCAGTTGGAGCCGGAGCTGCAACTGACCTGGCACTGCGAGGATGGCGACAGGGTCGCCGCAGACACCGTGTTGTTCGAACTCAAGGGCAATGCCCGCGCCATACTGACCGGCGAGCGCACGGCGCTGAACTTCCTGCAAACACTGTCCGGCACCGCCACCACGGCGGCCCAATACGCCGAGCGCGTAGCGGATATGAGTACCGAGCGCGTAGCGGATATGAGTGCCGAGCGCGTAGCGGATATCAGTGCAAAGCAGGCCCCCGGCACCCGGGTCAAAATCCTCGACACCCGCAAGACCATCCCCGGCCTGCGCAGTGCACAGAAATACGCGGTGCTCTGCGGCGGCTGCCACAACCACCGCATCGGCCTCTACGACGCCTTCCTGATCAAGGAAAACCATATCGCCGCGGCCGGCGGCATCAACAGGGCCATCGCCCAGGCCCGCAGCATCAAGCCGGAGGCGCTGGTGGAAGTGGAGGTGGAAAACCTCGACGAGTTGAAGCAGGCCCTCGACAGCGGTGCCGACGTGATCATGCTCGACGAGTTCAGCGACGAGGACACACAGACTGCCCTCTCGCTGGCGAAGGGCAAGGCCAAGATTGAAATTTCCGGCAGCGTCGACAGCGAGCGGCTGCAGCAGCTGGCCAAACTGGACGTGGATTACATCTCCTCCGGCAGCCTGACCAAGCACCTGCGCGCGATCGATCTGTCCCTGCGTATCGACCTGTAATTTCCCGACGGGCAAGCCGGCCGGCCATGCCGGTGACGAGCCTGCCGGCCTCGGCACTAATGGCGCATTTGATCGCGGGCCCGGTCGATGGATTTCTTCAGCTCACCCCAGGCATTTTCCACGCCGGCTTTCATTTCGTCCCAGGCGTCGCCACTTTGCTCTTGCAGGTGATCCAGCTTCTCTTTCAACGCGTCCCGTTTGCTGCGCAAGTCATTCAATTGGTCGCGGTATTTGATCTCTGCATCTGCCCCTGCCCGCTCGGCGCGAGCCTGCAGTTTGTCGATTTCCGCGTTCCACTCTTTCAGGCGCGCGTCCATCTTTTTCTGATAGGCCGTCTTTACGTCTTTTTTACTCATGGCTCCTGCCTCCGGATTCACCCAGCTTCAATTCAGAGTGTAGGCGACCGTCGACAGCCGCAGCCTCATCTACGCTTAAACAGAGCAATACCAAAGGCTCCGGACGGGGCCCCAAGACAGACAGGAATCAACCCAGAGGGATGCGGATCATGAGCCAGTGTGAGACCTGCGGCAACGACTACGACAAGGCGATGGAAATCAAGATAGGCGGCGCCACCCACACCTTCGACAGTTTCGAGTGCGCCATCCAGGCACTGGCGCCCAAGTGCGAGCAGTGCAACTGCCGCATCCTGGGCCACGGCACCGAGGCGGAGGGCAAATACTACTGCTGCGCCCACTGCGCGGCCCGGGCCGGCCACTCCGAGATAATTGACCGGGTATAAGCGTCCACAAAACGGCAAGGAATGCCGTTCTGCACAGCCGAAGGCTGCCCACAGGGTGAGGGCCAGGGATGGCCCGAACAGTAAAAACGGGGCCCCGCGGCCCCGTTCATACTTACCTCCCGGCTGTTCGCTCGTTAAGGCAGATTGTGCACATGGCTGCCCACCGGGCCGGAGAAGATGCCGCCGTCGTGCATAATCCCGGTTGATCGACCAGGACATCACGCCGTTGAAGTCCGGCCAGGCCTGGCTCGGGGTCAGGCTGGCACAGTTGGCGCGCGCGGTCAGGCAGTGGGCGCCCGGACTCCAGGTCGATATCGATACCGTCGGAGCCGTACTCGTCGATCATCGCCGCGGTGCTGTTGACGAGGTCACATTCTCCGAACCGTTCAGGGTCACCGTACCGTTCTGGCCACCGAAGGACACCACCACTATCTTGCCGGCGGCGCGCTTGGCGGCGATAAACTGCTGCTTGTCCAGGCCGGGATCCAGGTTGAAGGCGACACTGCCATTGCCTGCGTTGCTGGGCAGGCCGCTGCAGTCCACCGCGGCGGCCTCAGCCGCGCAGAGGCTCAGGGCAACGATGCCGAGCCAGAGAATTTTCATGTTTTTTGCCTTTAATCTGTCGCCAGCCCCGATACCGCCGGGCGCAGCCGGCCCCGCCTGTCGGGCTGGCCGCCTGTATTGAATAAACTTCCGGGTTTGAATCGCAGCAGCGGGAACCACCGGCCGATAAACGCAAACAGGCCGCGCTGCTCGATATAGCGCGCGTAGGCGACATAGTCCGGATCCCAGGACAGGTGCCGCTCCTCGGTGCGCGCGCGCATGAAGTAAATGAAGTTCACCATCAACAACAGCAGCGAGTGCCGCAGTGCCTCACCGGCGCTGCCGCTGACCATAAAGGGCATGGAGATCATCCACCAGGACAGGTTCTTGCTGATATAGGCCGGGTGCTTGGTGTAGCGATAGGGGCCGTTGGTGAGGATGCCGCGGTGGGTCAGGTTGGAGAAGCGAATGCCGAAGGGCACGCTGGCCCACACGTAGATAGCGATCAGCAACAGAATCGCGCTGCCCCAGAAGCCGTACACCAGCGGCGTATCCCAGAACCAGTAACCCCAGGCCGGGCCCTCATCGTATTTGAGGTAGGTACCGGAAAAGGTGCTCCAGAACGGCTGGTAGCCGATCAGCGCCACCCCCCAGCCGAGAAAACTCGGCTCCGCAGTGCGGATATGGGAGTCGAACAGGCGCAGGGTGCACACATAGCCCACGGTCACAAACAGCAAGTCGATGTAGTAGAGGAAGTTGAAGGTGAAATCGAACACCGCCTTGAAGCTTCCCGCCAAACGGGTGAAGTCGAAATTCAGCAGTGTGGTCAGATTGTTGCCCAGGTAGACAAACATCAGCGGCAGGAAGAACAGCTTTACCAGCCAGCCCAGCAGCAGCTGGCCTATGGCGCGACCGTCGATGTCGCCGCGGCGCCCGAGCAGCCAGCTGCCCAGGTGCCAATAGCCGTCCTTCGGCTTCAGCATATGGCCGTCGAGCCAGTAAAAATAGGGCACCGCCAGCAACAGCCACCAGGGCAGCGCCGCCTTTACCACCGCGTAATAATTGTCGTAAAAGGAGCCGTGATATTCGGGAAACAGCCAGTAGACGAGGGCCACCAGGCCCACGCTGGCATAAAAGCCCAGCAGCTTCACCGCCGTGCGCCGCCCGCCGCCCTGCTTGCGCGGCCGGGAAAAATCCAGCCCGGCGGACGCATTGCGGTATGGCTTCAGGAACAGCCACTCCAGCAGGATGATCGGTAGCGCCAGCGCCACACAGACCACCACCAGGCCGACGGTGCGTGACGGCAGCTGCTGTCCGTATTCGCGCAGCCACACCACCGCCAGCAGGGAAATCGCCAGGGCGGTCAGGTTGATGGCCACGCTGGTGGGTGCTTCAGGACAGGAAACGGCTTCCGCCGCCGCGGGCTTTTTATTCTTTTTCATATCACGGCCAAGTAATCAGTAGCTTTTTCGGGGGTCGGTTCTTATCGGGCCTCGGGGCGGCCCTGCTGCCGGTGGCCTTTTGCGGGACACGGGCTAGGCGCCCCCCCTAAATACATCCCTGGAGGCTTGGCAGCGAGGTCCCTCTCGCTGACAGTCCCGCAAAAGGCCCCCGGCATCAGGGCCTTCACTTCGAGCTTTCGGGTTCTTTCCCGGGTCCCGGGGTCCCGAATCCCGAATCCCGAATCCCGAGTCCCAACCAAATCTACTGATTACTGTGCATGGCTTCAATCAGTTCGCCATTCGCCGTGTCCCCGGACAGTTCCCAGAAGAAGGAACCGCCCAGTTTCTGGTCGGCGATGTACTGCATCTTGCCGGCGATGGTGGACGGGGTGTCGTAGCTCCACCAGTTGTTGCCGCAGTGGGCGTAGGCAGTGCCGGCGACGGTGCCGTTGGCCGGGCAGGTGTCTTTCAGCACCTTGTAGTCCTCGATGCCGGCCTCGTAGGTGCCCTGGGCTGCGCCGGTAGCCGAACCGCCGGGTGCCGACTGGGTGACACCGGTCCAGCCGCGGCCGTAGAAGCCGATACCCAGGCCCAGCTTGCTGGACGGGACGCCCTTGTTCTTCAGCGCCTGGATGGCGTTGTCGGAATAGAAGCCGGCGATCGGGATGCCCTGGTAGTCGTGCAGCGCCGAGTGCGGCGCCGTGGGACCGTCGGCGTCGAAGGCGCCGAAGAAGTCGTAGGTCATGACGTTGTAGAAGTCCACATACTGGGCCGCGCCGGCGTAGTCCGCCTGGTCCATCTTGCCGCCGGGATTGCCGTCCGCGGTGATGGCCGCGGTGACCAGCTTGTTGCCGAAGCGGTCGCGCATGGCTGACATCATGTTGGTGAAGGCGGAGAAGCCGCTGCTGTCACAACTGAGGCCGCAGGCGTTGGGGTACTCCCAGTCCAGATCGATGCCGTCGAAGACGTCTGCCCAGCGCGGGTCGTAGACCAGGTTGTAGCAGGAGTCGGCAAAGGCCTGGGGATTCTGCACCGCCTGCCCGAAGCCGCCGGACCAGGTCCAGCCGCCGAAGGACCAGAGCACCTTGATATGCGGGTACATCTGCTTCAGCTTGCGCAACTGGTTGAAGGAGCCGCGCAGGGCGCCGGTGTCCCAGGTATCGGCGACACCGTCGACACTCTCGGCAGCGCTGTAGAAGCGGTCGTAGTCCGCGTAGGAGTCGCCGATGGTGCACTGGCCGTTCTGCACATTGCCAAAGGCGTAGAAGATGTGGGTCAACTTCTCCGCGGAGCCGCTGGTGACGATGTTCTTCACGTGGTAGTTGCGCTGGTAGACGCCCCACTGCACGAAGTAGGCGCCCAGGCGCTCGCCGCCACTGGAAGAACCGCCGCCGGAGCTGGAACTGCTCGAGGAGGAGGAGCTGGAGGAACTGGAGCTGCCGCCGGACGAGCTGGAACTGGAGCCGCCGCCACTGCAGGCACCGATCAGTGTCCACTCCTCGTAGGGGTCGGAGTATTGCTCCGGATCATTACCCTGGGTCCACCAGTTGGCCTCGTATTCATTGCCGTTGTGCTGGACCCGGTCGCCGCCCACATAGACCTCGGATGCGGACCACACCGGCAGATTGCCGCAGTCGCCACTGCCGCCTGAAGAGGAGCCGCCGGAACTGCTGCTGGAGGAGCTGCTGGAAGAAGAGGAGGAACTGCTGGAACTCGACGAGGAAGAGGAACCGCCGTCACAGGCGCCCAGGTCCTCCCAGGCCTCCGGCCAGGCCCAGCCGGCGCTGCCGCCCGGCTCGTAGGCGCCACCCTGGCTGCACCAGCCGCCGACCTTGCAGCGGTAAGCCACATCGTAGTTCTGCACTATATCGCCCGTGCTGTAGGCGGAGCCGTCCACATAGACCGGGACGCCGCCGCAATCGTAGGCGTAGGCCTGTCCTGCCAGGAGGCCGAGCAGCGCAACCGCCGCCAGCCGTAAAGAGGTCATTATTTTCATGGTTGTCACCGTTATTTTTGGATTGAGTCCGAAAAGGCCAACGGCGAGACAAGACGCAGATACCCCCGCGAGACAGAACGCCGCGACCCCACAACTGCTGCACTTCTTCGATACCGCCCCAGCGAGCCGTGTCGATACGAAAGTACAAATTGTTGCGCTGGCGGCCCTCCGGCCGCTGCGGCGACTCCCCTCTGCCTGCAAAGGGACTACACGGCACCGTACGATGCTTGCGCAGACAGCGCTGTCATCAGAACATCAAGTTTGGGAAGTTGGCGGCGCCTGCCGATGGCACAAGCCGGTGCGGGGTGCGCCTTTCTGGGACTGTCGGCGAGAGGGACCTCGCCGCCAAGCCTACGGGGATGTATTCACGGGGGGCCGCTTAGCCCGTGTCCAAGAAAGGCGCACCCCGCGTACCGGCTCCCCGATCAGAACTCCGAAACCCGAGCATAAATGATAACGCTGTCATTTGTACGCAACAGAAGATAACCCCAATTAAGTTTTGACACCAGACGATGTGCGCCAATAAATGCCGGGATTCACACAGAAAATGAAAAAAATTTGCGCCCTTTTTGGGTGAGGTAGGGAAGCTGGCGCAAAATTGACTCTACAGAGAGAAATGGCGCCACTAATCGATCAGTGGTGATGGTGGTGGCCGTGCCTATTGGTTTCGGCTGCGGGCAGATTGCCGTGGCCGCCGTGGCTGCCATGATTCCCATGTCCCAGAGCCCCCCAGAGTGTCCAGAGCCCGAACAGCAGTATCGCGCCGGCGAACAGCAAGCGCACCGCCGGCTTCTGCACCAGGCCCCGCACCCGTACCGCTGCAGCACCGGTGGCAAACATGGCCGGCACAGTGCCGAGGCCGAAGGCCAGCATCGCCAGCCCCGCGCGCAGGCCGCTGCCCTGGGCCAGGGCAAAGGTAAGCGCGCTGTACACCAGTCCGCAGGGCAACCAGCCCCAGAGTGAGCCCAGCGCCAGCGCCTGGGGTGCGGAACGCACCGGTAAAAAACGTGCCGACAGCGGCTGCAGATATTTCCACAGATGGGCACCGCCCTTCTCCAGCCATACCAGGCCGCGCCAGATACCGGCAATATAGAGCGCCATGGCCACCAGCATCAGGCCGGCGGCCAGGCGCAGGGGTGTCAGTGCCGGTAGCGCCGCCGCGCCCAGGGCACCGGCCAAGGCGCCCATCAGGGTGTAGCTGCCGAGACGGCCGGCGGAATAGCAGGCCAGCTGCCCCCAGGCGGGCTGCCGCCCCGGCACCGCCATGCCCAGGGCGCCGGCGATACCGCCGCACATGCCGATACAGTGGCTGCTGCCGAGAAAGCCGATGGCCAGCGCCGCGGCCAGGAACCCCCAGTCCCCCACTAGTCTTCCCCCTTCTCTTTCGGAGGGCTCGCGTCGTCGTCGAACAGTATGCGGCGCCCCTCGGTTTCCAGGTCGTCGTACTGGCCGCTGTTCACCGCCCAGAAGAACAGCTTCACCGCGATGCCGATAAAAAGAATGGCGATGGGGATCAGGAAATAGAGGCTGTCCAAGGCTAACTCCGACTATCGGTGCGGCGCACCCTACCCTACGCGGGGGATGTGACGGTAGGGTGCGCCGTGCGCACCATTACAGAGGTTCGGGAGAGACGCAATGCGTTCAGGACCACCAGCAGCGAACTGATCGACATGCCGATCGCCGCCGCCCAGGGCGGCACCAGTCCACACACCGCCAGCGGCAGCGCCAGCGCATTGTAACCCAGGGCCCAGGCCAGGTTCTGGTGCACTATGCGCCGGCTCTTGCGCGCCAGGTCTATGGCGGCCGGCAGCACGGTGAGGTCGCCGTTCAGCAGAATCGCGTCGGCTCGGGACTGGGCCAGGTCCGCCGCAGACATCATCGCCACCGAGGCGTCGGCGCCGGACAGCACCGGCACGTCGTTGAGGCCGTCGCCCACCATCAGCACCCTGTCGCCATTCCGCTGCAGCTGCTGCAGGTGCGCCAGCTTGTCCTCCGGCGAGGCGCCCGCGCGAAAAGTGCGGATGCCGGCGGCATCGGCGAGGCGCGCCACCTCGGCGGACTGGTCGCCACTCAGCAGCTCGGCCTGCAGACCGCCCTCTTCCAGCCGCTCCACCGCCGGCTTTGCCGAGGCGCGCAGACTGTCTCCCAGGGCTATCCAGGCGATGGGCCCGGCGGCATCGGCCAGCAGCAGCCACTGGCCTTCGGCGGAGGGGATTTCCGGCACCGCTTGCCCGGTCAACTGCACGGCGAAATCCGCGCGCCCCAGGCGCAGGCGCTCGCCGCCGACCCTGCCCTCCAGGCCGCGCCCGGCGTGCACCCGCAATTCACTGGCCCGCAAATTGCCACGCCAGGCACGGAAGGCCCTGGCCAGGGGGTGGTTGCTCTGGGATTCCAGCGCCGCGGCAGTGTCCTTTACCCGCTGTTCGCTCCAGCCGTCGCGCAGTATCCGAACCTCCAATATGCGCGGCTCGCCGCGGGTCAGGGTGCCCGTCTTGTCGAACACCACACGGCCGATACCCGGCAGTGTCTCCAGCAGATTGCCGCCGGCCACCAGCAGGCCCATCTGCTGCAGGCGCAACGTCGCCGCCGCCAGGGCCGCCGGGGTCGCCAGCGACAGGGCGCAGGGACAGGTCACCACCAGTACCGACAGCGCCACCCAGAAGGCGCGGGAGGGATCGAGCTGCCACCAGACGGCGAAGGCACCCAGGGCCGCGAGCAGCACCAGGCCGACGAACCAGCCGGCGACCCTGTCCGCCAATGCCACCTGCTGCGGCTTCTCCAACTGCGCCCGCTCCACCAGGCGCTCGATCGCGGACAGCCTTGTTGCCTGGCCGGCGGCAGTCACCCGCACCAGCAGCGAGGAGTCGCCGTTGACGCTGCCGGCATAGACGGGGCTGCCAATATTCTTGCGCTGCAGGGCCGACTCGCCGCTGAGCAGGGACTCATCCACGCCGCTCTCGCCCTCGATCACCTCGCCGTCGGCGGGAATGGTGTCGCCGGGTCGCAGCAGTATGGTGTCCCCTTCCGCCAGCGCCGCCACCGGAACGCTTCGCTCTTCATCGCCCTCGACCCTTGTCGCGGTCAGCGGCAGCAGCTGTGCCAGGCCGCCGCTGGCGAGACCGGCACGGTGCCTCGCGCGCATCTCCACGGTGCGGCCGAGCAGCAGGAAGAAGGTGAACATGGAGATGGATTCGAAATACACCTCGCCGGTGTCGAAGACGGTGGCATAGAGGCTGGCGCCGTAGGCGAGCCCTATGGCCAGTGACACGGGCACGTCCATGCTGAGGCTGCGGCCGCGCAGGCTGCGCCAGGCGGCGGTGAAGAAGGGGCGTGCGGCGTAGAAGACCACCGGTGTCGCCACCAGCAGGGAGACCCAGCGCAGGTAGCGCTCCAGCTCCGACTCTATGCCACTGCTGGCGCCGAAGTAGAGGGCGATGGCGAACATCATCACCTGCATGGTGCCCAGGCCGGCGACACCGAGGCGGCGCAGGGCGGCGCGCTGTTCGCGCTGGATCATGCCCTCGCTGTTGGCCGCGGTGGCCGGCGCCGGGCGGTAGCCGATGCGGGCCAGTTCGGCGAACAGGCGGCTGGGCTGTACGGTATCGGGGTCGAAGCAGACCTGCGCGCGCTGGGTGCCGGCGTTGACCGAGACCTTCTGCACGCCGTCGATCCGGCCCAGGTGTTTTTCGATCAGCCACACGCAGGCGGCGCAACTGATACCGCCGATCAGCAGGCCGGCGAGTTTGAGCTCGTCTTTCCCCTCATCCAATTGGTGCACATACTGCCGCTGCACTTCCGCCAGGTCGTAGGCGGCCCACCGGTCCGGCTGCTGTGGCGCCTCCTCGGGTCGCTCACTGCGGCTGTCCCGGTAGCGGTAAAAGTTGTCCAGGCCGCCGGCGACAATGGCCCCGGCCACCGCCTCGCAGCCGGGGCAGCACATGGGGCGCTCGGCGCCGTCGATCCGCACCGAGAGGTTGCTGCCGGCAGGTACCGGCAGGCCGCAGTGGAAGCAGGCGGTGGAACTCATTGAATGGCGGGGTTCAGGGGCGCGGCGTCGCCGAGGTCGAAATTGATTTCGCCCTTCAGGCGCCACTCGGCCTTCTGGTGCTGTTGCGGGTTCAGCTCCGGCATCAGGCGCAGGTACCAGCGGTGTCGCAGTTCTCCGGGGACAGTGCCCGCGTAGCGGCCGGTGGACAGCTGTTCGAGCAGGATATGGCGGTCCAGGTCCGCCTCCACCGGATGGCTCAGGGTCAGCAGCAGCCGCGGCGGGTACTCGAGGTCGCCGTTCAGCTCGAGGATCAGGCTATTGTTCAGGCGTTCAGGGCTGCTGTCCGCGCGCTCAAACTGCACCATGGCCGCCAGCCCCAGCGCCTTCGCCCGCTGGTCCTGGTCGGCGGTGAAGTGGTACATGCGGCTGTCTTTGTAGTAGGTGTCGCTGACGGTATCGTCGGCGTGGCGCACGGCGATGGAAACCATCACGGCGGAGGCCGCCACCACCAGGATCAGCGGCGACAACACCAGCCAGACCCAGAATTCGCGGTACCAGGGTTTAGAAGTTTGTTCGTTCATCGTGTTCATCAAAAAGTAACTACTCGCACGCTTTGCCAGATAAGAGGGGCTCGGGCGGCCCTGCTGCGGGTGGCCATTTGGGAAAAAGCCTCATCGGCAAACATTTCCCAAATGGCCACCGGCATCAGGGCCTTCGCATCAGGCTGTGGCATTCTTTCCCGAATCCGAATCACGAATCCCCAGACCCCAGTCCCGAAAGACTACTGTTTCGGCCCGATAAACACCGTTTGGTGCCTGTCCATCAGCTCCGGCTTATCCACCGCCTGCACGACGATAAGAATATCGTGCTTGGTGGCTTTCAACTGCTCCTTGGGCACGCTCACGCGAATGGGCACAGCGTATATCTCGCCCGCCTCCAGGTAGATTTCCCTCGGCCTGCGCAGAGAGTAGTCGTAGCCGGCCACGCCCTCGACGCTGATGGAAAACTCGTGCGGCGCCTGGTCCATATTGTTGATCTTGACCGTGTACACATTCTGGATATCCCCGCGGTACTCCCGGTACAGGCGCGCGCCGCGGTCGCGCAGCACCTCCGCCTCTATCGGGCTGCGGGTGATGACCTGCTTCGCGAAGAGGCCGATCATCGCCACCAGTACGAAGGCGTAGCCGAACAGGCGCGGGCGCAGGAAGTTGGTCCTGCCGGTCTCCAGCTCGTCCTCGGAGGTGTAGCGGATCAGGCCGCGGGGATAGTCCATCTTGTCCATCACGCTGTTGCAGGCGTCCACGCAGAGGCCACAGTTGATGCACTCGTACTGCATGCCGTCGCGGATGTCGATATCTACCGGGCACACCTGCACGCACCAGTAGCAGTCGATGCAGTCGCCCAGGCCTTCGGCGCGGTAGTCGATGCCCTTCTTGCGCGGCCCGCGGGTCTCGCCTCGTTTGGCGTCGTAGTGCACCGCCAGGGTGTCCTGGTCGTACATCACCGACTGGAAGCGCGCGTAGGGGCACATGTACTTGCACACCTGTTCGCGCATGAAGCCGGCATTGAAATAGGTGGCGAAGGTGAAGAAGCCGACCCAGAAGACGCCCTGGGGATGGGCGTCGAAGCTGGCCAGGTCCAGGACCAGGTCGCGGATGCCGTAGAAATAACCGACGAAGGCCAGCGCCGTGGCCAGGGAGATCAGCAGCCAGATGGCGTGGGTGCCGCCCTTGCGCAGCACCTTGTTCGCGCTCCAGGGCGCCGCGTCCAGCTTCATGCGCTGGTTGCGGTCCCCCTCGCAGATCCGCTCGGCCCAGATGAACATCATGGTCCAGACGGTCTGCGGACAGGTGTAACCGCACCAGACCCGCCCCAGCCAGGTGGTGACCGCAAAGAGGGCGAAGGCGGCGATGATCAGCAGCCAGGCGAGCAGGAAGCCGTCCTGGGGACCGAAGGTGGTCCAGAAGACGTGGAACTGGCGCGCCGGCAGGTCGAAGTGGACCGCCTGGCGACCCTCGATATTGAACCAGGGAATAAAGAAGAAGAGCGCCAGCAGCGGCAGGCCAGTGTACTTGCGGATACGGGTGGAGAAGCCGCGGATGTGACGGATATAGACCTTGTCTTCCGACTCGTAGAGCATGCGATAGCGCACTTGGCCGTCGCCGTCCTGCTCCTCAATGGAGGGAATTCTGTCGTTCACAAAAACCTCACAGTGCCCGTGCCAAAAATAGCGAAAGGGCAGATCTCATTGCGTATGAGGCTTTTATTTTTCTTCCCTGCCCGCCGGACTCCTTCAATTGGCACGGCGGGCCATCGCCGGCCCGCCGCCACCGACCACTGGTCACTGACCACCGATCACTGTTCTACTTCGTCCTGTCGGGACAGGCTGTAGACGTAGCCCGCCACCAGGCGGATCTTGTCTTCGCGCAGCTTGTCCTTCTGCGCCGGCATCTGGTTCTTGCGGCCGCCGCGGATGGTGTGCTGTATCTGCTCGCGGCTGCTGCCGTAGAGCCAGATATTGTCGGTCAGGTTGGGGGCGCCCAGGGCCTGGTTGCCCTTGCCGTCCATACCGTGGCAGGCCATGCACACGGTGCCGAAGATCTTCTGCCCCTCGGCGGCCATCGCGGCGTCGTGCTCCAGGCCGTTCAGGGACAGCACATACTCGGCGGCGTTCTTCACGCCTTGTTCGCCGATCACCGGTCCCTGGGCCGGCATCTGCCCCTGGCGGCCGTTGTGGATGGTCTCGAGGATCTTCTCCGGCGTACCGCCGTACAGCCAGGCGCTGTCGGTCAGGTTGGGGAAGCCGTAGTTGCCGCCGCCGTCGGCGCCGTGGCAGACCGCACAGTTATTGGCAAAGATGCGCGCGCCCATCTTCAGCGCCTCGCGGTTTTCGGCGATCTGCTCTATGGGCATGTCCACATACTGACCGAAGGTCTCGTCGAATCTTTCCTGCGCCTTGGCTTCGCTTTTCTCAAGAGCACCCACGGAGGTCCAGCCACCAATGCCCTTGAAGTTGCCCAGGCCCGGGTAGATCACCAGGTAGGCGGCGGTGAATACCAGCGTGGCCACGAACAGCATGAACCACCACTTGGGCAGCGGGTTGTCGTATTCCTCGATGCCGTCGTAGACGTGGCCGGTGGTCCGGTTCTCCGGATCCGCCTGGTCATCCATCGCCACCTTGCGGTTGGCGAACAGTATCCAGGTGACCAGTGCCAGGTTGGTGAGGGTGAGCACAATTACCCAAACACTCCAAAATGTACTCATTTTTTGTCCTGCCCCTTCTCTTGTTTCTTATCCCCGTCTTCGGCCGACTTTCGAGACAGCTCTTCGTCCTCGAACGGCAGCTTGGCATCCTCCTCGAAGCGCTTTTTGCGCCTGGGGGAAAATGCCCACCAGCAAACGCCCAGGAACGCCAGGGCTCCCAGGACGACGGCAATTTGTCGCAATATGTCAATCATGCAAGCCCCACTAACGCTTCTGCTGCACCACGGTGCCCAGCTGCTGCAGGTAGGCCACCAGTGCATCGATCTCCTTCACGCGGCCGCCGACGAAGGGCTTGGACGCGTTGGCGATGTCCTCGTCGGTGTAGGGAACGCCCACCGCGCGCAGGGCCTCCATCTTGCGGGCCGTGTACTCGCCGGTGACCGTGTTGTCGAACAGCCATGGATAGGCGGGCATGATGGACTCCGGCACCACACTGCGCGGATTGTAGAGGTGCGCCCGCTGCCACTCGTCGGAGTAGCGGCCGCCGACGCGGGCCAGGTCCGGGCCGGTGCGCTTGGAGCCCCACAGGAAGGGGTGGTCGTAAACAGATTCCTGAGCCATGGAGTAGTGGCCGTAGCGCTCCACTTCGGCACGCAGCGGCCGGATCATCTGGGTGTGACAGACGTGGCAGCCCTCGCGGATATAAATATCACGCCCCTCCAGCTCGACCGGGCCCAGCGGCTTGAGGCCGGCGATGGGCTCGTTGTTGGCCTTGGTGAAGAACTGCGGGACGATTTCCACCAGGGCGCCGAAGCTGATGGCGATACAGGTGAAAACGATCAGGATGCCGACGTTTTTTTCTACTATGTCATGGTTTTTCACTATCTGACCTCCCTTATGCCGCTACCGGCTGCACTCTGTTGTCTTCGCGGGCAGCGTTCTCTGAGTCGGTCACCGTGCGGAAGACGTTGTACGCCATCAGCAGCATGCCCAGCAGGAACAGGGAGCCGCCGATCCAGCGCACTACGTAGCCCGGGTGGCTGGCAATCACGCTCTCGACAAAGCTGTAGGTCAGGGTGCCGTCGGCGTTGAAGGCGCGCCACATCAGGCCCTGGGTAATGCCGTTCACCCACATGGCGGCGATGTACAGCACCGTGCCGACGGTCGCCAGCCAGAAGTGCGCATTGACCAGCTTCACACTGTACATCTCCTTGCGGTTCCACAGCACCGGCACCAGGTGGTAGAGAGCGCCGATGGAAATCATCGCCACCCAGCCCAGGGCACCGGAGTGCACATGGCCCACGGTCCAGTCGGTATTGTGGGACAGGGCGTTGACCGTCTTGATGGACATCATCGGCCCCTCGAAGGTGGACATGCCGTAGAAGGACAGGGATACCACCAGGAAGCGCAGGGTGGGGTCGGTACGCAGTTTGTGCCAGGCGCCGGACAGGGTCATGATGCCGTTGATCATGCCGCCCCATGAGGGTGCCAGCAGGATGACCGACATCACCATTGCCAGGCTCTGGGTCCAGTCCGGCAGCGCCGAGTAGTGCAGGTGGTGACCGCCGGCCCAGACGTAAATGGAGATCAGCGCCCAGAAATGCACGATGGACAACTGGTAGGAATAGATCGGGCGCCCGGCCTGCTTGGGCACGAAGTAGTACATGATGCCGAGGAAGGCGGCAGTCAGGAAGAAGCCCACCGCGTTGTGGCCGTACCACCACTGGATCATCGCGTCCTTGGTGCCGGAGAAAATGGAGTAGGACTTGAACGGATAGACCGGGATTTCCAGGTTGTTGACGATATGCAGCGCGGCGATGGTGATGATATAGGCACCGAAAAACCAGTTTGCCACATAGATGTGGGAGGTTCTGCGCTTGGCGATGGTGCCGAAGAACACCAGTGCATAGGCGATCCAGATCAGCGCGATCAGGATATCGATCGGCCACTCCAGTTCGGCGTATTCCTTGGTGGAGGTGAAGCCCATCGGCAGGGTGATGGCGGCGGAGATGATCACCACCTGCCAGCCCCAGAAGGTGAAGGGTATCAGCCAGCCGCCCCACAGGCGCGTCTGGCAAGTGCGCTGCACCACGTAGTAGGAAGTGGCAAAGAGTACGCTGCCGCCGAAGGCGAAGATCACCGCGTTGGTGTGCAGCGGGCGCAGGCGGCCGAAGTGGGAAAAGGGCTGCCAGAAGTCGTTCAGCTCCGGCCAGGCCAGTTGGGCGGCAATCAGCACCCCCATACCCATGCCAAAAATACCCCAGACCACGGACATGATGGTGAACTGGCGCACGATCTTGTAGTCATAGTCCGGCACTGTGCCGGTCTTTGCCACCGTTGTCGTCATTGCGTTACTTCCGTTGCTTTTTTAAAAATCATTTTCAATAGACGAGCAGAGCCGGGATCGGAATTCCGGCTCTATGCCTTCACGATAGCCGGCGCCTCATATGCGGCGAAGATTTAAACGCATCATTCGCCGGCGCCGACTGATCTATATCAATTTTCTGCCTTTGCCCGCCGCGATGCGCAGGCGCAGCGCGTTCAGCTTGATAAAGCCCTCGGCATCCTTCTGGTCGTAGGCACCGGCATCCTCCTCGAAGGTGGCGATGCGCTCGTCGAACAGGCTGTCAGCGGATCGGCGGCCCACGGCGCTGACACTGCCCTTGTACAGTTTCAGGCGCACCTCGCCGTTGACCACCTGCTGGGACTCGTCGATGGCCGCCTGCAGCATCTCCCGCTCCGGGGACCACCAGTAGCCGTTGTAGATCAGCTTGGCGTAGCGCGGCATCAGCTCGTCCTTGAAGTGCGCCACCTCCCGGTCCAGGGTGATGGACTCTATGGCCCGGTGCGCCTTCAGCAGGATGGTGCCGCCGGGGGTCTCGTAGCAGCCGCGGGACTTCATGCCCACGTAGCGGTTCTCGACGATATCCAGGCGGCCGATGCCGTTGGCACCGCCCAGCTTGTTCAGCTTCTCCAGCAGGGTCGCGGGGCTCATGCGCTCGCCGTCGATAGCCACCGGGTCGCCCTTCTCGAAAGTCAGGGTGATATAGGTGGGCTGGTCCGGGGCCGCCTCCGGGCTGACGCTCCAGCGCCACATATCCTCCTCGGCCTCCGCCCAGGGATCCTCCAGGATGCCACCCTCGTAGGAGATGTGCAGCAGGTTGGCGTCCATCGAGTAGGGGGATTTCTTCTTGCCGGAGGAGAAGTCCACCGGGATCTTGTGCTGCTCACAGTACTGCATCAGCTTCTCGCGGGAGGTCAGGTCCCACTCGCGCCAGGGGGCGATCACCCGGATGCCCGGCTTCAGCGCGTAGGCGCCGAGCTCGAAGCGCACCTGGTCGTTGCCCTTGCCGGTGGCGCCGTGGGAGATGGCGTCGGCGCCGGTCTCGTTGGCGATCTCAATCAGGCGCTTGGCGATCAGGGGACGGGCGATGGAGGTGCCCAGCAGGTACTCGCCCTCGTAGAGGGTGTTGGCGCGGAACATCGGGAAGACGAAGTCGCGTACATACTCCTCGCGCAGGTCGTCGATATAGATTTCCTTGACGCCCAGGGCCTCAGCCTTGGCGCGCGCCGGTTCCACTTCTTCGCCCTGGCCGATATCGGCGGTGAAGGTCACCACCTCGCAGCCGTAGGTCTCCTGCAACCAGCGTACGATAACCGAGGTATCCAGACCGCCGGAATATGCCAGTACCACCTTGTTGATGTTGCTCATTGCTATGCTCGCTACCCTTACTTGCCGGGAGTGTGACGCCACCACGGAAACACCGCAGCACAGGCGCTGCGGCGCACGGAAATAGTGTCGATCTGGGGGGATTATTCTTGGAGGTGTGCCCAGGATTGGTACTCTCGGTACCTTTTTCGGGGCGCGATTGTAGCGCCTCGGGGCGCGAACGACTAGCGGCAAGGGGCTATCGCCACCACTGTCTATTTTATAAACAACAGGTGCATCGCAATTTGGCCGGGCTTCCGGTAGCATGCGCGCCACCACCAACCACCAGCCACTGACCACTACCTATGACGGAGCAGATCACCCTTCGCGCCCCCGACGACTGGCATATCCACCTGCGCGACGGCGCCGCCCTGGAGCGCACCGTTGCCGATGCGGCGAGACAGTTCCGCCGCGCCATAGTGATGCCCAACCTGGTGCCGCCGGTGGTGGACGCCGAGGAGGCCGTCTCCTACCAGCTGCGCATCCGCGAGCAGATCCCCGAGGGCGCCCCCTTCGAGCCACTGATGGTGATCTACCTCACCGACAGGACAGACGCCGAAGTGGTCCGGCTGGCCCACAAGGCCGGCGTCATCGCCGCCAAGCTCTACCCCGCCGGTGCCACCACCAACTCGGATTCCGGCGTCACCGATATCGCCAATATCTACCCGGCGCTGGAGGCCATGCAGGCCTGCGGCATGAAGCTGCTGCTGCACGGCGAGGTGACCCACTCGGATATCGATATCTTCGACCGCGAACAGGTGTTTATCGAGAAAACCCTGTCGCGCCTGGTGGAGGACTTCCCGCACCTCAAGATCGTGCTGGAGCACATCACCACCGCCCACGCGGCGGAATTCGTACAGAATGCCCGCGACGGCGTCGGCGCCACCATCACCGCGCACCACCTGCTGTACAACCGCAACCACATGCTGGCAGGCGGCATTCGCCCGCACTACTACTGCCTGCCGATCCTGAAGCGCGGCTATCACCAGTCCGCCCTGATCGAGGCGGCCACCAGCGGCAGCCCCAAGTTCTTCCTCGGCACCGACTCGGCGCCGCATTCCCAGGGCAAGAAAGAGACCGCCTGCGGCTGCGCCGGCTGCTACACCGCCTTCGCCGCCATGGAACTCTACGCCGAGGCCTTCGACCGCGCCGGCAAGCTGGACAAGCTCGAGGGCTTCGCCAGCGAATTCGGCCCGGACTTCTACGGCCTGCCGCGCAACGAGGGCAGTATCACCCTGGTGAAGCAGCCCTGGGCGCTGCCGGAGAGCCTGGATATGGGCGGTGAACCGCTGATTCCGCTGGCCGCCGGGGAGACACTGAGCTGGCGATTGGTGCAGGAATAACGATGTAGGAGCCTGCTTGCGGGCAGGCTCCTACAACCCTGGCCCGGGAAGAACACAAGACTCGATGCGAAGGCCCTGCTGCCGGGGGCCGCTTGTGAAACATTTGCCGATGAGGCTGTTGAACAAGCGGCCACCGGCAGCAGGGCCGCCTAGAAGCCTATTTAGAACTAGCACCATTTAAGGACCCCAAGTGACCCCCGCGGAAGAACCCACAGGACCGAAAAGCCTCCTCGCCCAGCGATTTCGCGGCTTCCTGCCCGTGGTGGTGGACCTGGAGAGCGGCGGCTTCAACGCGCGCACCGACGCCCTGCTGGAAATCTCCGCAGTCATCCTGGACATGGACGAGAAAGGCGCACTCTTTCCCCAGGAGACCCACAGCTTCCACCTGGAACCCTTCGAAGGCGCCAACGTCGAGCAGTCAGCGCTGGACTTTATCGGCATAGACCTGGAATCCCCCGAGCGCGACGCCTGGCCGGAGGAAATCGCCCTGCCGGAAATGTTCCGCAAGATCCGCACCGCGGTGAAGAAGCACAGCTGCACCCGCGCCATAGTGGTGGCCCACAACGCCCACTTCGACCTCGGCTTCATCAACGCCGCCGTGGAGCGCTGCGGCATCAAGCGCAACCCCTTCCACCCCTTCTCCTGCTTCGACACCGCCACCCTCGCCGGCCTCGCCTACGGGCAGACGGTGCTGGCCAGGGCCTGCCAGGTGGCCGGAATCGAATTCGACAACAGCAGCGCCCACTCCGCCGAGTACGACGCGCAGAAGACCGCGGAGCTCTTCTGCGGCATCGTCAACAAATGGAAGCAACTGGGCGGCTGGCCGCTGGAACAGCGGGAACTGGAAACCGAAGACTAGGGACCGGCCCCCTCGACACAGCCTGCGGCACTGGCATAGGATTTCGCCTTTTCGCCAGCAGGGATTAGATTCCATGTCGTTACCCGAGATTACCCGCGGCGCCATACTCGCCGCCTGCGGCGCCGGCGCCTTCCAGCGCGGACAGCAGTACGCCGGGGATCAACGGGTAATCCATATCCAGATAGACGCCGAAGACGGCACCGTCTACAGCGCGGTCGAAGGCTCGGAAGCGGAGCCCTACGAGCAGGAGATCCACCTGACGCCGGGGCAGCGGCAGGCGCGCATCAGCGGCTACTGCGACTGCCCGGTGGGCTTCAACTGCAAGCATGTGGCCGCCGCACTGCTCACCGCCATGCAGCAGATGGAAAGCGGCCATATTTCCAGCGGCAATTTCGCCCTGTCCAACTGGCAGCGGCGCCTCAACGCCATCAGCCGCGTCACCACCCTGCTGCCGGAGCATCGCGACCAAAAAGTCGTCTACCTGTTCGACCGCGCCCCCGACGGCGGGCTTCAGGTCGCCATGCGCCGGGTGCGGCGCCGGAAGAGTGGCGGCTGGGGCAAGATAATATCCATCCCCGGCAATCCCTGGACGGGCAACCACGAACACCTGTCCCCCCAAGACATCACCATCGCGGAACTGCTCTCGGGTTGCGGCAACGTGGACTGGGAGTTCGCTCCCGACGACCGCCTCGGCGCCCTGGCACTGGCGGAAATAGTCGCCACAGGCCGCGCCTTCCTCGCCTCCGGCGATCTCCCCGTCACCGCCGGCGGCGAGCGCCACCTGACCTTCACCTGGGACGACAGCAACGGGCAGACACAACTGAGGGCGCTGCTCGAGGACTGCTCCGGCGACTGGCTGGCCGCCGCCACCGAGCCGCCCCACTACCTGGACCTGGCAACCGGCCTCTGCGGCCCGATCGACACAGCGCTTTCCGGCAGACAGCTACTGCTGCTGATGCAGATGCCCCCGGTACCGGAGCACTCGCGGCTGGAGACGGCCCAACTGCTGGCGGAGAAACTGCCCGCCAACAGCCTGCCGCTGCCGGTGGAACAACCCGTCAGCGCCGCCGGCGAGCCGGTACCGCTGCTGCACCTGGCGCGCCGGGACCCGCAGGGCTACCTCTACGCCGGCCTGTATTTCCTCTACGGGGAACACCGGGTGCCGGCCTTCCCCTCCCGCGCCACACAGCTGGTTGAGACGGCGGAGGGCCCACTGCTGCTGACACGCAATGGGGATTTCGAGAGCGACGCCGTGGACGAACTGGAGGGGCGCGGCTTCACCGGCTACCGCCTGTCCGCGGAGGATCCCGGCGATATTGGCTTCCTGCTGCCCGACGACGAGATACTCCCCTCGCCGCTGCGCTGGCAGGAATTCCTCGAGCGGGATGCGGACGCCCTGCGCGCGCAGGGCTGGCAGGTGGAAACGGACCCCAGTTTCCGGCTCGACATCACCCGCGCCGAAGGCCTGTCCGGCGAGTTGGGGGAAGACAGCCTCGGCATCCGGGTCAATTTCGGCGACCAGTACCTGGACCTGTTGCCACTGCTGGTGCGCGCGCTGGAGTACGGCGGGGAACTGCCCGAGAGCGGGCTGATGGTGGAGATGGGGCCGGACCAGTGGCTCAACATCCCCCGCACCTGGATAGAGCCGGTGCTGAATACCCTGATCGAGCTGCACGAAGAGCCGGTGCTCGACGGCGAGGGCCGCCTCGCGCTGCACCGCCACAACCTGGCCCCCATCGCCCAGTTGGAAGAGGAGCTGGGCGAAAGCGCCTTCGCCTGGTCCGGCGGCGAGGAGCGCCGCGCCCTGGCGCGGCAACTGAAAAACCTCAAGGGCATAGAGGAGGTAGCACCGCCCGCGGGCCTCAATGCCAAACTGCGCGACTACCAAAAAGAGGGACTCAACTGGCTCGCCTTCCTGCACCGCTTCCGCTTCGGCGGCATACTCGCCGACGATATGGGCCTGGGCAAAACCCTGCAGACCCTGGCCTTCATCCTGCACCTGAAGGAAAAGGGGGAGCTGAAGAAAGGGGCGCTGATCGTCGCCCCCACCAGCCTGCTGGGCAACTGGCTGCACGAGGCCGGGAAGTTTGCCCCCGGACTCAAGGCAATGGTCAGCCACGGCATGGACCGAAAACCGAAGCTGCGCAAACTCTCCGACTACGACCTGGTGATCACCAGCTACGCCCTGGCACAGCGGGACGCGGACCTGCTCGCCCCCCACCCCTTCAGCCTGCTGGTGCTGGACGAGGCCCAGGCCATCAAGAACCCGCGCGCCAAGGTCTCCCGTGCCCTGCGCGGCTACAAGGCGGCCCAGCGCCTGTGCCTCACCGGCACGCCGCTGGAAAACCACCTGGGGGAATTCTGGGCCCAGTTCGACTTCCTGATGCCGGGGCTGCTCGGCAACGACAAAACCTTCAACCGCCTCTACCGCAAACCCATCGAAAGGCAGGCGGACCAATCCCGCCAGCAGCAACTGCGCAACCGCACCGCGCCCTTTATGCTGCGGCGCACCAAGGAACAGGTGGCAGGCGAACTGCCGCCGAAAACCGAAATCGTGCAGACGGTGACCTTGGGCGACAAGCAGCAGAAGCTCTACCAGACGGTGCGCGCCAGCATGGAAAAGGAGGTACGCAGGCTGCTGCAGGACAAGGGCCTGGCCAGGAGCCACATCCAGGTGCTGGACGCGCTGCTCAAGCTGCGCCAGATCTGCTGCGACCCGAGCCTGGTGAAGCTGCCCAGCGCCGCCAAGGTGAAGGAGTCCGCCAAGCTCGAAGCCCTACTGGAAATGCTCGAGGAGATGCTGGCGGAGGGCCGCAGGATACTGCTGTTCTCCCAGTTCACCAGCATGCTGTCGCTGATCGAGGGCGAACTGGATAAACGCAGCATCGCCTACAGCAAGCTCACCGGACGCACCCGCAAGCGCCAGGATGCCATAGACGCCTTCCAGTCCGGCCAGGTACCGCTGTTCCTGATCAGCCTCAAGGCCGGCGGCTTCGGCCTCAACCTGACCGCGGCGGACACGGTGATCCACTACGATCCCTGGTGGAACCCGGCGGCGGAAAACCAGGCCACCGACCGCGCCCACCGCATCGGCCAGCAGAAACCGGTGTTCGTCTACAAGCTGATCGCCGAGGGCACCATCGAGGAACGCATCCAGGAACTGCAGAAGCACAAGCAGTCCCTGGCCGACGCCCTGCTCGCCGGCGAGGGGGCGGCGCTGTCCCAACTTTCGGGGGAAGAGATACTGCAACTCTTCCAGTAACGCGGAGCTCACCCCAACCTACACTCTGTCCGGTTGAGCCAACGGCGCGTACGGCGCACTCTACCCGAGCCGTAGGGTGCGCCGTGCGCACCGTCCCCGAGTCCCGTGTCCAAGGACGGCCGGGTCTCCATGCTGTGGCTGAACGGCGTCGACCACGCCTGGTCCGGCGGCGCCGGTGCCAGCGGCAGCTATATCAGCAGCGCCAGCATCAACTACGCCTACCTGGGGCAATTCTTCCTCGACAACAACAAGCGCGTCGACCGCAACCAGGGCCCGGTATTGAGCGATGTGGAGATCAGCACCAACGGCGACCGCATCCTGGTCAGCGGCACCGCCGTCGATGCGGAAGGCAGTGTGGCCGATGTGGAGGCGACTTTTTCCGCAGTCTCAACTTCCAGCATCAACGGAGGTGTGGACGGCAATGGTTTTTTTCCCTGACCAGTGGCGCCCTGGCGGATGATCTCTACTTGGTCACCGTGGTCGCCACCGACAACGAAGGCGCCGAGAGCGAGCCCTGTGCGTCTGGGGCCGGAACCGCCGCCGACGGCGCCGGAACTGAGCGATATTTCCGCCGCAGCCAGCGGCCAGTGCGTCACCGTCAGCGGCACAGGCGTGGATGAAAACCAGGATCTGGATTCGGTGGAAGTGGCATTCGGCAACGGTACCGTGACCGCCGCTGTCACCGGCACCGACTTCGCCGCCGAGCAGTGCAACCTGCCGGGTGGCGACGGCAGCGCCCAGGTCACCGCCACCGACCTGGCCGGCCTCAGCGACACCGCCAGCGTCTCCTTCACCGTCGACGCCGGCGTGACCGCGACCCTCGACTCCCATATCGCCGCCGGCCGCCTCGACTACACCGCCTATTCAAACTGCTACCTGGAATACGGCTCGGCTCCCTTCCGCCTGGATGAACATTCAGTCTCCGGCGATCAGTGCCAGTGGCGCGATGACGACGCCAGCTGTGTCGGCCCGCAGGTGGCCTGTTCCGGCGGTGGCAGCAGTGGGGGCAGTAGCAGCGGCGGCAGTTGCAGCGAGCAGTCCACCTACAACTACTACCACAAGACCGCCGGCCGCGCCTACAGCACCGGCAACCCGATGGCCCCGGACTACTTCGCCAACGGCAGCGACGATGCCATGCCCGGCTCCACCTGGGGCTGGAACACCCTGCACAGCGGCGACGGCAGCAGCTGGCAGCTGGGCACCTGCCCTTAAGCAATGACGTTTTGTGGCCACGGGGAATCGCGACCACTTCACACTAGAATCTGCCGGGAGTACAGAATTTCCTTTCGCGAGGAGGTGAGTCATGAATTCCCCCAAAGGCGGCCTGCGCCTGTCCAGCGTACTCTTCGGCCTGATGTCCCTCGGCCAGCTGTGGCGGCTGGTCGCACAGCCGGAGGTGATAGTGGCCGGAAGCCCGGTTCCCACCTGGCCGAGCGGCCTGGCGTTCCTGGTGCTGCTGGCGCTGTGTATCTGGCTGTGGCGACTGTCCAACAGGGCCTGACCCTCTCCACTGCTCCCCCTTCCGCTCCCGCTGACCAAAGCCCTATAATCGTTCACTGGTCAAGACCCGACTTTTTGTCGGGTCTTTCCGTTTGAGCAACAAACCTCCCGGAGCCCTCCTTGTTCGCCTCCGCCTTGCGCCAGTCCCGCGCCGACGGCAGCCTGTTTGCCAGCCTGCCGCGCAACATCATCGCCGGTATCACCGTGGGCATAGTGGCCCTGCCCCTGTCCATGGGACTCGCCATTGCCAGCGGCGTGCCGCCGCAGCACGGCCTCTACACCGCAATCGTCGGCGGCATTGTGGTGGCTCTGCTGGGCGGTTCGCGGGTGAATATCTCCGGCCCCACCGCCGCCTTCGTGGTGGTGCTGTTGCCGGTGGTGCAGCAGTTCGGCCTCGGCGGTCTGCTGTTGGCGGGGTTGATGGCGGGGCTGATTACGGTGGCCTTCGGGCTGCTCAGGTTCGGCCGCCTGATCCAGGTGATGCCCTACCCGGTGATCGTCGGCTTCACCTCCGGCATCGGCACGGTCATCGCCTTCCTACAACTGAAGGACTTCCTCGGCCTGCAACCCGAACCCGGCGCCAGCCATTTTCTCGAGCAGCTGGGCAGGCTGGCGACGGCGCTGCCGACCCTGCGCTGGCAGGAACCGTTCATAGGTGTCCTTACCCTCGGCACACTGGTTCTGTGGAAGAAGGTCCCCGGGCGCATTCCCGCCTACCTGGCGGCGCTGATGGCGGGCACCATCACCGGGGTGATCTTCAACCACAGCGGCGCCCTACCGGACGTGGACACCATCGCCTCGCGTTTCCACTTCGACCTGAACGGTGTTGAAGGCAACGGTATCCCACCCATTGCCCCGCATTTCCTGCTGCCCTGGCAGCTGCCGGGGCCGGATGGCCGGTCCATAGGCCTCAGTTGGGAGCTGCTGCGCGCCCTGCTGGGCCCGGCGTTTTCCATCGCATTGTTAGGTGCACTGGAATCCTTGCTGTGCGCCGTGGTGGCGGACAGCATGAGCGGTCACCAGCACGATCCGGACAGCGAGCTGGTGGGCCAGGGTATGGGCAATATCGCCGTGGCCTTTTTCGGCGGCATCCCAGTCACCGCGGCCATAGCGCGCTCCGCCACCAACGTGCGCTCCGGCGCTAGCACGCCGGTGGCCGCGATAGTGCACGGCCTGTTCGTGCTGCTGGCCATGCTGCTGCTGGCGCCCTGGCTGTCGCTGGTGCCCATGGCGGCCATGGCCGCGGTGCTGATGATGGTGGCCTGGAATATGAGCGAGGCGCGCCACGCGGTGCACATAGTGCGCCGGGCGCCGCGCGCGGACGCGGCCGTGTTGCTCACCTGCTTCGCACTGACGGTGATCATCGATATGCAGGTGGCGGTGGCCGGGGGCCTGGCGCTGGCCTCGGTGCTGTTCATCCGCCGGGTGACCGAACTCACCCGGATCAAGACGGTTGAGCCCGGGGAAGAAACGGAATACCAGCAGCAGAAAGGGGTTGTGCTCTACGACCTGGACGGCCCGATGTTTTTCGGCGCGGCCCACAAGGCGCTGAAAACCGTCACCGCAGTGGACCGGGATGTGCACACAGTGGTACTGGACCTGAAGGACGTGGGCCTGATGGATGCGACGGCCATGAGCAACCTGGAGGACATCGCCAATCACCTGGCGCGGCGCCAGACGATGCTCTACCTGATCCACGTGCGCCCGGAACTGGTCAACAAGATGCGCCGCTACGGCCTGCTGGGGAAAAGCAGCCCGATACGTTTCGCGCGGGACTATGAAACAGTGCTCGAGAACCTGCAGCCGACGCCCGTTAAGTGAAGATTGAGTGAATCACAGCCACTCGGGTGATTTTTTGCTCAGAGTCGTGTAGAATGGCCGATTCACGCACGAAACCGGAAATTTATTGTGGCCAAGAAAGCTTCCACTGCTTCCAAACGCAAGCAGCCCACCGCCGTCGAAACCCGCGAGAGCATCGAGGAACAGGTGCAGGCCTTTCTCGCCAAAGGCGGTGAAATCCAGCAGGTGCCCAAGGGAGTGAGCGGACAGACCAACACTTCCGGACCCAAGCATATCACCCTGGGCAAAAAGCCCCGCGCCTGATTACTATTCCCCTATTCCAAATGTAGGAGCGGCCAATGGCCGCTCCTACATGAACGGTAGGATGCGCCGCGCGCACCACCGTTCCCGGTCCCGAAAAAGCCTAGGGCATCTCCTCCAGCTCCGCCCCTTCCTTCACCGGCGGCATCAGGTCTTCCTTGTTGATCTTCATCAACATCAGCACATTTGCGGCCACGTACACGGACGAATAGGTACCCACCACTACGCCGACGATCAGCGCCAGGGAGAAGTTGTGGATCAGCTCACCACCGAAGAACTGCAGCGCCCAGAGTACCAGCAAGGTCGTGAATGAGGTCATGAAGGTCCGGCCCAGGGTCTGGCTGATGGAGATATTGATGATCTCCTCGGAATCCGCCTTGCGCACCTTGCGGAAATTCTCGCGGATGCGGTCCGCCACCACGATGGTGTCGTTCAGCGAGTAGCCGATCACCGCCAGCACCGCCGCCAGCACCGTAAGGTCGAAATCCAGTCTCAGCAGGGCGAAGAAGCCCAGTACGATGATCACGTCGTGGGCCAGGGCCGTCACCGCGCCGACGGAGAACTTGTACTGGAACCGCAGCGCCACATAGGCCATCACCACCACCAGCGCGAACAGCATGCCCAGGCCGCCGTCGTCGCGCAGCTCCTCGCCGATCTGCGGGCCGACCATCTCCACCCGGCGCAACTCCACGTCGCCAGCGCTGTTCTGGCGCAATACCTGCACCACCTTGTCGCCAATGGACTGGGAGGCCTTCTCGTCGCGGGCACTGACCTGGGTCTGCTCCTCGGCCACTTCCGGCGGCAGCTTGATCAGGATTTCGCTGTCGGAACCGAAACGCACCACAGAGGCGCCCTTGTAGCCAGCCGCGTCCAGTTGGCTGCGTACATCCTCGATGCGCGGCGCCTGCTCGTAGCCCACCTCGATCTGGGTGCCGCCGGTAAAGTCCAGGCCGAACTGCAGGCCGTTCATCACCAGCGCGGCGATGGCGGCGATCACCATGGCGATGGAAACTGCCGCCGCCAGTTTGCGCCAGCGCATGAAGTCGATCACGCGCTTGCCCATGTATTCGGTGATCTTTCCGTCTTCTACTTTGGTCTCGCTCATTGTCGTCAGCCCCTTAAATCCAAAGCTTTTGCACACGGCGACCGCCGTAGAACAGGTTAACCAGCGCGCGCGTGCCCATGATGGCGCTGAACATGGAGGTCAGGATGCCGATGGACAGGGTCACCGCGAAGCCCTGTACCGGGCCGGAGCCGATCGCGTACAGGATCACCGCTACTATAAGTGTGGTGATGTTGGCATCGACGATGGTGCTGTAGGCGTTGTCGAAGCCGGCGGTGATCGCCGACTGGGGCGGCATGCCATTCCTGAGCTCCTCCCGTATTCGCGAGAAGATCAGCACATTGGCATCCACCGCCATACCCACAGTCAATACGATACCGGCAATACCGGGCAGCGTCAGGGTAGCGCCAAGAATCGACATCACCGCCACCAGCAGCACCATGTTCATCGCCAGGGCGATATTGGCGGCCAGGCCGAACACCCGGTAGGAAATCAGCATAAAGAAGATCACCGCCAGCAGGCCAATCTGCACCGAGGTCACGCCCACCTCGATATTATCTGCACCCAGGGACGGGCCTATCACCCGCTCCTCGACGAAGTACATGGGCGCAGCCAGGGCGCCGGCGCGCAGCAGCAGCGCCAGCTCCTGGGCCTCCGCCGGGCTGTCCAGGCCGGTGATGCGGAACTGGCGGCCCAGGGCGCTCTGGACCGTGGCCAGGCTGATGATCTTCTTGTCGTCGGTGCGCACCTGTACCGTTGTTTCGTTACCCTGCTCGTCCACCTTGGTTTCCGGCACGAAGCGGCTCTCGATAAACAGGGTGCCCATGCGGCGGCCGACGTTTTTCCAGGTGGCGCGGTGCATCAGTTCGCCGCCGCGGGAATCCAGGGTGATGTTCACCTGCGGGAAGCCGCTCTCATCGTAGCCGACGCGGGCGTCAGTGACGCGGTCGCCCTTGATGATGACCTTCCGCTCCAGCCAGGCGCCGCCGTACATCTGGCGCTGCTGCTCGCTGCGGTACTCGAAGTATTCCTTGTTGGTCACCAGGGTGTCCGGGCGCGCCTCCATACGGTATTCCAGGTTGGCGGTCTTGCCGATGATGCGCTTGGCCTCGGCAGTGTCCTGCACGCCCGGCAGCTCCACCACGATGCGGTTGCGGCCCTGGCGCTGCACGATCGGCTCGGCCACGCCCAGTTCGTTGACGCGGTTGCGCAGGGTGGTGAGGTTCTGGGTTACCGCATAGTCCTCCAGCTGCTTGATCTCCTGTTCGGACAGGGTCGCGCGCACCTCGAGGTTGTCGCCGCTGCCACCCTCGGTCAGCTGCAGCTGCGGGAATTCCTTGCGCATGGTGGAGACGGCCAGGTCGCGCAGTTCTTCGCTGCGGAAGCGGGCGACGATTTCGCGATCGTCCACCAGGTCAACGCTGCGGTAGCGGGCCTTGGCCGCGCGCAGCTTGGCCTTCACGTCCTGCGCATAGCCTTCCATATTGGTCTTGACGATGGTGTTGGTGTCCACTTCCATCAGGAAGTGCACGCCACCGGCCAGGTCCAGGCCCAGCTTCATCGGGCTGGCGCCCATGTTGGCAAGCCACTCCGGGGTGGTGGAGGCCAGGTTAAGGGCCACCACATAGTCGCTGTGCCCCAGGGCCTCCTGGATGGCGCGCTTGGCCGGCAGTTGCTCCTCGATGGACTTGAGGCGCAGCAGCACCGCCTTGTCCCCCACTTCGCCGCCGAAGTACTCGATGCCCGCCTCGTCCAGGGCCTTTTCCGCCTTGTCGAGCACACCCGGCCCCACCTGCATGGCGCTGGACTGGCCGGAAATCTGCACGGCGGGGTCCGGTGCGTAGAGGTTGGGCGCGGCGTACAAAAAGCCGAGGGCCGCAACCGCGAGAATCAGGAGGTACTTCCAGAAGGGGTAGCGATTCATGCTGCTCTCATTGTTGTAGGGCGGCCGTCATGGCCGGTAAATCTTGGCAATGTCGGGGGATATGCGGGCGCCAACGGCGGATTGCAAGGCGCGGAAGCCCCGAATGGGGGCCGATTATACGGGGATAGGGTTGGGGTACAAATCGAGCTACTGACTGTTTGGGGCGAACCGGTGGTTCGCCCGGACAGGTCGCAGGCGCTACACCGCCAGCAACGGCACCTCGCGCCCCAGGCGGCGGTAGAACTCCGCCACGAAGGTCTCCAGCTCGCCGGCGGCGATGGCATCCCGCAGCCCCTGCATCAGCCGCTGGTAGTGGCGCAGGTTGTGGATGGTGTTCAGCTGGGCTCCGAGTATCTCGCCGCAGCGGTCCAGGTGGTGCAGGTAGGCGCGGGAGAAGTTCTCGCAGGTGTAGCAGTCACAGCCCGCTTCCAGCGGCCCGGTATCGTGGCGGTGTTTGGCGTTGCGGATCTTGACCACGCCCTCGGCGGTGAACAGGTGGCCGTTGCGCGCGTTGCGGGTGGGCATGACGCAGTCGAACATATCCACACCGCGGCGCACCGCCTCGACGATATCCTCCGGCTTGCCCACCCCCATCAGGTAGCGCGGCCTGTCCGCCGGCATCTTGTGGGCCAGGTGATCCAGCACCACGATCATCTCCTCCTTCGGCTCGCCGACCGACAGGCCGCCGATGGCATAGCCGTCGAAACCTATTTCGGTCAGGCCGCGCAGGGAGATATCGCGCAGTTCCGGGTACATGCCCCCCTGCACTATGCCGAACAGCGCCGATGGGCTGTCGCCGTGGGCCTTTTTGGAGCGCTCCGCCCAGCGAAGGGACAGCTCCATCGACTTGCGCGCCTCGTCCGGTGTAGCCGGATAGGGGGTACACTCGTCGAAGATCATCACGATATCCGAGCCCAGCGACCGCTGCACGCGCATCGACTCCTCGGGATCCATGAATACCGGGCTGCCGTCCACCGGGGACTTGAAGGAGACGCCCTCCTCGGTGATCTTGCGCATTTTCCCCAGGCTGAATACCTGGAAGCCGCCGGAATCGGTCAGGATAGGACCGGACCACTGCATGAAATCGTGCAGGTCGCCGTGCTCCTCCACCACCTGGGTGCCCGGGCGCAGCATCAGGTGGAAGGTGTTGCCGAGAATGATCTGCGCCCCTGTGGCCTCGATATCCCGCGGCAGCATGCCCTTGACGGTGCCGTAGGTGCCCACCGGCATAAACGCCGGCGTCTCCACGACACCGCGGGGGAAGCGCAGGCGCCCGCGGCGGGCCCTGCCGTCGGTGGTGTCCAATTCAAACTGCATAAAGCACTGGCGGCTCAACGGAAACTCCTGGATTTATTCGGGACTCGGGACTCGGGACTCGGGACTCGGGACTCGGGACTCGGGACTCGGGACTCGGGACTCGGGACTCGGGACTCGGGACTCGGGACTCGGGACTCGGGACTCGGGA
>NZ_JCBAJA010000034.1:0-54546 GCF_059834885.1 Microbulbifer sp. SE14 | reverse complement strand
TCCAGCAGTGTCGGCGGCGGCGCGGCGCGCCTTTATGACGGCGTCACGATGCGCCACGAGGAAAAGGTGCCCTTCGACCCGAAAAAGCTGTACCGGATCGAGGCCCGGGTCTACGTCTACAACAGCGAGGATACATCCAGGGCCATGTACGCGGGCCTGGCCGGTTTCGATGCGGCCGGCAACCCCTGCAATGCGAGTGGTTCCAACAGCTACGGCAGCCAGCATTATGTGCTCGCTTCCAACCTGCAGCTCGCCGGTTTGGGGTGGGAGGTGCTGGTCGCCTATGTCAAGGGCAACGCCGCCGGCAATGCCGAATACAGCGGCACCCGCGGCGCCAACCATATCGGCAACCCGGCCAAGATGCAGGCCAACGTCCGCTTCATCACGCCGATTTTTTACTGCAACTATAACGAGAAATTGGGCGATACGCTGATCGACTACGTCAAGATCGATGTGGTCGAAGTGCAGGACCAGCGCAACCTGCCGATGGTGCAGTCCGCCATCGCCAGCCTGCCGACCAACTCGGCGCTGTCGGCCTCGGACAACGGCAGCAGCGCCAAGATCACCATCGCCGCGCACACGGTGCAGTACGGCTACGGCACCATCAACTACAACAGCGGCAGCATCACCGGGCTGTCGTTTAATACCAAGTATTACGTCTACTGCGACGATCCGGGCTACCAGGGCGGCAGCGTCACCTACTACGCCACCACCAATTTCCCCACCCTGGCCGCCAGCACCTGGCGCCGTGCGGTGGGCACCATCACCACGCCCTCGGACGGCGGCGGCGGCACCCTGCCGGACGACCCCTACTGCGTCGCCGCCGGCACTTGGTTGCGCGAGGGCCTGCTGGCGGACCATTGCCAGGCGGGCGACCTGCTGGACTGCTGGGACACCGGCGAGCCGGACACCCACCTCGCGCGCATCCAGGAGGTGAGGCCGGAGGACGACGTGCCCTGCGTGCTGCTGACCATGGACAGCGGCGCCCAGGTGATCTGCAGCCGCCAGACCCCGGTCACCGACCGCGACGGCATCGTCTACGAGGCGCAGGACTGCCGCGGCGTGCTGCTCGGCGTGCTGCACGAGGACGAGCCGCTCACCTGGGAGCGGGTGGCCGAGGTTCAGTGTGTGGGCCTGCAGCGGGTCTACAAAATCTCGGTGGGCGGCATCAGCTACGCCGCCGGCGTGGACGCGCAGCACCGGGTGATCACCCACAACGGCACCTACAAGCCCTAATTAAAAACCCTGAACAGAAACCGCCCCCGGCACCGCCGCGGGCGGTTTTTTATTGCGAGGAAACCCATGGCCATCGAATTTACAGCCGCAACGGTCAACAACGCCGGCGCGGACGAGTACTTCTACCAGCTGACCAACACCATCTTTTCCGGCGATATCGTGCGCGTCACCCAGACCCGCCAGAACATCGACCTGGACAACGACGGCTCCCCGGACCAGTTCGCCTACAAGAACACCTCCGCCTTTGTCGATGGGGAAAACGTCGTGCTCACCAGTGCGGGCGGCACGCCCTACCAGACCCCGGCCAAGGTGACGACGCTGGTCTGCAGCGCCATCGCCGAGGGCGACGTTATCGAAGAGGTCGAGAAAGGCCAGTGGCGCGTGGAGGCGGTGGAGCGCGCCGTGCAGTTGCGCGTAGCCATCGGCAGCTGACCCTTTTTAATTTTCAACCTGCGAGGACCCAGCCATGGGCATCAACGTCAAATCCATACTGCGCGGCGCGGCCACCATCGCCGCGCCGCTGGTCTCCGCCACCCCTTGGGGCGCCGCCGCCCTGGCCGCGGTGAACGCCTTCCTGCCGGACGACCAAAAACTGCCGGAGCAGGCCACCGGCCAGGAGGTGCTGGCGAAGGTGGAGTCCCTGCCGCCGGAGCAGCAGGCGGCCATCTTCGGCCAGCTGATCCAGCTGGAAATGAAAGAGAGCGACAACTTCACCGCGAACGTGCAGGCCATGGCGGAGGTGGACAAGGTCGGCGGCAGTACGCGCCCGGAGATCGCGCTGCTGATGGCTTGGTTTGTCGTCGGTATCGGGCTGCTGGTGACGGCGTGCCTGGCTTTCGCTGTGTACAAGAGCAGCGACCCGCTGAAGGAACTCAGCAACAGCTGGCCGCTAGTGGGCACCCTGCTGGCGTTGCCGACAGTCCTGCTGCGCGCCTACTTCGGCCTGCGCACCAAGGAAAAGCACTCCCGCTATGCCGCCGCCACCGGCCAGCCGGTGCCGGACCTAGGCGGAGCCAGTGCCGTGCTGCGCAAATGGATGGGCGCCTGAGCGCCTCGGCAGTAACACAAATTCCGGAGACCTCATGAGCAGACGCATTACCGGCACCCTGACCCAGCCAGACGGCACCGCCCTGGGATCGGCCACAGTGGAACTGACCGCGGTGCGCAACGACGCCGGCACCGTGGTCAAGACCGCCAGCAGCACCTTCACCACCGACGCGAGCGGCGCCTACGACAAAACCCTGGCCAACGGCTACTACGCCGTGCGCCTGACCTACGGCGGCGCCTCGTCCCTGATCGGCCACGTCCTCATCGAGGACGGCGCCGACGCGACGCTGAATGACCTGCTGATCCTCGACTACCAGCCCGGCAACCCGCTGGCGGGTATCGTGGAATCCATGATGCTGCAGGCCAAGGCCGCGGCGGATGCCGCTGCTACAGACCGCGATGGTGCCGCCGGCTATGCCAGCCTGGCCTCCAGCAGCGCCAGCGCCGCCGCCACCCACGAGGCCAATGCGGCGCAGATTGCCGTAGAGCCGCTGGCGGGGGCGATCGGGCGGCTGACCAAACCATTAGTGCACCTGCGCCTGAAGAACTCTCTTGATGGCATCTACCAGGGGGCCTTGACCTTTAGTCGCTCGACTACGGCCACCTACATCGATCGCTATGGCGTGCTGAAGACCGCGGCTATCGACGAGCCGCGCTTCGAGAAGCAGGGGCTGCTGATGGAGGGCAGCAGCACAAATTTGGTTTTGCGCAGCGAGGAGATCGATTCTAGCTACTGGATTAAGTCGGGAGGAGCGATAACCGCAGATGACACCATGGCGCCGGACGGATTAAGCACGGCCGAAAAATTCACGGAAAGCACCTCGGATGGGGAACATCTTATCCAGACTGTTTACACCTTCACGGTCGGGAATACCTATACGGCTTCAGGTTTTGTTAAGAAGGGTAACAAGCGCTATATCCGCCTTGGCATTTCGGCGGATGCGACAATCGACGTAGACCTGGACAACGGCGTGGTAACAGGCGCTAACGGAGCATACAGTTTTATACCGCTTGCCAATGGCTGGTACAGGTGGAGTGTGACTGGCACCCTGACAGGAGAAACCAGAGGAGTTAGGCCAATAGTGCACCGCAGTTCCGACGGCTCTGTGCAGTCCTATGTTGGTGACGGGCTGTCGTACACCTACATATGGGGGGCACAGCTTGAGGAGCTTCCTTTTGCCAGCAGTTATATTCCAACAGTGGCAACGACGGTCACCAGGTCTTCGGATGATCTGTCCCTGCCGTTTGTCGGCAATCATCCGGACCTCACTAGGAGGATAGACACTTTTTCATACTCAGTAAGGGCAGACAGGCTCGGCCAACCAAAACTATCCGTGGGATTGATAGGTTTTGAAGAGTCAGATTTCACCTACTCACTGTTGCGGAACAACGGAGATACTGACCATCTCACTTACTACAGGAATGGTGGTGGCGTTAATACTATAGGCCTTTCGCCTATCGAAGACTTGGTACCATTTACTGCGGTTGTTACGGTGAATGGCGATGAGGTGGCTCTGTATAAAGATGGAGAGCTGGGCGGTTCAGGCACGCAGGCTCCGTCGAGTAACACGGGAAATCCGCAAACATTGAAAATTGGCTCAGGTGTTGCCGGTCAACCCTGGTCCGGGCACATCGAGGATTTTCGCATTTACGATGTGCAGTTGACCGCAACCGAAGTGATGCTGCTGTAATGGAGGTGGCTATGCACGACGCAATAACCTACTGCCCGGACGTCTCCGTACTCGCCAGCGAGCTGCAGGCGGCGCTGCCGGACTATGTCAGCGTGGATGAAGGAACCGGAGAAGTCGAGTTCCTGGTCACCAAAACCCCCACCATCAAGAGCGCCGCCGGCCAGTCCCTCGCGCTGCTGCGGGTGCACGACCTGGCGCTGCTGGAATCCGTGCAGTCCCTACAGGTGCTGGCCAGCGCACCGGTGGACCCGGGCAACCCCCAGGCCGCCTTCGACGTGCTCTTCGCCGATGCCGAGGCCCTGGCGATTTACGACAGCGTCTACGACCGCAGCCCGCAGACCCTGCCGGACGGCGAGGGCGGCCAGTACACCTATACCCCGCCGGACTGTTTCGGCGTTTTTGCCTGACCCCTAGAAGTGAGGCGCGCGCCCGGTGCTGCGAACACCGGCCGCGCGCTTTCCCGCATGAGTTACCCATGCGAGTCCGCCGAGGCCCCACTGCTGTGATCACAGCGGCGCGGAGGCTATCACATTGAGCATTTGTGAGAAACGACTCCATGACAGAACCCGCCGCGCGCGACTTCCGCTGTCGCGCCTGCAACCGCCTGCTGGCCCGCTATGTGGCCACCCACCTGGAAATCAAATGCCCGCGCTGTAAGCGGGTGAACACCCTATCCCCGAGCACCGCGAGTGCCCCGATCGAACGCCGCCGAGCGTCTGCGATTGGAGCAACCGATGGAGCTAGACCTCAACAACATCCGACTGATCAAATCCGACTGCCTGGCACTGCTGCGCCAGCTGCCTGACGACTGCATCGACCTGATCGCCGTCGACCCGCCGTACTTCCGCGTGGTCGACGCCGCCTGGGACCGCCAGTGGAAAACCAAAGCTGATTTCATCGCCTGGTTGCGCCAGGTGCTGACCGAATAGCAGCGCGTGCTGAAACCCAGCGGCAGCATCTACCTCTTCTGCGGCCCCTACTTGGCCGCCGAGACCGAGCTGCTACTGGGGGAATATTTCAAGGTGCTGAACCACATCGTGTGGCGCAAGCCCAACGGCCGCTGGAACGGCTGCAACAAGGAGAGCCTGACCAAGTATTTCCCGCAGACCGAGCGCATCATTTTCGCCGAGAGCGCCAAGCGGCTGCCGCCGCAAAAGCGCCCCTTCCACTACGAACCCCTGCGCAAATACCTGGACGACACGGTGCGCGGCGCCGGGCTGACCAGCAAGGACGTGGACAAGGCCACCGGCACCCAGATGAGCGGCCACTGGTTCGGCCGCAGCCAGTGGAGCCTGCCGAGCGCCAGGCACTACGCCACCCTGCAGCAGCTGGTGCCCGGCCTCAAACCCTATGCCGATTTAAAGGCCGAGTACGACGCCATCCGCGCCCGCCACCGCTGCGGCCCCCAGGGCCGCGGGCGCACCTTCACGGTGACCAAGCACGTGCCCTACACCGACGTGTGGGATTTCCCGGTGGTGCAGGCCTACCCGGGCAAGCACCCCTGCGAGAAGCCGGCCGCGCTGATGGAGCACATCCTCTCCGCCAGCAGCAAACCCGGCGACCTGGTGCTGGACACCTTCCTCGGCAGCGGCTCCACGGCGCTGGCCGCAGAGCGCCTGGGGCGGCGCCTGATCGGCTGCGAGCTGGGGGAGGAGGAGTACGCCCAGGCCTGCGCGCGGCTGCGGCGGCAGGTGGCGGAGAGTGCGGAGGAGGTGCCTGCAGCCTAGCCGGCGGTGGCTATGGTGGATCCGGTGGCCTGGTGGCATAGCCGGGGGCGGCTATGCTGCAGGGCACTCCCGACAGGTGCACGACCGCCCGGACTACTGTATAAATATACAGTAGTCCGGCAAACGCCGGACAAGCGCCACAATTGGTCACATTCCGTCGCTTTTCCCGCCGCCCCGGTTCAGGCAGATTGGAGTGGATGCCGGCGCTATGTCACAAGAAGCAAGAAGAGGATGGATTCATGGAAGTAAGCAAGGTCGACAAGGTGAGCAGCGCCCTGGGGTTCCTGGCCAGCAAGGCGGCGGAGGCGTACCCGCACGAGGCGGCGCACCTGCGCTACCTGCGCATCGAGGCCGAGGACGCGCTACGCGAGCTCGCAGGCCCGCAGGCACCTGGTGCGGTGGTGGGCCTGGAGCGGCGGGCTTAGGCCGCGTCGTGTTCGTCCAGGGGTGCCAGACCTGCCTCCAGTGCGGCGGCGGCCAGCAGGGCGGTGCGCGGCGGCGGCAGGTGCGCGCCGTCGCGCCAGCGCTGCTCCTTTTCCCAGCTCTGGTAGGTGGCCAGGGTCACACCCAAGGCTTCGGCGGCCTCGCGTTGGTTCCAGCCCATGCGATTGCGCCAGGCTTTCATGGTTGTCATAGATTCTCCTGAGCCGCCCCGAGGGGCGGCGATTGGTTGCTTATTCGGCCTCTGCCTGGAGTCCGACGTGGGTGACAAAACCGGTGAGGTAGGGCAGGCCGCGGGGAATGCCGGAATTGCGGGCGATGCCTGCGCTGATGCGCCAGGCCATCCACTGCTCGGTGGCGAGGTCGATGGCGTCGGGCAGCGGGCGGTTGCCGTGGTTCAGTACGTCGCCCGCGAAGTGGCGGCCGTGGCGGCTGTCGAGGAAGATGCGCACCACCTCGTAGGGCTGTCTGGTGGCTTCGGAAATGGCGGCCATGGCCAGCGGCCAGGCGGCCTCGGCCTGCTCGCCCATCGTGCCCCAGAAGCCCCAGGATTCGTTGCGGGTGGCGGGGATTTTCTGCTCTTTCATGTTTCACCTATCTGGTCGTGAATTTTTGCGTGGCCCTAATCTCAACCACGGGAGCAGAATACAAAAACTTAATTATTAAGTCAACAGTAAATCAGGAGAAATTCCCCCTATTCCGCCGCGGCCACCACCGTCGGCGGCAGCCATTTGTAGATAAACCGCCGCTCGCCATTGCGGGGGCCAGTCCAGTAGCCGTGCCAGTGAGCGCGGCGCACATGAGGGGAGACACGGCGGCCGCCGGGCGCGCCTGGATCCGCACGCCGCAGTGCCTCGCCGATGCCGGCGCCCACCGTCCAGATGCGCGGGCGCCTGGCCTCGAACAGGCGCCAGCCGTATTTTCTGGTGCGCTTTGGCTGCGGATTTTCAGGGCGAGCCTCCGGCTCGGCGCGGTCCTCTATCTCCGGAGCCTCACTGCACAGGTACAGCAGCATGGACAGCAGCGGGTGCAGGTTCGCAGCCATCTCCTGCACCGCATCGGTCATATCCGCCGGCAGCATCCCCCCCAGCCCATGCAGTTGCGCCTGGCGGCGGGTCTCGCCCAGGGAGCGGTCCACGGCCTCGGTGACCGTCCAGGGTCCTATGTGCAGTATTTGCGCCACCAGGCCCAGGCTCTCTGAGTCCATCAGCAGGCGCAGCTCGCGGCGCCCGTCGTTGGGATCCCACTCCAGGTGCGCGAAAAAGCCGTGCAGGTCGCCGCCCAGCCAGTTGCGCCCCGGGGTCTCTATGTACACGCACCACTCGGGCAGGCGCAGCAGCACCTCCACCGGCATCTCGCCGTGTACCAGGGTGTCGGCCAGGGCCACGCCGGCGGCCTCGTCGAAGCGATAAATCCCTTTCGTGTAGCGCCAGGTACCCACGGCCGCGAGGCGCGCCACGTCCTGCACGGTGGCGGCGGACAGGCGCGGCACCTGCAGTTCGGCGCTGACGATGCTGTACCAACCGGCGATCGGGAGAAAGCACCAGGCGGGCCACTTTGGCAGATCTACACCGCGGCTCGCGCGCAGATCATCCACGCGCGCCCAGGCGCCGGGGTAGAGGGCCCCGGCGGTGTGGAGGTGGTCCAGGGGTCGCATTTTGATATTTCCTGTCGAGTCGAGAGTCGCCCCGCCGGAGCGGGGCGCGTGGGTTTACTTGTCTTCGGGGATTCCGGATTCCATGTCACCGGTGTGCAGCAGAGAGTGGAGCCTATCGAATTCAGGTTTTGCGAGCTGCAGGACCGGCATTTGCTGGGCGCCGCTGACCAGTTGGGGATTACCAGAACTGTGGATGAGGATCTCGCAGTGGTTGCCAGCGGGATCGTAGATGGCCTTTTCACCCATTGTGGTGGCGGCGACTTTGTAACCTTCAGGCAGCACGTAGATCCGGCCGCCGTTATCGCTGCCTTTGTAGTAGTCGGTGTCGCTGCCCCAAGGTTCCAGACTGTAGCCGGTGCCGGTTTCGTGGGCGGAGAAGGCTTCGTCGCAGGTGACTTGGTAAATGGTTACTGTTTTCATTAGTGCATCTCCTATCTAATCGAGAGTTGGTTTTTGCGTGGTCCTTGCCTCAACCACGGGGATAGAATACGAAAACTTAACTATTAAGTCAACGGTAAACTAAAGGAAAGGCGCGCCAATCAGCGGCGGGGTGGTTGCCCCGCCGTTTTTATTTGCGGGTTTAGAATGGGATATCCCAGTCCCAATTGGCGGACTCTTTTGCGCGTCTCTCCACAGCTTTCCGCGCTGCATTTTCCTCGGCTTCGAGTTCTGCCTGTCTCTTGGCCTCAAGCTCTGCCCGCCAAGCAGGTTCCAGCTTGTCCAAGGCATTTTCGGCGGCTTCGACATAGGGCTTGCGGGCGGCCGCGTGCTCCTGGTCTCCGAGGTCCTCAGCGAAGCGGCGGATATACTCGACCTTTTCCCGCATTTTTTTCAGGATTTCCGGGTTCGTTTCGGACTGGCAGGCGGCAATCCATCTATCCAGATTTTCCCGCTCAAATTCTTCGTTGCTGGGCATCAGTCGCCCTCCTGTAGGCGCGCACAGTCGGCATCGCCGCAGTCGCAGCTGTAGCGGTAGCCCTTCGCCCGGTGAGGGAAGAGCGGGTGGTTCCAGCACTGCGACGGGGTATCGGAATCGACCTCGGCCGCGTCGGCCGGTCGTTTGAGCGCGACCGCTTGCTCCCAGTTGGCCTTGTGGCGGCGCATCTCCTCGGCCTCGGCTTCGGTGCCCTCCAGCAGGAAGGCGCCGTAGCCGCCGCCGACGTTGATCACCCAGTGGGTCTCGGCTGTCTCGCGCTCGCAGTTAAAGCAGTGGGTGCCGTACAAGATCGTGCCGTGTTTGCATTTCATCTTGAAAACCTCCGCTTCATTTCCTTGAGCAGCGCTTCGGTGACCGCTGGCGATATATCGCCGGTCTCAATGTCAGAAAACAGTTTTTCAATGTCGGTGCCGGCTGCGACTTCTAGCGCATTGTTCGGTAGCCCCCAGCTCATCAGCTGCATAGCGTCTTCTTTGGAGGGGTGGCCGCGAGCCAGAGAGGCGATGATCGGTTGCGCGATGGCGTAAAGTGGTGAGTGCAGGTCGCGGGCTGCGTCCGCGAGCACTTGCAAGTTTTCCGAGACGGGCTCCGCCCCCACCTCTGCCAGCCCGATGTAGGTCAGAGCGACCTCGCCAAAACTGTAAGGGTTGGTATTAGCAAAATCCTTTATCCAGGCCATGGCGCTGGACGGGTCGGCCACCACCAAGGAAAGCCTATCGAAGATTTCCTTGTGGAAATTGGCTGGAATTGTTTCCATTCTCCCCTCCTAGGCTTCTTCAGCCGCCAGTTGTTTCTTCACCCACTTTTCAATTTTCTCGCGCACCTTTTCCGGTATCTCCTCGCCGACCTCGATCAGCAGGCCCTTGCCGGATTCGTAGCCGATCGACCAGTGGTCGTCCTTCCACTGCCGCGGCGCGGCCGGCTTAGGCGGCGTGGCGGCGGCCACCAACTTGTCGATCAGGTGCTTTGTGTGCTCCTCGTCTTTCGAGGGGGAGAGGGTCTTGGCGTACTCGATCATCTGCGGCGTGCGGTTCTGGGCCAGCCGCTGGCCGGCGCGGCCGCTGACCTCGTTGATGCGCGGGAACAGCCGCAGGATCTCTTCCGGCAGCGTGGCGGTATCGATGCAGCGCTGTATCACCTTGCGGTCCAGGCGCTCCTCCTGGGCCAGCTTGCGCAGGCTCCACCCCTCGTCCACCAGGCGCTGGAAGCGCTTGCCGCGCTCATAGGCGGAGGGCGGCAGGTACTCGTTACCCACGCGGGTGAAATGATCCATTTCCGCGTCGGTGAGATCCGCCGTCCAGATCAGGTAGTCACAGGGCGCCAGGATCGCGGCCATGCGCCGGCGACTGCCGTCGGCGGCCTCGACGCCACCCCCAGGGAGCGGGCGGCCAAAGGCGGGCACGTCCTGCCCCTCGGCGCGCATGCCGGGGAGTATGTCGGAGAGGGAGGACTCGTTGAGGAACTCCTGCAGGCGCTCGTTGTTCTTCCAGACCGAGACGCGCTCGGCGACCTCGGCGGCGGGGACGATGACCAGCTTAAAGGTGACTTTGCGGCCCAGCACTGTGTGCTCATAGGTGTCGCCGACCTTGGCTTTGGCGACGGGGGTACGGGTGACTACTTTGCGCACCGCGGGCGCCGTGGCTTCGCTGGCCTTGCTTTCGGGGGCGGGCTGGCTGTTATCCAGGCTAGGGGCGTTTTTCATCAGGCGGCCTCCTCTGCGGCTTCCCAGCGCGGCTTGATCACGCGGGTCATGATTTCCTCGAATATCGGGTTCCAAATGCTCTGGGCCTTGGCCCAGGCGGAGGGCGTGGAGCGCTGCTCGCTGCTCTGTTCGTAGATGGTGCGCATGCGGATCTGCCCTTTGCTCACCTCGTCGGTGAGGCTGACCATATTGTTGAGCACCATGCCGCCCCAGGTCTTGCGGATCTGCTCCGCCATCCAGGCGGATCCGCTGCCGGTCTGATGGCTGTACTTGGTGATCAGTACGCGCAGGTCCGGCTCGAAGCCGCCGAGGTCGACGCCGGCCAGCAGGTCGCGGGCGCCCTCGAAAAACTGCGCTGTGCTCATGTAGTCATTCAGGTCGGCAGGCGCCGGGGTGATGATCGCGTCGGCGGCGCAGATCATGTTGATCGTGCCCATGCCCAGGTTCGGGCTGCCGTCGATGATCACCAGGTCATAGCTGTCGAACACCGTCTCGAGGCCGGCGCGCAGCATCATGTGCGGGTCGTATTCCAGCTCGCCGGCCTCGGCGCGGCGCTCCATTTCCGACTCGATACGCTGCATAGCCAGGCAGCTGGGGATGATGTCCAGGTTTGGCCAGCAGGTTGGCTTGACGCAGTAGCTGAGGTCGCCGCGCTCGCCCAGCAGGAACGGCAGGGCGGTGTCGCCGGCGTGGGTGGTGACGTCGGCCACGTAGCCGAAGTAGAGGCTGCCGGTGGCCTGTGGGTCCATGTCCAGGAACAGCACGCGCATCCCGGCCATCGATGCCCACTGCGCGAAGTGCACCGCGGTGGAAGTTTTCAGCGAGCCGCCCTTGTGGCCGGCGACGCTGATTATCTGCGGCAGCGGCTGCTCCGGAACGGGGCGGGTGCCGAAGACGTCGCGCATCTGGTCAATCTGATAGATCGTGTAGCCCATGCGGCGGGTGATCCGCTTGCCGTTACAGTCTTCCTTTTCGATCACGTCCGGCGCCGGCAGGCGTCCAGCTTCCTCTGCCTTGCGGATGGATTGCGTCGACACCCCCATCAGCGCGGCGGCGTCGGTGATGGTCCAGCGGCGGGTGATGGTGCGGGCTTCTGGGGAGTCGTCGCCAAACTGTGCGGTGGCAATGTTTCGGGCGAGATCCCGGCTGTTGCGGATGGCGACCTCGAGGGTTTGTTTCAGGTCCATGCTGTTCTCCTTATTGGTTCGGTTGTCAAAATTTACAACAAGTAGCGTAAAAAATGCAAACTTTTTAAGTTTGTCGAAACCAGTAGAAAAATATGCGCCAAATAGGGTGACGTGCTATGCGCTGGTTGCTGGCGCCTATTGGTGCGAGTGGGGCGCCGGGGGAGCGCCTGTGCGGCCTTTCTTGCTCTCCCTCGGCTGGCTTCCGGTTGCCCTTTGGCGAAACCCCTTTATTTATGCGGGTTGCGGGCCAATAGACGCGGGAGCCGGCAGTGGCGGGTCCTGCTTGCGGTCGTTCGATATTTACCCCTTTTATACGAAAAGCCTTTTTGTAAACGAGACACCCGTTCAAATTTCTTTTGACTGGGCGGGGCGCCTGCGCAAAACATACCCAAAATTAAAAACATACTCAAATATAATACTCAAACATACGCAAACATAAATACAAACATACTCAAATTATATAATACTCATACTCAAATTCTAATTATAGGCGCCTATAATTAGATTTTGGGTATAAAAACATACACGGGGCATAGATAAATTGTATTTTATTCCCGTGTATGTTTTAATGTCCTGCGTATGTTTTTTAGTTGTGAATTGACTTTTGAGTATGTTATGTTTATTTTGAGTATGTTTTACAACGCCAACCAGGAGGGTTCCTCATGCCAGAGGTGAAAATAGACTTCCGGAAATTCGTGGCTGAGCTGAAGGCCGAGGTAATGGCCATCGAACAAAGTGACGCCCCTATCAAGGAGAAGACCAGGAAATTCAAAGCCGCAGGCGAGAAGTTCCGCCACCTTATCTTCGGCGACAAGCGGCGGTATGGCGGCGACCGTAAAGACCGGCGCATCAGCCTCAACACCTACAACGCCTACCTGTCCAGGGCGCGCAAAGTCTTTGAAGAGATGGGGCTGCGGCACCACCTGCTGGACCGCAACCTGGAGTGGCTGGGGAAGCGCTACCCGCACCACGCCGACGCCATCAGCCAGCTGGAGGGATTGCCGCCGAAGGAAACGCGACTGGCCAAAAAAGCCCTGGAAGAGCAGCTGCGCGAGGCCTCCGAAATGCGCCAGAAGCTGGCCAAGCTGGACTTTTCCAGGCCGTCGGCAAAACGCGCCGTGGACAATTTGCGCAAGGCCAACCCGGCATACAGTGAGCTGCTGGAGGGGCTGCTGGGCGACGATCCGCAGGCCGTCCAGGCCGTCTTGTTTAAGACACTGGACGAGGTGGAGCCTCTCCTCGAGGACCTGCATGATCTCAAGGTCAACCACGAGATCATGTACGCGCTGCGAATGGAAAAGGGCCTTCGCAAAACCCACACCGAGACCAAACAAAAAAAGCTGGGGGTGAAGAAGCGCACGGCGGTCGCCATCCACTACCCCCACTACATCCAGGCGATAACCAGCCTCCTGGCCAACCCCTCCACCGCCACCAGTGACGGCACCATGGCCGGCATCGCGCCGCTAACCTTCGCGCTCTGCGCCGCCACCGGGCGCCGGCCAATCGAGGTCCTGGTGCAGGGGGAGTTTTACCCCCTCAAGCTGGGCGGCGGCAAAGTGGATCCGCACCGCCTGCAGTTCAGTGGCCAGGCGAAGAAGCGCGACGGCGACTCGGAGGAGCTGCGCACCATCTACACCCTGGCACCGGCTGAGACGGTGCTGTCCGCGATGAAACACCTGCGCGCCCTACCTCAGGTGGCCTCGCTGCCGTATTCCGAGGGCGTGGAGAACGACACCCGCAGCCTGAATGCCAAGATCAACGGCCGGGTGGCACCGCCGCTGAACGATCACGCAAAGCAGTTTTTCGCCGACAAAAAGCGCACCCTGAAAGACACCCGCGCTATCTATGCGCGGATCTGTTACCTGCTCTGGTTCAACCGCGACCCGCGCTGGGAGAAGGCCGACGAGGATGTCTTCTTCGCCGAGCTGCTGGGCCACGACGACGAGACCACGCAGATGCACTACAAGCAGTTCAAGGTGCACGACTGCGATCCGGAATTTGAGCCGGAAATCAAAGCCGTAAAGAGTCGCCTGGAACGGCTGGCCGAGTACGACGACTTAATGCCGGACTTCGCCAACGGTGACGCGGCGGTGAGGCTGCACAACAAGGTGAAGCGGCTGCTGCAGGAGGACCCGAACCGGAAGATCGCCCAGCGCCTGCTGGAAACCGAAAAGCCAACCACGTCCCGCGACCTAGCCAAGCGCTACATGGAACTCTGCGCCGAGGCCCTGGGCCTGGAAAAACAAGGGAACCGCTGGAAGCCGGTGGAAGAGAGCGAGCCCGAAGTGCTGGTGGAGATCGAGGTGCCCGAGGAGGAAGCCGAAGAGGCTGAACCGCAGGAAGGAACCGAAGAGGTGGAAAAGGAGGCGCAGCCCACTCCACCAAAACCCGCCAAACCGCGCATCACCTACGACAAGGTGGGCGAACGCTGGCGAGTTTCGGTACTGCTGGACGGCGAGGAGGTAAGCCACGCCCTGGACTCCGACCGCGATATGGCCGCGCGCGTAGCCTGGCAGGAATACCAGGAGACGATCGAGGCCGAGGCCTAAGCCGCCTCACTGGGGGTGCCCAGCAGCGCCCCCTTGATCTGCCGCTGCAGGTCCCGCGCGCTGGCCAGCTCCTCCTGCAGGAGCGCCAGCGTATCCTCCCATTCCGGCGCCAGCTGCTGCTCGCTGGCCGCACTGATCAGCAGACTAATCGTTGACCCGGCACGCCGCACCCTGCTGTCGGCCCGCTGAAACAAATCCACCAACACCCCAGGCTCTATCCCTAATTCCATGGCGATTCCTACTGCGATTTTTTTGTTCTTGCTTCCTAAAAGTACCAATTCGGATTCGTCATACAAGTAAAACTGGGCGACATTGGGCGACAAAATGTGACTTCCATCACTCGGTCGCCGCCAACTCCTCCGCGAGCCGCAATACCGCTGTGCCGATCCTTGGCTCCAGGGCCCGGAAACAGCGCAGCAGACGCAGCTCCCGCGGGTCCGGGGCCGGCTGTCCAGCCACTAGGTGATCGATGGTGATGTCCAGGTATGGACAGATCGCGGCCAGGTGCTCACAGCGTATCTCTGCCCCCTGCCGCCACAAGGTGACAGTCGAGGGAGACACGCCGGCGCGCCTGGCCAGGTCCAGGTTGTTCACGCCCCGCTGGTCCATCGCCGCGCACAGTCGCTCACCTCGCGCGGCGTCCACTTTTGCCATCGTGTCTCCCTGGATAATTTAGTAATACTAAATTTTTTCTTCCAATTTATTTAGTAAAATCAAATACTTATTGATAGAATCTCGAATCTTACTCGGTTGGTGACAGGCTGGACAATTGCTGGACGGCGTAGACATGGACATTGCGGTGGACAGCGAAAGCGACGCTGACCTGGACACTGCTCGAGGGTTGCGGCTGGTCACGGCCATGGCCGCCTCTGGGTGCAAGCGTTCAGAACTGGCACACTTGTGCCAAGTTAGCGAGCGGACTGTTACCCGCTACCGGTCCGGTGCCCCCATTCCACCCCGGTTGCGCCTGGCCATCTGCGCACGATGTGAAATCTCCGAGCGCTACTTGATGTACGGCAAACCTGGACTGCCGCTGTCTACCCAGGTGTCTATAGTGAGCGACATGACCGATACCCCAGAGCAAGCTGACGATGTCCAGGCCGTTAATCGGGTGCCGTTACATCGGCTGCACATAGCGTTACTGCGGCACCTGCGACAGCTTCCTGAGCAGGAGCAGACGGCCGCCCTGGACCGGATTATCAACAACCGGTGGGCCGGGCCGCTGGAGCCGTTCAAGGGGGGGGGACCAGTCCTGGACGGGTTGCCGCTGGACCGGTATGAAATCGCCGCAGTGCTGGCACTGCGGGCAATTCAGGATGTGGGCCGCGAGGTGTCGCTGATCAATCACCTACTCAGCACGCGGCCCGATGGGGGTGGGGGTTAGTCGTCCAGGGTCAGCTGTTCCACAGTCAACCCCAAGGCCGCGGCCACCCTGTGTAGCGTTTTTCTCTGCGGCTTGCTGTCGGGCTTTTCAATCTGCGCCATTGCCGGCTGGCTTATGCCGAGTTTGTCCGCCAGTTCCTGTTGGCTCAGCTTTTTATACTTTCTCCATGCGGCAATCAGAGATAAGCCTTCCTCGAAGTGGTAACCCACCACCTCGTCCGGGAAATGTATCTCTTCATCCCGTTCGCCGATCAGTTCCAGCCATTCATCGTAGGGCACCACGGCAAAGGCCGGCTTGCCACCCTGCTCGATAATTTGCACATCAGTAGGTACGTTCATCGCGTTTTCTCACCTCCTCGATACTGACCACCTTGACCTCGCCGTCGAAGTCAAAGAACACCCGGTAGTTGCCCACCCGCAGGCGGTAGCCGTACTTGTGGTTGACCAGCCGCTTTACATTGTTGCAACCAGGGAACTCCCGCAGTTGCTGGACGCCGGCGCGGATGGCCGCCACCTGGGCGCTTTGGATTCTGCGCAGCTGCTTTAGGGCTTTTCTTGTCCAGCTGATATCGTTCATGGGAGTAATTATAAGTAAATATATAAGAAAATGGAAGGATATTTGTGATTTTATAAGCCCACCAGCTGGCGGGTTTCTTATGTGCTGGAGTGGGGTGCCGAGCGGCCGCCCTAGCCTTCCCTGACTATGCAGGCCTGCGCGATCAGCCGGTGGTGTCTATGGTGGATCCGCCGTTTGCACACCTGGTGGCATAGCCGGCTGCAACTATGGCGGCCGCTCGCATCCTTGAGGCATAGTCGGCCGCGTCTATCCGGTACCGAAGCCCGTTCATCCCCTGCCCTCGCTGGCAATCAGCAGCGCGATGCGCCGCCTGCAGGCCTCCCGCGGGCTGATAATCCCGCGCGCCTCTTCCAGGTCGATCGCCCGCGCCTCCTTGCTGCGCTGCAGCTTTTCCCACTGGTACCAGGGCGCGCTGGTGATCCCGGCGGCCAGCTGGCGGGCCTGGCTTGCGGCCTCGGCCGGCAGCTGGGCGGCCAGGCCCAACAGCGCCTCGCGCACCTGCTCCGGCGTGGGCGGTGCCGCGTGGGGCGTCACGCCGCACCCCCTGCCCGCCGCAGCCGCTGCGCCAGGTGCTCGAGCCGCCAGCTCAGGCCCCACTCGCTCATCTCCCCGCGTTCCAGGGCCTCCCACTCGCTCATCTCCCCGCGCTTCCGGGCCTCCCTGTCCTCCGCCTGCAGCCAGCCCAGCACCTCCTCGAGGTAGAAAATTTCCGATTTCCGGCAAACCCTTTCCACAAGCTCCAGTGCCGCCGGGTATTTCTCCGCGAGTTCAACGCTCAGGGGGTGGACCACCTTTGTATCCAGGTCTTTATCTACACGCTGCGAAGGTGGTCCACCCACCGGATCTCCGATCGTACCCCCGCCAGCTTCCTGCGCGGGCCCTGTTGGGGTGGCGGGCAGTTGGGCGGGTGACTGGTCGTCGTCCTCGTCGTGGATGGTCAGGCTGGAGACACCGGCGGCCTGGCGGCGCTGGTAGTAGTCGTTGAGCTGCGCCCAGGTGTCAGGGTCAACGAAGTGGACTCGCTTCTTGGCCTTGCCACGGCGGGTGGCGCGGACCTTGAGGCCGAGCCTCTCCAGCACCGCCTTGGCCCAGCTGGTGGCGCACTTGGGTTTCGACTTGGGGTGCACATAGGGGCCGATGGGCAGCTCGTTGTACTCCTCGATGGCGGCCTCGGTACTGAGCACCGCGGCCATCGTCTGCTGGGCCTGCTGGGCCGTGAACTCGCCGGCGCCGGTGGCGATATCGATGCCGAGGCCGTCGAACACCTGGCGCAGTATGCGGTGGGTGGCGGTCTTGAGCAGGCGGCGGGTGGTGGTGACCCCCCTCTCCGCCAGGTGGTTGTCGAATGCCTGGCAGGTGGCGGTATCGGCGCGCAGGGCCTCGAAGCCGGCCAGCCGTTTTGGCCCCCGGTCCTCCCAGAATTCAATGTCCCGCTGCTCCACCAGCGGCGCGCACAACTGTGTCTCGATGTGGTAGCGGGTCAGCTGGGCCGCTTCCTCGCGGCTCATCACGTCGCGGCGCATCAGCCGCTGCGCCTCCTCGATGCCGGGCGTCTCGACGCTGTGGATCAGCTCGTGGCGCGCGGCGGTCACCGCGGCCTTGGCTACCCGCTTGCCCTCGCGGGCCTGCTCTTCGTCCAGGGGGTTGGCGGTCAGGCGGCCTACCCGGTAGCCGTCGCCGTGCAGGATCAGCAGCATGTTGTTGGCGAAGTCGGCGCGGGCCTCGCGCTCGGCGGCGGTGGCGGTGAGCCAGACGTCGTCGAAGGTGGTCTTGGGCCAGCGGGCCACGAAGGCCTCGTCGGTCTCTTCCCAGTCCGGCTCGCGGCCGCTGGCGTCCATCAGGGCGCGCCGGTCCGCGGCCACCCGGCCCCGGAAGATGCGCTCGCGGTCGGTCTCGCGCCGGTGTTCGGTGATATGGAAGCCGACGATATAGCGCCGCGCGGTGCGGTCTCGGCGCAGCATCTGCACCGCGTCCGAGGGCGCCACGGCGCCGAAGAAAATCCCCACGTGGTTTTTGAAATGTGGCGTCTCGATCGAGACCCCGGAGCTGATAGCAGGGCTGTAAATGATCACCTGCCAGTTGCGCGCCTGCCCGTTGGGATCGGCGAGGAAGGCCTCCACGTCCTCCTCGCCTTTCGAGTCCTTCTGCACGTGCAGCACCCGCACGCCTTCGCATTCGGTTTGCAGCCGCTTCGCCAGTGCCTCCCCGTCCTTCGCCGAGTCGTCCGCCACCAGCACCGTCTCGCCGCGGCGCACCGCATCCATGACCTGCTGGTGGGCCATCAGGTCGGTGGTGTGCAGGATCTCGATATCGGAGCAGTCGGTGGCCATTTCGATAATGTGGATCGGCTGCCCCGGGCAGGCCTTCTCGGCGAACTCGACCAGGGCGTCACTGGCGTCGGCGTCACACATGACGGTGCGGTCAGCGTTGCGCATCATCTCTGCCAGTTTTTCCAGCACCAGCACCGGGTTGTCGATGGTGCCGTCTGCAATATGGCGCAGGGTCTGGCTGGCCTCGTCGATCAGCAGGTCCTCGACCGCGGCAAAAAACGGCTCGAACTTGGGGTGCGTGATCGAGTTGATACAGCAGCCCATGCGCTCGATCATCGGCACCATCGGCGCGGCGATGTCCTGGTAGTTGTCCACCCGTATCCGCAGGTGGCCGTAGTCGTCGCGCTCGGCCAGCCGGTTGCAGGCGTCGGCGATCAGGCTGACCCGGTGCGCCAGGTAGGCGCCGCGGCGGCTGTTGCGCATCAGCGGCGCCAGCAGGTGTTTGGTCTTGCCGCTGGCCATTGGCGAGCGCACGATGATCACGCCGTCCAGGGCCTGCACCTTGCGCAAAACCTTCGGTGGCAGCAGCGGGTGGCCCTCGGCGCTGTGCATCGGCTCCACCAGTTCGTAGGTCACGTTTGGCTTGGCCCGGGTGTCGGTCGTGAAATTGCGGAAGCCCTGGGCGCGCTTCATTTTCTGCTGCATTAGCCACTGGGCGCGGCGTTTCAGGCTGGCCAGCTTGTCGGCTGGGAGGGCCACCGCCGGCGGCAGCGCGGCCTTGACCATCTTTATCACCTCGGTCGCACTGTACACAAAGGGCACCAGGGCCAGGCCGGCGTTGATCGCCTGCAGGGCCTCGTCCTGGGCGCGGTCCTTATTGACCAGCGCCAGCCGCTGCAGGCGGTAATCGAAATTCTTGCTCTCTGCTTTGAGCTTGCAGGCGGCGCTGCGCAGCTTGCGCCGCACCGCCTTGAGGCCGTGCGGGTGCAGGCAGTGGACGTCGTTCCAGTCGGTGGGCCGGCTGTCGGTGTCCATGTCGTCGAAGGTGGGGAAGGTGACCTTAACGCCCGGGTGCTCCTTGGCGCATTCCAGGGCGGCCAGCAGGCCGGCGTTGCCCTTCCCTTCCGCAGCCTTCCAGCAGTCGTTGTCCGCGTCGATGACCTTCGGCGCGTTGGGATAGTAGCGGCAGAAGAGTGAGACCACCGTTTTCAGGTTTCCGGCGTTGAAGCAGACAACCACGCAGTGGCCGGTGGCTAGGCGGATAGTGCCGCCGGTGGCGAAGCCTTCGACAAACCGGATCGGCTCGCCGCTTTTCAGCGCCGCCTGCAGGTCGCCGATAACGCGGTGGGCGCCGTCCATATCGGCGCCCCAGGTGAACAGCTTGTCGGTGGGGTCGGCGTCCGGGTTCGGCCTGAACTTCTCCTCGTAGATCTTCTGTAGGCCGCGCTCGGTGCCGTCGATGCCGCAGGCAAGAACGGACAGGAAGCGGCCGCGGCGGTCGCTGCCCAGGCGCACATCGGCGTCGCCGAGCACTTCGGCAATCTGCTTCCTAATGGCGTAGCGGTGAGGTTTGGCGGGGTGGGGACCGCGGCCGCCACCCCCTTGATCTGATTTTCGGGGGGTGGGGACCGCGGCCGCCACCCCCTGATTTGCCGGCGCCAGTGTTTCGTGCAGCTTGAGGTCGCGCTCCACACTCTCGCGCTGGGCCTGCTCCTTGGCCTGCTGCTCGGCCTCCAGCCTGGCCAGCCGCTCCTGGCGCTTGCGCTGCTTCTCCGCGAGGCGCGCATCAATGGCGGCGCGCTCTTCCGCGCTGATGATCTGGTCGACCTCGCGCTCGTAGAGTTCGCGCAGGGCGTGGTAGCCGTTCCAGGAGTCACTCTCGCCGCCGTGGCCCTTGGCGCCGAAACTGATAAAGGGGATCCGCAGCTTGTACTCGCCGTGGTCCACGCTGTGCTCTTCCGCATAGCAGCCCACCCGCCCCCGATAGGGCGACTTCTGCTGCAGGAAGCGGAGGCTCTTGCCGTGGACTTTAGAGGCTTTGCCCTTGCCGGTGGATAGCCGGATCTTGCTGTAGGTGGCATCCCAGTCGATGTCGAACTGAGCGGCGATGTGGGCGATGTCGCTGGCGAAATGTTCCAGCAGGGCGTAGGGGTCGGACTGGAATCTTTCCTGGTACCACTCCCCCAGTGGCACCCGATTTTTTGGCGGTGCTGAGTGCACTTTTTAGGTCTCCAAGCAAAAGCTGGCGTTTTTTTGGCTAAAACGCTTGCAACTGCCTGGGTGCTTCTCTACACTCGAATTTCAGATTTGAGTCGTGTAGAGATTGCTTACCCAGGCGATTTTTATTGGCTCCCCCAAAAACCCGGTGTTGGCGCGCCGGGTTTTTTATTGGCCGTTTGTTCTGTATCCGTCGTCGCGGTTACATGGCGGTCTCTCCTAAGCCAAATTTCTAGATCAAAATTTAACCAATATTACATTTGTTAGAACTCTGATCCTAACCCGGGAGGGATTCCGCGTCTATAGCGCACCGGAAAGGGGCCGCAAGCGTGTTCCTTGCAGCCATAATAGCGGGCATTTTCTGAATTACGCAAATTGATTTTCAGAAGGGCGGTTAAATATGCCAGCGCATTTCTGTCACGACGCCGGCAATTCGCTCAGCTTCGGTCATAAGGGTTGGACGGTAATCCCTGTTCAGAGGCTTTAGGTAGGTGTCAGGCCCCTCGACAATTAACTGGCGGAACATGGCTCGGCCGTCAGCGTTGAGGACGATGACGAAGTCTCCAAGGGAGGCTTGGCGGGCAGGGTCTACAAACACAGTGGAGCCTTCAGGAAAGCAGAAACCGGTATCGCTTTGCATACTGTCGCCCTTTACAGTCAGGGCAAACCCACTGTCGTTCACGGGAGGCAGGCCGACAAGGGCCTCCCTATTCCTGCGTAGGTCTGGACGTTGAGAGTCGTTCAACCAGGCTTGAATGTCTTCCCAGTGCAGCAGTGGAACTCTTCGCGCACCAGAAACAGTAGGGTCGGCTAAAGCCCCACCTTCAGCCTCGCGGACAATGTCGGTAACGGTCACGCCGTAGAAGTCCGCGAGGCGCTTGATTTGCACGGGGTCAATGGTTCTGTTCTCTGACTCCATCCGGAAAAGACGGGTGGGCGCGATATCGCCATGCAGGGCGTCGCTTAGCTCGTGCAGGGTCAGGTGTTTTTCTTCAATGCGAAGGCGGCGCAGCACGCCGCCGATATCGAGTCTCATTACTGGAATGACTCCGGGAGCTTGGGAACCTCGACCACCACGCCGTCGCGCAGCACGAAAGATACCGTCTTGCTCTTGCTGGAAAGGTCCCAGCCCGAGCCAACCCACGCCCAAACCCACACCTCATTGTCGCCTTGCGTGGCGATCCGAGAGGGTTTCCCCATCAGCGTTTCCAGCTCGGAGGAAGTCATGCCCTCCTCCACCTGCCGAACCGTGGCCCAATCAAAGTGATTGCCGGCGCTGACGCAGGCGGTCAACGTTAAGGCCCAAAGAATCCCCGCGACGGCTGTTCTTATCTTCATAACGGACTCCATCCATTGATTTCTGCGAAATTCGTAACTCAATTTTCGCAGCCTTCCCTGTTTCCGAGAAATCGAATTTCAGAAATTCGGTTGACAGGATTTTCTGAAATTAGCAAAATCACCTGAAACAGCAATTTCCAGGGCGGGAAAGCCAACAAGAATGCAACTTCGGGATATCTCAGAGGACCAGATCCTGATCCGCCACACCATCGAGTGGCTGACGGATAGGGGGGTAAGCACCAAAGCCTTTGCGCGTAGCCACCTGCTGCCGGCCCTGGGTCGTGCGGAGCTGGTGAGCGAAGAGCCAAGCATCGTGGAGAACTACGAGCGCTGGTTCGACTCGCGGCGAAAGATGATCGGCATGATGCTCACCAGCAAACAGAACATCCCGCTGGCGTGGAAGTGGGTGTGGGTGAACTGCCTGCCTGAGCCCTACCAGAAGCGTTGCCGGCAGGATCTGATGGCACTGAATGGTTCCTTCCACCTGCCGCTGCCGTCTGGCCACGAGGAGCGGGTACCCACCGCTTCCAAACTGTCCTGCCTGATGCGCGAATTCTCCGAAGTGGTGGCGGCGAGCAAGCCGGCCCAGGACGGCATGCTTGATACGCGCGATGAGGCCGAGGACCTGCGCGAGTACGCGGGCCAGCTGCTGGACCTAATCGAAAAAGCCTCCCAGGAACTGCTGAACATACAAACCGGTACCGGCGTGATGGGGCGCCGGCAGTTGGTGGCGATGCTGAACCAGCGCATCGGCACTGAGTAATTTCTCTCCCCCAAGGTCTTTGCGCGGGGTTCGCCCCGCGATTTTTTCAGATTCAACAGGGTGGGGGCCGCGGTCCCCACCCAAACCAAAGGGTGGGGACCGCGGCCCCCACCTTAGGTAAACGGAGCAAAGAGTCTTGCTGAATGGTTTGGCCGAGAAGATTGTGGCGTCAATCCACGGTGAAGGGGCGGAGCTGCTCGTCGCTTCTCATCTGATGCTGAACCACAACCTTGTTGTAGGTGTTTGCCCCAGAACCATGCCGGGCTGGGATCTCGAGGCAACGGACCCACTGTCCAGCAGGAGCTGCCGAATACAGGTTAAGCACAGGGGTGGCCCGCATGGCAACAGGGGTCGAATCAAGCTGAGATTAAAGCCGGTATTCGATCTCCTCGTTGTGACAGGTAGCCCGCTGCTGATTGAGGCCCGGTTCAATCGCCCAAAGACTGCGGATAGGGATATATGGGCCGATTGTCCCGTGCATCCAGCTTGGGTTCTGACACGCGAGGAGGTGGAGTCAGAAATGTTTGAACGGGATGGGGTCTGGTGGCTCAGGAACCCACGCTACGAGCAACACCTGTTTCAGTGGCAAAAGATCGTGAATTTTCTTCGCGGCGCAGATGGCGCCGAATCCTCAGAGGGGGCCTGATGTTCAAGAGCGCAGTCATCTACCGATTCTGCAAGCCGCTACCGCTGACCGCGCTGGAGGTCGGCGAGCGCCTGGCGCAGCACCCCTACCGGCCGCCGGAGCCCCGGCAGGCAGGCAGCGCCGGCTTTGTGCCGCCGCTGGGCCCGGCTGACGTGGAGAACCCGCGCTACGTGCACCAGGTGGGCGGCCGCTGGCTGTTCTGCCTGCAGGTGGCGGTGCGCAAGGTGAAGCCGGTCGAACTGCAGAAGCGCCTGCAGGAGCGGGTGGCGGAGATCGAGAAGGCCCAGCACCGCAAAGTATTCCGCAAGGAAAAGCAGCAGCTGAAAGACGACATCCTGATAGATCTGCTGCCGAACACCTTTCCAGAAGAGCGCCGCACCCGCGCCTACATCACCCCGCGCCAGGGGCTGCTGGTGGTGGAGGCGGGCAGCCACAACGCCGCGGAGGAGTTTTTGACGGCGCTGCGCCACGCGCTGGAGGGCCTGCCGGTGGCACTGCCGGCGGTGTTCAGTGACCCAGGCATGACCATGCTGGCGTGGCTGCGCGGCGAGGAGATGGCCGAGGGCCTGCGCCTGGGACTGTTCGCTGAACTCCGCAACAAGCTGGATAGTGGCTGTCGGGTGACTCTTACCAACGAGGACCCGACCGACGAGAACGCCCAGGGCTACCGCGACGGCGGCTACAAGGTGGCGGCGCTGGCGCTGGCCACCGACGCGGACATGGCCGGCATCGAGTTCCGTCTGACCGACGAGCTGCTGATCAAGTCGATCAAGTCTGACTACGAGGTCGAGATAGGCGAGGGCATCGCCGATGAGGCCGAAAACCCGCTGGCCTACCAGGCGGCGCTGCTGGATGCGGAGCTGACCCTGTTCGGCGGCGTCCTCGACACGGTCTGGCACGACCTGGTGGAAGCCTTCGGCGGCTACCGCGAAGGGCAGGAGCCGGCAACCTGGAAGACCAGCGATGCGGACCTGGTGGATATCGGCCTGCCGGCCGGGGCCACCTCGCCGACCTTTACGACCGGCGACGCCCGAGACGAGCTGTACCCGGAGGCGCTGCAGGTGGTGCAGGAGCTGGAAGCCGCCAGCATCAGCCGCCTGCAGCGCAAGCTGCGCATCGGCTACAACCGCGCTGCGCGCCTGATCGACACGATGGAGCGGAGCGGCATCATCAGCGCACCAGACGAGCAGGGCGCGCGCCGGGTGATCTCAACGCAGGGGGATAGCCATGCCGCTGTTTGAATCCGTCGCCGAGGCCTGGCACGACGCCTTCACCACCGTCGAGGGCTTCCAGGACCCCTACACCCCGAAGCCGCCGAAGGGCACCTCCCCGAACAATTTCCGCGAGGTGCGCATGGCGGAGCTGGCCAAGGTGCGCCGGGCGGTGATGCAGCTGCCGGACGCGCTGCGCCACGCCGGCATGTGGGCCTACGGCCCGGAAAACGAACTCACCTTCAAGGCCCGCAAAAAGCTGTACCAGCGCGCCTGGGAACAGCTGCTGAAACAGGGGCCCGAGGAGGCCTACCGCAACTACGACAAAAACACGCGCATGACGATCATGAACGTGGCCGTCCTCGAGGAGGTGCGCGGCCGGGCCAACGACCCGGACCGCCGCTGCAGCGAGGCGGTGGTGGCCAGCCGCATGGGCATCGACCGCAGCAGCTTTTCCCGCACCTGGGCGCCGGTGTACCGCCAGGTGGTGGAGCAGCTGATCGACGAGGCGCGCACCGCCCTGACCGAGATTTCCCCCCTGGTCGAGGAGATCAACCGCAAGTACCGGAGGGCCGGCTGATGACCGCCCCGCGCGTGTGTCTTGGCTGCGGCTCTGCCCCGCGCATGCGGCGCAACGCCGAGGGCCTGTACCGCGCCGAGTGCTCCAACCCGGCCTGCCGCTGGAACCCCTGCGACGGCGGCTGTCAGTCGCGCGACGGCGCGCGGGTGCGCTGGCACCGCGACAACAAGCCGAAGTGCGAGGAGACGCTGCTGTGGTGGCGTCGCCGCTATCACGAGATCTACGGGCTGCCGGCCATCCCGCCGGCGCTGTCGCCCACCGAGGTAACCCAGCTCAACCGCAACTACCACCGGATGTTCCCGGGAATTCACGGAGGCATGACCTATGCACCAGCAGCTTGAGGATATGTTGCAGCGCCAGGCGGCGTTTCAGGAAAAACACATCGGCGCCGATTGGCTGGAGCGTGGCCTGGACTGGAAGCGCGCCGTCTGGACCGAGGCCGGCGAACTGCTCGGCCACCTGGGCTGGAAGTGGTGGGCCAAGGATGAGTGCGACCTGTGGCAGGCGCAGCTGGAAGCGGTGGATATCGCCTGCTTCCTGTTTTCCTGGGTGCTGGACGAGGCCGGCGGCAACATCTCGCTGGCGGCCAAGCGTCTCGAGCATGGCCTGGAAAAACCCGCCCACGTCCATCCGGACCGCCGCCGCGCGGCCGAGGTCTTCGCATCCTGCATCCTGAGTTTCGAGCGCCCCTGCCTGCCGCAGTTCCGTGCTCTGCTGGATGCGCTGCAGCTGGATATCCACGGCCTGTACGCGCGCTATATCGGCAAGATGGTGCTCAACCGCTTCCGCCAGGACAACGGCTACAAGCTGGGGACCTATGTGAAAACCTGGGGCTTCCAGGAGGACAACGCGCACCTCCAGGCGGTGGTGGAGGGGCTGTTGCAGGAGGAGGGTGCGGACCTGGAGCTGGTGATCTATGCCGGGCTGGACGGGCGTTACCGCAAGCTGGTGAAGAACGCCCCCGTCCAGGTTGATTCCCTGGGCAGGCACGCCGACGACTACGCAGTGGATCGCTTTGCTTCCGTAATGAAGCTGAAGCTATCCGCCGCGCGCAGGAAGGGTCGCGGCGGCTGGGAAGATCCGGAGCAGTGTCAGGCGGAGGACCTGCTGGAAGGCCTGCGCGGGGTGCTGTCGAAATCGAACCCGGGCAACTGGGTCGATATCGCCAATTTCTGCATGATGCTGGAGGAGCGCGGGCTGGCGCCGGTGCCGGTGGTGGATGAGTACGAGACCCGCGCCGATGGCGAGCGGGTGCGCAAGGACCGTTGGGAGACCGGCTTCCGCAGCATTGTTTCCTTGGTGCGCGGTTCCGGCGCCGAGTTTGAGGTCGACGAGGTGGTGGAGCGGGTGCGCCTGATGGTTGAGGCGGAGCCGGCGGCGTTCATATTCCCGAGTGACCTTGAGAAGCTGGCAAAAACCGAAACCTCAGTGCCGGCTTACTCTGTTGAGATGGGGCGCCCGGACGAGGAAACAGCCGCCGTTTTTGTCGGCCACGCCCCGGTAGCCCATTTTGCTGGTCGCCAGTCTGCCGCCCAGACTGAGGTGGCATAACGATGGCGCGCTTGGCTGCCAACAAGAACGCGCGACTGGCTCAGCCGCAGCTGGGTTTCGAGTTCGACGACGAGCTGATCGTGGACAACTTCGCCGGCGGCGGCGGTGCCAGCGAGGGCATCGAGCAGGCCTTCGGCCGACCGGTGGATATCGCGATCAATCACGATCCGGAAGCGATCGCCATGCACCGGGCGAACCATCCGCAGACGCGTCATTACTGCGAGAGCGTGTGGGATGTGGACCCGCGCGAGGCGACTCAGGGGCGCCCGGTTGGGCTCGCCTGGTTCAGCCCTGACTGCAAGCATTTCAGCAAGGCCAAGGGCGGCCGCCCGGTGGAGAAAAAGATCCGCGGTCTCGCCTGGGTGGTGATCCGCTGGGCGGCCACTGTGCGCCCGCGCGTGATCATGCTGGAGAACGTGGAGGAATTTAAAGGCTGGGGTCCGCTGCAGAAAAATGGCCGCCCTTGCAAGCGCCGCGCCGGGCGCACCTTCGCGCACTGGAAACAGCAGCTGATCAACCTGGGCTACCAGGTCGAACACCGCGAGCTGCGCGCCTGCGACTATGGCGCGCCCACTACCCGCAAGCGCCTGTTCCTGATCGCGCGCTGTGACGGTCGCCCGGTCGTGTGGCCAGAACAGGTGCACGGCGAGGGACTGCAGCCGTATCTCTCGGCGGCGAATGACGTCATTGACTGGTCCCTGCCGTGCCACAGCATTTTCCTAAGCAAAGAGCAGGGGAGGGCCGTCGGTGTTAAGCGCCCGCTGGCAGAGAATACGCTGCGACGCATTGCCCGCGGCATCCAGCGGTTTGTGATCGACAGCCCGGACCCGTTTATCGTGCGCCTCGGCCACACCAAGTGGGGCGGCGATGGGATGCAATACCGGGCGGATACGCCGCTGACGACGATCACCAGCAAACAGGAACACTGCCTGATTTTTCCCTTTCTGGCGAAAAACTACGGCGGTAATTATTCCGGCCCGGGCGTAGACCTGCGTCAGCCGGTGAGCACGATCACGGCGCGGGATCACCACTCCCTGGTGCAGGCCTTCCTGGTCAAGTACTACAGCACCGGCGGCCAGTGGCAGGATCTGCGCGATCCGATGCACACCATCCCCACTAAGTCGCGCCTGGGCCTGGTCACTGTCCATGGCGAGCCCTACCGGATCACCGATATCGGTATGCGCATGCTGACCCCGCGCGAACTCTACCGCGGCCAGGGGTTCCCCGATGACTACATCATCGACGCCACCTACGACGGCAAGCCCCTGACCACCACTGCGCAGACGCGCATGTGTGGAAACAGCGTGAGCCCGGTACTGGCGCGCGCGTTGGTGCGGGCCAATTGTGGTGTGGCGCTGCGCGAGCAGGAGGCAGCCTAATGCAGGCCGAAACGGAATCAATAAGGGCAGCGCGCAAAAGCCACGGCTGTGACTGGTGCGGCCAGCGCATCGATGCCGGCCAGCCGTACAAGCGCTATCGCTGGTTTGGTGACGGGGAGCCGGTAACCGTGCGAGAGCATCCGGAGTGCCATGACGCAATGCTGGAAATGTCGGCCCATTTTTGCGACGCGATCGAGTTTTCCCCCGGCGATCATCCGCGCGGCTGTTGGTGTGAATTTGATGACGACTGCGAGACCTGCAGGAAAAACCAGCAGGGCACATTCAGGCCGGAAAGCGAGCAGGTGCCGGCGTGATTGTGGCCAGCTGGGACCTAACGGCCGAGAGCAAAGTCGAGGGCGAGCTGCCGCCAATCCAGTACCACAACGTCGGCCGCCAGCGCCTGGTGAACCGCGTCTGGCGCGTGGTGATGTGGGCGCAGGGCCAGGATGGAGAGCAAATTAAAAAGGACCTGCGCACGCCGCGCTGCGAGCTGTCCCAGATCGTCGAGCGCACCGTGGACGAGCTGCTGGAAATCTGCCGGGAAAAATCGCCGCTGGTTGCTGGCGGCATGCGAGTGGAGCTGATGCGATGAGTAAATTTTTAGAGGTTAAGGACTGCCCATTTTGCGGTGAGGCGGCTGAATTGGACACCAACAAAGATGGGGTGCATGTCGAGTGCAAGGGTTGCGGAGTTTGGCTTGGTAGTCAGCGCCCAATGCGGGAGTTTTTGTCGATCTGGAATCGACGCACAACGCGGATCGATTCGGACAGAGAAGAAGTGGGGAAACGGCTGGCTATCTCGATCGGCGCCGTACCGGGATCAGATCTAGAGCGGGCAGCGAAACAGTTGTCGAAGGCTACCAGAAATGCCCTTAAGAGGTATGCCAGGAAATCGCAAAGGGAAATGGAGATTGGCGCAGAGATTTCGCGCCTGATTGAGGAAATCAGGTCGCAGGCCTCCGACGAGCTGCGCTGGAAAATACGCAAGCTGCTGGAGCTGGATCGAGAGCGCATGCGTCAGGGCGTCGAGAGGGCCGTGCTGCTGTGAGGGCGCCGCGCGACTGGGGCAGCAAAGCCGCCGGCCTGGGATTCTGGCGCCGCCTGCAGGTGCGCCTTCTGGGCCGGCGCTTTACCGACGTCGACGGCGCGGTGACTTACTGCTACCGCGGCGAATTTATCACGGTGGGGGTTTAGGCGATGAAAATTTCCGATGACGAGTTGCTGCGGTTGGTTTGGCTGAATCAGCTGCGGCGGGTGGCTCGGGGCGTGGTGACGACTTACGTGGGCGGCACATTCAGGGTCAAAGAATCTACAGATTTCTGGTTCCGCAGCGCCAGTGAGACGCCCCGCGCTAAACGGACCCAGGTGACCTCGGTAGTGGGTGCGCAGCAGCTTTGGTATCGCCTGAAAAAGCTGGAGAAGCGCGGGCGCCTGTGGATCGATCCCCGTGTTGATAGGTTCATGGTCGACGGCCCTTGTGCCCGCGAAGCCTTTCAGGCTGGGAGGGAGCTCTGGTTCGCGGAGGGGCTGCTGGAGCAACCGCATCAGCCGGTCTCGATGCCCGAGAATAAGTTTCAGGCGTTGGCAGCGGAGTGCGAACAGATGCTGCTGGCGAAATTTTCCGGGGCTGAACTGCCCGAAAAAGTACAGGAGGCGGCATGGCCCGCGGCATAAATAAAGTCATTTTAATCGGTCACCTGGGCGCGGACCCAGAGACCCGCTACATGCCCAGCGGCGGCGCAGTGACCAACTGCAGCATCGCCACCAGCGAGACCTGGAAAGACAAGCAGACCGGCCAGCCCCAGGAGCGCACGGAGTGGCACCGCCTGGTGTTCTACAACCGCCTGGCGGAAATTGCCGGCGAGTACCTGCGCAAGGGCGCAAAGATTTATGTCGAGGGCAGCCTGCGCACGCGCAAGTGGCAGGACAGGGACAGCGGCCAGGACCGCTACACCACCGAGATTGTGGTGGGGAATATGCAAATGCTGGACGGTGCGCGAACCAACGGCGAGCAGTATGCGAACGAATACCAAGCGCAGCCAGCAGGGACGCAGCAACCGAGAGGCCCGGCCACGCAGGGCGGTCACGGAAGACCGCCGGCCGGTGGGCAAAGTGCGTCGGGGCCGAATATGCGCGGCACGCCTCCAAACAATCCTCCCCCGTACCAGCAACCGCCGGGTGGATTCGATAACAGCTTCGACGACGATATTCCATTTTGAATGACATAAAGGAGAAAGCTGATGGGTAACAAGGAGCAGATAGCCGCACGGCTCCAAGAACTTCGGGAAACACAGGCGACGCGGAACGAATTTATTGAAATGACGCGCGCTACCCGCGCATTCGGCTCCGACGGTAACCACGAGGACTATTTCGTCCGCGAGCCGGCGAAGCGGAAGAAGGGGGAGCCTTTCCGGGCTGGGGGTTTTGCTAACCGGTCGCTGGAGATGGGGTTTATCGGTTATTGCCTGGGCCTGGCCGTTGCAGAGCTGGCTGATAGTGAGATAGCGCAAAAGGGTGAGAAATGAACCTGCGCGGCAAGGTGGTGTATGTCAGCGGCCCGATGACCGGGATCGAGAACTACAACCGCGACCAGTTCAACGCCGCCGCGGCCTACCTGGAAGAGCAGGGCGCGGTGGTGCTGAACCCGGCCATCCTGCCGGACGGGCTGGGCTACGAGCAGTACATGGACATCGACATGGCCATGGTACGCGCGGCCCACGCGATCGCCTTCCTGCCCGGCTGGGGCGACAGCACCGGCGCCCGTGCCGAGTGGGCCCTGGCCCGCTGCCGCCAGCTGCCGGAGTTGTTCCTGGAGCCGGACGGCCAAGGCGGCTTTGCCGGCCACGGCCACCTGCAGGGCGCCTGGCACACGGAGGAGGTCGCGGCATGCGCATAGTCACCGAGCACGGACCGGTGCGCGGCAGGCTGTGGGTCTTCGCCCGAAGCCTAAAGGCGGCCATCGAAAACGCCGAGGCGGCGGGGCTGCAGGATGACCAGTGGCAGTTCCTGGGCAAAGCCGACCGCCTGCGCGGCCACCGCGGCGCGGTGGGTTGGATGGCGGGCGGCTGGCAGCTCCGGAAAGACTGCGCCGAGGTGGAGCTGGCCATGGCCTTTCAGGGCTGCCTGGCGGTGCACCAAGTGCGCGTGGAGGCCGCGGCGTGAAGCGGCTGGGCTACGCGCTGCTGGCGGTCGCCTGGCTGCTGGTGGTGTGGGCCTGCTGGAACCTGGGCCACTCTTGGAACTACAACCTGGCCTACGAGGGCATGGTGCGCGATACCGTGTGCCAGATGGTTAAGGCGGAGTATTTGAAGGAGCCGTGTGATGTTTGAGAAGGCAGCGCAGCTTGGGTACACCAGCTTCCGGCAGGGGATGTTTGATGTTTTCGAGCTGAATTTTGGCTTGGTGCGCTTGGTGCGGCACCGCAGGCGCCGCCGCCAGCTGGAGCGCCGTGGCGAGACACTGCGCTGGTCTCAGGCGCTGCAGGGCTGGCTGTGGCGGCCGCGCTGGTGCGACCACTGCTACGACGGCAGCGGAGGCTGCGCCCACCCCTACTACGGCTTGGCGCCGGACCACAGCGGGCCAGTGACAGCGGGAGCGTGGCCGGAGAATTTTGCACCGGATCCAGAGAGTCAGGGGAGGGCGGGGACCTATACGCACTGCCTGCACTGCGGGAGGGGCGCCTCCGCGTATTTGGCTGTGAGTTCTCGCGTGCTACGCGGGGAGCCGATTCTAAGCGGGGTGCTGAAATGGATTGACCCTTTGAAGGAGCCGCGTGATGGATCTCTATTGGCGGAGTAAAGGCGGGCTCAGAGTGCACCTGTTCAAGCCGTTGCAGTATTTCAGGTGGACGGTGCCGCGGGAGTATTTCGAGTGCCGGCGGGCGACGATGTTGGAATTTTAAGGAGATGGTGATGGACACAGAGCAGATTTTAGCGGCGATCAAAACCAGCGTGAGCGAGTACACCCGTGATTGGGCGCGCCGCGCTGGTGACGTGGATGAGCAGAGGTTTTGCGAGTACAACGGTGTGATCACTATCGAGATTGCGCGCACGCTGGGCGTTACCAATAGCGAAACGCGCAAGGCGCTAGACAATCTAGTGAAGCTCGGATTTGTGCTCAAGAGCAGCGACAATGCGGGCCGTTTTTGTCGCTGGTGGCCGGTCGGGCATCTGGGGGAGCTGCAGGCCGCTGGAGAGCCTTGCGAGGCGAAACAAGGAGACAAGCTGCTATGAGCGAAGGAAAAACAACGCGGGATTTGCTGGGCGAGTGCTTGGTGGTTCTGCAGCAGGAAGGATTGCGCGCGGACCTGCAGGACGAGGTTGTAGGGCATCTTTGTGAGCCGGTGGGGGAGCAGCCCGAGAGCGAGACGGACGAGTACACGGCGGATAATCTAGCGGAAGATGTTTGTGATCGGCTGGTGGCTATCCTAGGTCGCGAGATAGATGGAGATGGCTCGCCGTATTCTATCGCCATCGAGGCTGTCGATTCCGTGGTGCGCGCGATAAAGGATTCGGGCCTTAAATTCGACGACGAAGATAACACGTTTCGACCGGTCGCCCGGCAGCCCGAGAGCGAGCCAGTGGCAAGAGTACATACCACTGGGAGGAATGAATTCCTGCAAGAAATTGAGCATCTACGTGGTCGAATTCCTCTCGATACTTATCTTTATGACAGACCCCAGCCATCCCCGCAGGTGCCGGAGGGACGCATAATCGAAATAATTGATGAGCTTGTGGATATTGCGGTAGACCCGGATGTGCCGGGTAGCCCAGCATACGTTAACCCCCTAGCGGAAGAGTTGGTATCGCTAGTTTCACAGCTCGCCACCGCCCCCTCCATAGCGGAGAAGCCACATGACCCAGCTTAAACCTTGTCCGTTTTGCGGAGGGCCTGCGGAACCTGCACAAAGAGTTAATAGCTCTGGGCGTCCAGTTTGGGCCATTACATGCCCTTCCTTTTGCGTCGCTATGAAGCGCGGCACGCAGAAGGAAGTGATTCACGATTGGAATAGTCGCGCCCCCTCCATAGCGGGGGCGCGGGAAATCGAACTGGACGACGTGTTGGCGTGGGCTGACGGAATCCAGGGAGCTCTAGGCTCTGAACTCGCTGCGAGAGTGACAGATCGCGAGGCGGCAGTTGCCACTGCGATACAGCGAGCTGCAAGCGGACAGCCAACCCCGCAGGTGCATGGTGACTCCATGGAATTGTCTAATTTACATATTTGCCTAGATGAAGCTGGAATTCCACGAGTTGGGGAAACTGGAGAGCTTTCTGCGTGGGGTCGCGTAAAACTTTATAACAGCCGCAGGCATGCCCCGCAGGTGCCGGAGGGGTGGCGGATAGAGGTCCGCAAAAACAGCGGAGGCAGGCCATTCTATGCGCTTATTCGTAAGGAAGGCGGGATCTTCGCAGTGCCTGTTGGGCCGGACCAGCCTTTGGCGGGGGATAATCTTCTGGTCGAATTCCTTGAAGCGCTGGTGCCAGGCGGACAGGCAGAGGAAAGGCTGTCTCGGATCGGTGAGTCGGTGGTGCTGCACACAGTACGCCAGACCATCGAGGAGGCGGCCGAGGCGGCGCTGGCCAATGGCTTTTATGAGGCGAGCAAGGATGCCGAACGCCTGCTGGAGCTGATCGAGGAGGAGCTTCTGCGCGTCGCGCCGGCCGTGAACGGTGCACCGCCCGGGGATATGTTACCGGGCGACATCATGAGGGGCGTCAAGGCAATGGAGGACCTGCAGGTACGCTTCCTACCCAGCTGGGAGGGTGGAGCAGCGACCAAGGCGCGCGAGGTCCTACTGCAGGCCCGCGCGCGTATCGCCGAGCTGGAGAGCATCTGCGCGGCCATGCTGCAGCGCTGGGCGGTGGTCCACAACCTGGCGCAGGCGGATGGCCCGGACAATCTGCGCCACGGCTCAGTGTTCGGCGTGGCGTCGCTGTCGGCTGAGGAGTTTATCGCCGACGGTGGCCGCGCCGGCGGTGCTCGGCTGCAGCGCCAGGAGGCGGCGGCGCGGGTGCTGGTGGAGGTGGCCAAGCACCTGCAGGCGGCGCCGATCGAGCCGGGCTCGCAGCTACAGGAGCAGATCCAGAAAGCCGCGGAGCAGCTGTCCAGCTACCCGCGGTTATCCCCAGTTTTTGTGAGCAAGGCTGTGGGTATCCCGGCCGAGGCGTTGAAGCCCGGGAAGGTGATGATAGTGGCGGAAGATCAGGCGACGGACCGATTCGAGCTCAAGGTGCCGGAATTCCCCCGGGAAAAATAGTTGCAAACAGGGTGTTGACTCTACTGCAACACTTTTAGTACCGTTTCGCTAACTTGGAATAAGTGTCTAAAGGTTGCCCTCACCGGCGGCCTTTTTTATTGCTCAAATCACCAGAAAGCCCCTCCGGCAGTGCCGGCGGGGCTTTTTTTGTGCCCGAGATTGGAGAGATGAAGCAAATGCCTGAAAAAGACGTAGGGCTTTGGCTTGCCCTGCTTTCAATACTCCGCGAGCACGGCGCGGCAGGGCTGCTGGCTTTCGTTCTCTCCTATGTCCGGATCATGTACGACGGTCAAGAACCACGCCCGCTGCGCCGGCTGATCGAGGCCACCCTGGGCGGCCTGCTGGTGCTGGTGGTCGGTGCGACCGCGGAGGCCTTCGGCTTGTCCAGCGGCTGGAGTTATTTCGGCGCGGGCTTTGTAGGCCTGCTGGGCGTGGATCAGGTGCGCAACCTTGCCACCAAGTGGGCAAATCGGCGCGCGGAAACTGGAAAGCTCTAACAGACGGAGGCGATATGTTCTACGGACTCACCAGGCCGGAGCATGCGGTGCAGATGGCAGTGGCCGTGTGCGACGTGTTGGGCCACGGCAAAAACGAGAAGGCGGTGAACCTGCTGGTAGAGACGGCCTGCCAGGAAACCTGGCTGGGCCAGTACCGCGACCGCCACAACCACACGGCGGGCGTCGGCCTGTGCCAGTTCGACCTGATCGGCTTTGAGGATGTGCAGCAGCGCACCAGCCCGGCAGTGGCGAAGCTGATCGAGGAGGAGTTCGGCGTTGACATAAAGGCGGCGGAGCTGCGCGACCTGGCGCACTCCCCACTGCTGTCGATGGTCTTCTGCCGCCTGAAATACCGGCTGGTGCCGGAGGCTATCCCTGCATCCCTGGAGGGCAGGGCGGCCTACTGGAAGAAGTACTACAACTCGGCGCTGGGCAAGGGCACCCCGGAGGAGTACCTGCGCAGCTACCGCCGTCACGGCAAGGCCCTGCTGGAGGCTTAACCCTTGAAAGCCAACAAACTCTACCTGTTCTACCCGGTGACCTTCCTCGGCTGGCTGATCACCCTGGTCACCCGCTCCCCGTTCAGCCACGCCGCCATCGAGGTGGACGGCGTGCTGTGGGATTCATCCGAGCGCCGCGGCAGCTTCGGCCAGTCCGGTATCGACCCGAGCAAGCGCCGGCATATCTGCATCCCGTTTTATGGAGACCTGAGCGGCTGGCTGCAGAACATGCAGGGCAGGAAGTATGACTGGCTCGGCGTGCTGGGCTGGCTGTTCAAGGCCAACGACAAGGGCCGCTTCTATTGCTTCGAGGCGGCCTGGCGTGCGCTCTGGTGGGTTTGTATCGCCAAGACAACGCAACCGGCCAGGCTGTCCGGGTTCGACTTGATCAAGGTGATCGCAGCTTATCTACATCGCGTGCCCGGCGGGATGGCGATAGGTACAGCCATGCATATCCTGCACACCGTTAACTTCGAGCACATCAAGCAATTGGAGGCGCGGCTGGCTGGGCCGTCCGGGCTTGACCTTGCGCACACGATCATAGAGATCGCACTGAATGAGACAGGATATCGCAGCGCCATGCATGCGCTGGAGATCATCCAGGCAGACAAGGCCAAGCTGATCAGGGTGGAGGAGCAGCTCTACCAGCTGCTGGACGCCCAGCCCACGGGTGCTGGCGTGGCCACGGCGGCCGCGCCGGGATGAGCGAGACGCCCCGCGGCCTGCGCCGCGATGATCGACGCGCCACCGTGGCGCGCGGGTCCTCCCTGCGCATATCTCCACCTGGGGGTAATTCGGGCCCCAGGTGGTCGCTCGTTAGAAAATTTTTTTGATTTTTCCCACTTCCGGTTCCGGTTGTTTTTATGGCGACACAAACCGAGGTCGCGGCCCACCTACTGCTCACTGAGCGCACCATCCGAGATCTGCAAAAAGTGCCCGGAGCCCCCGTACCACGGGGGCGCGGCAACCACGACCTCGACGCCTGGCGCGAGTTTTACATTCGCTATTTACGCGCCCAGAAGGGCATGCCGGAGGACGGCAGCGAACCGGAAATGGAGGGCGACGAGGAGGACAAGGCGTTAAAGCGGCGCGAGGCGCTGCTCAAGGTTCAGGAGCGCGAAGAGCGCATCGCCGCCCAGCGCGCCAAGCGTCTGGTGTTCGAGCGCAGCTACGCGCCGCTGGGATTGATCACCCACGCGGTGGAAGTTGTGGCCACTGCTGTGAATGCGCGGCTGGAAGCACTGGTGCCACGGGTCAAGCAGGCCTGCCCGGATATTCCGCTGGAGGCGCTGGAGCTGATGAACCGGGAGATTATCGCCGCCAGCAATGAACTCGCCGATATGGAACCAGATCTCTCAGATTACGCTGAAAGCGGCGAGCAGAGCAGCGACGCGTGGGCTCTCGATTCTGAGGAAGAAGCCACCGATTAGTGGCGTTGAATGGGCTGACGAACACTTCTACCTACCGGAGGGCTCCAGCCAGATTTCCGGCCGATGGGTAACACAACCGCTGCAGGTTGTGCTGCTCAACATGATGACCAACGACGCCATCCGCGAGCTGGATGTGCAGAAGTCTGCGCGCCTTGGGTACACCAAATGCGCGGTGGCTGCGACGTTTTATTTCATTGAGCATCGCCGCCGCAGCGGTGTGATCTACCAACCCACAGAAGACGACGCCAAGGGCTTCGTGGTCGACGAGATTGAGCCGGCGATCGCAGAGATGCCGGTGATTCAGGAGATTTTCCCCGACCACCGCAACGAGAACAAAAACAACACCGTCAAGAAGAAAAAGGGCCTGGGATGGATTCTCGACATCCTGGGCGCGATGACCCCGCGCAACTTTCGTCGGATCACCAAACAATTCCTGATCGGCGACGAGATCGACGGCTGGCCGCTGGAGATCGGCAAAGAGGGCGACCCGATCAAGGCCGCCTGGACGCGGCTAAAAGGTGCCACCTTCCCCAAGGCCATCTTCGGCACCACGCCCACAGTCAAGGGCGCCAGCCACATCGAACGGCTGATGGCCGCCGCCGCTGCGGTGTTCCGCATGTATCTGCCGTGCCCGCACTGCCAGCACGAGCAGACCTTGCGCTGGGGTGGCCGCGACTGCGACTTCGGCATCGACTGGGACAAGAGTAAAACCCCGGACGAGCTCACCACCCGCGACGTCTGGTATGAATGTGAGAGCTGCCACGGCAAGTTCCACTACGGCGACCTCGCCAAAATTTCCCCGGGTGCGCGCTGGATCAGCGACGACGGAAAGTACAGCACCCGCGACGGCCTGGTCTTCTACAACCGTGCCGGTAACCGCGTGCAGCCACCGCGCAAGTGCGGCATATTCATCAACGCGCTCTACTCGCTAACCCTGACCGATGGCTGGGTGGAACTGGTGCGCGAATGGCTTGAGGCGCAGGGCGACCCCCTGAAGCTCAAGGCCTTCGCGAACCTGGTGCTCGGCGAGCTGTGGGAAGACGAGAGCGGCGAGAAGTTCGACCACGAGCTTCTCTACTCCACCAGGCGCGAAGTCTACAAAGCCCCGGTCCCAATGGGCGGGCTATACCTCACTTGCTTTATCGACACCCAGGACGACCGCTTCGAAGGCATGGTCGTCGCCTGGGGCGTGGGCGAGGAGTCGTGGACCATCGACTACTTCGTGCTCTACGGCAACCTGCACCAGCCGGAAATATGGGACCAGCTAGAGCAGAGAATCCGCACCGCCAGTTATCGGCACGAGGGCGGGTTCGATATGACTATTCGCCGTTTCGGCATCGACACCGGCGGCCACTTCACCAGCCAGGCGCACGCCTTTGTGCAGCGCTTTCCGGTGCACTACGGCATCGCCTGCCGCGGCGATAACAAGTACGAGCAGCCGATCGTCCTCTACGACAAAAAGCTCAACAAACACGGCACCCGCAGTTGCGTGATCGGCACCGACAGCGCCAAGGACGTGGTCTACGGCCGCTACAAGGTTCTGCCCGAACCCGACAAGGACGGCGTCGTCATTGGCCCGGACGAACCCTGCCCGGGGCAATTCCACTGGCCAGTGGCCGACTGGTGCACGCGCGGCTTCTTTCAACAGGCCATCGCCGAAGTAAAAAAGCTCGTTTACGTGAAGGGCCGGAAGACCTACCGCTACGAGCCCAGAACTGCCGGCGCCCGCAACGAGGTGCTCGACTGCTACGCCGGCAACCTCGCCATGCTGCGGTTGGCAAAACTCTACTTTGGACTCGACCTGATCCTGCTGAAAAAGAACCTCGACGAGGTGATCGGTGCAGTCAAGCCGGTCGCGGCAAAAACCTCCAAACCAAAACGCAAGAAAGTAACCGGCGGCGTATGAGCTACACCCAGGACGACCTCACCAACATCGACCAGGCCATCGAGGATATGGCGATGGGGCGGCGCGTGGGCGAGTTCCGTCACAACGGCCGCCAGATCAAGTACGCCGACGTGACGCTGCCGGAACTGCGCGCCCTGCGCAAAACCATAGCCTCGGCTGTCCAGCCGCAGCGCCGCCGCTACTCGCAAATCGTCACCGACAAGGGGCTCTAAACCATGCAGATCAAAGCCGTCGACACACGGCCCAGGATCCGCTGTACCCCCGGTATGGACGTCGGTGCGCGGATTCGTGCGGTCTACGAAGGCGCGAGCCAGGGGCCGCGTCTGGGCAATAAAGGACTCCTTGGCGTTGGTGGTCCTAATGCGGATATCAGTGGCAAGTTGCCGACGTTGCGCAAGCGCGCGCGCCACGCGGTGCGCAACCAGCCGTATGCCACCACCGCCAAGGAGACCTACGTCACCAACCTCGTGGGCAATGGCATCACCGCCAAATGGCCCAACGAGACCCTGCAGCGGCTGTGGGACCGCTGGATATTGGAGTGCGACGCCGACGGCCTCGACAACATCTACGGCCTGCAGATGCTCGCCGCCGGTGCCCAGTTCCAGGACGGCGAGGTCCTCACCCGCCAGCGCATCCGCCGCGCCGCGGACCGTCTCACGGTGCCGCTGCAGCTGCAGATGATCGAGGCCGATCACCTGGACGAGAGCTACAGCGTCCAGCGCGAGCACAACCCCATCGCGCTTGGGGTTGGCTTCAACGACTTCGGTCAGCGCACTGCCTACCACCTGTGGCGAGACCACCCCGGCGACGGCCTCACTGGCCTTACCGGCAATGTGCGCCGCGAGGTGCCGGCCGGTGAAATCATCCACCTGTACCGGCGCCTGCGCCCGGGACAGGTGCGCGGTATCCCCGAGCTCACGCCAATCCTCGTGCGTCTGTACGAAATCGACGAGATGCAGGACGCCACGCTGGTCAAGCAAAAGACCGCGCAGCTGTTCGGCTGGATCGTTAAGAAAACGCAATACCCAGTTGAGGGCGGCAGTGAGGTTAATCGTGTCCTCGGTGCTGAGGAGACCGGGGAGAACGGCGAGCAGCTGGAGCGCATCCGCGCCGGTGGCATCCACTATCTGGAGGATGACGAGGACATCTCATTCTCCAATCCGAGCTCGGTAGACGGTGTCAACTATGTCACATGGCTCAAGACCGAACTGCGCGCCGCCGCGCGCGCCGCCGGCCTCACCTACGAACAGCTGACCGGTGACCTCGAGGGGCTCAACTACTCCTCCATCCGCGCCGGCCTGCTGGAATTCCGCCGCCGCATCGAGCAGCTGCAGCTGCACCTGCTGATTCACCGCTGGTGCCGCCCGGTGGCCCAGTGGTTTGCCGACGTGGCCGTACTCAACGGCGCGCTCACTGGTGCGGAACTGACGAACTACTGGCTGGACCCGGGTGCCTTCCTGCCGGCCTGGAAGTCGCCGAAGTGGGACTGGGTGGATCCGCTCAAGGATGTGATGGCCGACCTCCTGGAAGTGCGCGCCGGCTTCAACAGCCGCGGCAACAAGATTGCCGAGCGCGCGCTCGATGCCGACGAAATCAACAGCCAACTGCTCCTGGAGCAGGCCATGGGGCTGATCCTCGACAGCGACCCCAGCAAGACCACCGCCGCCGGCCAGGTGCAGGACCTGGCCAAGCTCCTCCTGCAACAGCAAGGGACATAAACCATGTTTCGATTTTTTATAGAGGGCGGGAACGGCCAACCCCACCAGGTGCTGATCTACGACGTAATCGGCACCTACTACTGGGAAGAGTCGGTCACCGCGAAAAATATCCTCAGCAGCCTGGCCGAGATTGGCGACGAGGATGTAGTCGTGCGCATCAACTGCCGCGGTGGCACCCACGAAGACGGCATCGCCATCTATAACGCACTGGCCAACCACGGCGGCGACGTCACCATCCGCATCGAGGGCTACGCCTGCTCCATGGCCACAGTGGTGGCCTGCGCCGGCAACAATGTCGAGATCTACGAGACCGCGCTGGTCATGCTGCACCGTGCCTCCCAGGTGGTGTACGGCAACATGCACGACATGCTCAACGCCGCAGAAGAACTGGAAAAGGCCGACAAATCCATCGCCACCGCCTACAGCCGCAAAACCGGGAAATCCACTGAGGAAATTCTGGCGTTGCTGGACGAGAAGCGGGACACCTGGCTTACCCCGGAAGAGGCGAAAACCCTCGGCATGGTGGACGAGGTGATAGTGCCGCAGAAGTTCACCGCGCTGCTGAATAAGACCGCAATCACCGCCCTCGCCGAAGACGAGGGCGCGGCCATTCTCTCCGCCCAATTCCTGCCGCCCACCATAAAAACCGCGCTGGAAGGCGTGCCCGGCGCAGTTGCTTACCGCGTAGCCCCGGACAAGGTGGAGCCAATAAAGGCCCAGGCCGAGGGCGAAACAGACCCGCCACCCGCGGACGATCCTCCGGCGGACGATCCTCCTGCAGGCGAACCGCCTGCAGGAGATCCCCCGGCGGATGACCCGCCCGTGGATGATCCTCCGGCAGACCCGCCGGAAGACGGCGAGGGTGATGGCGAAGGGGAAGGAGAGGGCGGAAGCCCGCCCGCTGATCCGCCGGACCCCGTCACTGCCGAGCGCGAGCGAGTCAAGGCCATCCGCGCCCAGGCGAAGACCTGCGGGGTCCCCGCCGACGATGACCTGGTCGACCAACTGATCGACGAGGGCGTCTCGGTGGCCATGGCCGGCAAGATGCTGTTGGCCGTGAAACGCGGCACGCAACACAGCACCGCAATCCGCAGCAACCACCATTCCGAGCAACCCCAAGGCGGCGCCGAGCAGGTCCAGGCCAGCTGGAGCAACGTCTACAAAAAACTCCCAGGGAGGCAATAAGCCATGCCGACAACCACCGAAAACCTCAACCGCCCGGGTGCGCACATTCTTTACGAGCAGCACACCGAGTTCAGCCGCGAGAGCGGCGTCACCATCACCGGCGGCAACTACAAGGCCGGCACCGTGCTCGGCAAGATCACCGCCTCGGGCAAGTACACCCAACTGGCCCCGGCCCAGACCGATGGCAGCGAAGTGGCGGTGGCCGTGCTGTTTGCCCCGGTGGACGCCAGCGGCGGCGACAAGTCCGGCACCATCAACGAGATCGACACCATCTACGACGGCAACCTGCTGGTGTGGCCGGCGGCGATCACCGACCCGCAAAAGGCCACCGCCATTGGCCAGCTGCGCGCCGCGAGCCAGAAGGTCCGCAACGCCTAATCCGGCCGCCTCCCTCGCGCCCCGCCCGGCGGGGCAGAACCCCGACACCGATCACTGCGAGATCCACTATGGAAATCATCAATATTCTGGAAAACGATGCGTTTTCCATGGCATCCATGACTGCGGCCATTGCCACCGCCCCCACCCAGCCGCGCGAGCTCCGGAACATGGGCGTCTTTGTGCAGGAGGGCATCCGCACCGAGACCATCGCCATCGAGTTCAAAGAGGGCAAACTGGAAATCGCCCCGCTGGACGAGCGCGGCGATACCTACACCACCAGCACCGGCGAGCCCCGCAAGCTGCGCTACTTCAAGACCAAGCGCGTCGCCCGCCACGCGCGCCTCACCGCCTCCGATCTGGCCTTCGTGCGCCAGTTTGGCGACAACGAGGCGATGATCGTCGAAGAACTGCAGAAGGAAATCGCCGCGCGCCAGACCGGCCCCGGCGGACTGATGGACCAGTGCGAAAACCGCCTGGAGCTGATGCGCCTCGGTGCGCTCAACGGCCTGCTGTTGGACCACAACGGCAACACCGTGTACGACTTCTACGCCGAATTCGGTATCAGCGCGCCGCCGACCGTGTTCCTGAATATCGCCGGCACCAGCGAATTCCAGCTACGCAAAAAGGTCGAGAGCCTGATCACCCGCCCGATGCGCCGCAAGGCCAAGGGCCGCTACATCGGCGAGGTAAAAGCGCTGTGCGGAGAATCGGCCTGGGACGACCTGATGGCCAACCCCGAGTTCAACAAGCGCTATGAGGCCGCCGCCGACGCCAAGATGGCCGGCAAGCTCACCGAGGCCACCTTGGGCACTGAGGTCAGCTTCGCCGGTGTGACCTGGAAGGAGTACTTCGGCGCGGACGACGGCACCAGCATCAACCTGGGCGCGACCGACATCAAGTTCTTCCCCGGCAAGGGCTCCGGCATCTTCAAGCATGTGCTGTCCCCGGGTGAGACCTTCGACGACCTCGCCCGCCAGGGTCAGGAGTGGTACTCCTACCTGGTGCCGGACAAAGACTTCCCCAGCCCGCGCTGGGTGGATCTCTTCGTGGCCCAGTACCCCATGATCATCAACACCGCCCCAGACCTGGTGTTCCCCGGCTCCAGCGCCGTCAGCTAAACCCGGCGCTGATCCATAGATGCCCGCGACTGTGCTGCAGCATAGCCGCGGGCGCCTATGGCGGATCCGCACAAGCAATCTGAGACGAGGAACAGACGATGAGCAAGGCAAAACTGATCAAGGCACTGGCCGCGCTGCAAGTGCCGGAAAGCGAGTACGAGGACCTGACCAGCAACGCCCAGTTGGAAGCGCTGCTGAAGCAGAAGCAGGCCGAGAAGGCCATGCAGGACGCGGAGGAAAACTCCGATGACTCCGATGCGGAAGACCAGGACACTGATGCACCTGCTGATGGCGATAGCGATCCTGCAGACCCTAGTGAGGACGAGGTCGGTCCCGAGCCGGACACCGAAACCGATGCTCCCCCCGAAGACGACCAGCCGGAAGAAGACGCAGGCGATGAGCCCGCTGCGCAGCTCACCAAGCTGCGCGCCCGCGCCGGCTTTGAGGTGAAGGTGATCGACATGGCGGTGCACAACGGCAAGACCGTCACCGCCGGCCAGCAGCTCAAGGTCAAGGCCGGTGATTCTTTCCACGCCGGTGACAAGACCCGCGACCACCTGCTCGAGTACCGCACCGCCGAGCGCGCCTAACCCAACGCCGCCCACGGGGCGGCCCGAATTCCCCAACCGGCGGAGGCCCGATGTCCGACTCCGTGATCATCGACAAAAGCCGGTTCGATCGCCGCATGCGGCGCATCGCCCAGGACAGCCCCAGGGTCGCCGCCAGGGCGCTGACCTGGCTCGCCTACAACACCCGCGAGGTGCTGCAGCGGGAAATGAAGGGTATCTTCGACCGCCCCACCCCCTTCACCCAGCGCGGCGTGCTGGTGGAGAAGGCCACCCCGCAGCACCTGGAGGCGCGGGTATTCCTGCGCGACGAGGCCACCAAAGGCACGCCGCCGGCCAAGTACCTGCAGAGCCAGATTCGCGGCGGCCCGCGTGGGCTGAAGCGCTTCGAGCGGGCACTGCGGGCCAACTACATTCTGCCCGACGGCATGTACGCGGTGCCCTCCAAGTACGCGCCCCTGGACCGCTACGGCAACTTCCCGCGCGGCGAGCTGGTGCGGCTGATCTCCCAGATCAAGGGCTTCGGCGAGCAGGGCTACAAGGCCAACGCCACCGAGCAGAGCCTGGCCAGGCGCTGGAAGGGCACCAAGACCCGCCGCGGATCGAAATATTTCGTGCTGCCGCGCCAGACCGGCAAGCTGCCGCCGGGCATCTACCTGCGCAAGAACTACGGCGACGACAGCCGCGTGGCGCACCTGCAGCACGGCGGCGCCAAGCCGATATTTATTTTTGTGTCGCAACCGCCCAACTACAGTGCGCGCTTCCCCTTCCGCAAGATCGCCGCGCGCGTGGCGCGCCAGCAGATCCAGAAAGTATTCCGGGCCGCGATCAAGCGCGACCTCACCCGGAAATAACCCGATAGCTACCGAGAAAACCGTTGTGGTTCCTCGACCGCTTCACCCGGCCTGGCCGGGTGCTTTTTATTCGGAGCGTCCATGAACGAGCTAGTCCTCGCCCAGCAGTCGGTGCGCATCTTCGGCAAGGATGCCATCTACAAGCCGGGCACCGACAACATCGCCTGCCGCGTGGTAGTGGATGAAGGCGTCAACCAGATGGCCAACACCCCCTTCCGCGCGACGACGCTCTCTTACCTGGTCAGCGTGATCGGCAAGCACGAGCGCAACACCACCATCGAGGTGCCGGAGCTGCAGCAGAGCTATCGCATCGGGGAGCTGGTGGATGACGACGGCTACCTGCGCACCGTGGAAGCGGCCCGGATCTAAGGAGACCCCATGCGTCCGCTCTTTATCGGCGACATCCACAGCGCGCTGGAACAGCACCTGAAGACGATCACCCAGGCCAACGGCTACCGCACCGACGCTGGCCTGGAGGTGGAGACAGGTTTTGCGGCCGACGCCGAAGGCAAGTACCTGAATGGTGAAGTCAGCGGCGACAGCCTGGTGATACAGCCGGACGAGCTCAACCGCGGACACCAGCAGGGTTCCCTGCCGCTGATCGTGTTCGGCTTCACCAAATCCCCCGATCTCATGCGGCTGTATGCGCTGGAGGACGACATCTACCGCGCGCTGCGCGATGCAGATATTCACCCCCGTGTGACCAAGGTGGAGTTCCAGACAGTCAAGTTTGGTCCCGGTGAAAACAGCGAATTTTTCGGCGTGTCGGTACCGGTGCGCATTTCCTTTACCCACTCCCTGATCTAATTCCCAGGAGACCCCCATGCCTACTATTGTTTTCGGGTCCGGCGCCCTCACCGCGACGCCACTGGTGGACGCCAGTGGCAACCCCATCACCACTCCCACTCCGGTGGCCTTTGCCGAGCTGCAGAACGTATCCCTCGATTTCAGTTTCGAGAGCAAAAAGCTCTATGGCAACAAGCAGTTCCCCATCGCCGTGGGCCGCGGCAAGGGCAGCATCACCGGCAAGGCCAGCACGGCCACCGTCAGCGGCGAACTGTTCAACGCGATATTTTTCGGCCAGACCCTCGCCGCCGGCTACAGCAGCCAGGTGCAGGATGTGACCGGTGCAGTGATCCCCGCCACGCCCCACGAAATCACCGTAACCCCGCCTGATTCCGGCACCTTTGAGGCCGACATGGGTGTGCGCGACGAAAACGGCGATCCCATGAAGCGCGTGGGCAGCTCGCCCAGTGTCGGTCAGTACAGCGTGGACACCGCGGGCAAATACACCTTCGCCACCGCGGATGAGGGTAAGACGGTGTACATCAATTACCACTACAAGGTGGCCACCGGCGGCAGCACCATCGAGATCACCAACCAGTTTATGGGCTACCAGCCCAGCTTCCGCGCGGACCTGCACACGTCGTACAAGGGCAAGACCATGACCGTGTCGCTGTACAGTTGCACCAGTGACAAGCTGTCCTTCGCCACCAAGCAGGACGACTTCGCCATGCCGGATCTTAGCTTCGAGGCCAACGCCAACGGCGCCGGCGCAGTCGGCACGGTTTCCTTCAAGTAACAGTACCAACCACTAGCCTTTTCCCTAAAAACGTAAAACCCGGCTGCAGGCTATTGCCGCCGGGTTTTTTATTGGATCGAGGAACCTATGAGCCAGAGAAAACAGAACCCCAGCAAGGTCAAGTTCAAAGGCATTCCAATCGAGCTCGGCGACCAGTTATACATTTGCCCGCCGCTCGCGCTTGGCACGCTGGAGGACATGCAGGAGCGCCTGCAGAAATTCAACGGCGGCATCGACCGGGAATCGGTCAACACGGTCCTGGACGCGGCCCACGCGGCGCTGGAGCGCAACTACCCGGAGATCACCCGCGACGAAATCGCAAAGCTGGTCGACATCGGCAACATGCAGGAAATCATGGGAGCGGTGATGGACGTTTCCGGCCTGCGCCGCAAAGCCCTCGAAGAGCAAGACGCGGTGCCGGAGGTCGCCGGCGACGCAGCCCCTTTGACTGGGGCGAGCTCTACACCCACCTCAGCGCCTGCTTCGGATGGACCTGGGACCACATCCGAGAAAACGTAACCCTCCCCGACATCGAGGCGATGGGGCGCTACTGGAAGAAGTTCCCCCCCTACCACGTGCTGTTTGCCGGCTACGTGGGCTACAAGGGCGCCAGCCCCGAACCGGAGACACAGGAGGAGAGTATCGAAGCCCTCCTGGACATGCTCCAGGTACAGGGCGATATCCCAACCGACGACCAGGCCCACCACCAGAGCCCCTCCGGACAGGAACCTGAATGAACGACAGCGATATTGAAATTCGCCTGACGACCAGGCTCGACGACCTGCGCGGCGACATGCGCCGGGCGGAGACCGTGGTCAACCAGTCGCTGTTGGGCATGCGCCGCCAGTTCGAGGGCTTTGCCGGGCAGATGCACGGCCTGCGCAACCTGGTGATCGGCAGCGGCCTGACCCTGCTGGGCGGCCAGGCGTTGGGCGTAATGTCCAACTTCGAGCAGCTGGAAATCCGCCTCAACGGCGTGATGGGCAGCGTCGCCGACGGCGAGCGCGCCTTCGCCTGGATCAAGGATTTTGCCGCGAACACCCCCTACCAGGTGGACCAGGTAGCGGACTCCTTTGTGCGCCTCAAGGCCTTCGGCATGGACCCGATGGACGGGACCATGCAGGCGCTGGCGGACAGCGCGGCCAAGATCGGCGGCGACTACCAAACCCTGGAGGGCATCACCCTTGCCCTGGGCCAGGCCTGGGCCAAGCAGAAACTGCAGGGCGAGGAAATCCTGCAGCTGGTGGAGCGCGGCGTGCCGGTATGGGACGCCCTGGCCAACGTCACCGGCAAGAGCACGGCCGAACTGCAGAAGCTGTCCGAAAAGGGCGCCCTGGGCCGCGATGTAATCGCCGCCCTGGTGGACGAGCTCGGCCGCATGAATGCCGGGGCCAGTGCCGGCCTGATGGCGTCGCTGTCCGGTGGCTGGTCCAACTTTGTCGACAACGTCAAAGATGGTCTCGACGAGGTGCGTGGCGAAGGTGGCCTCGAGGGCATCAAGGGCGCGCTGAATGACGTCAACACCTGGTTCGACCAGGCCGGCCAGTCGGGCCAGCTCAAGGCCTACGCCGAGAACATTGCCCAGGTAATCAACCAGACGGTGGACGTGGTGCGCGAGCTGGTGCGTGCCCTGCAGGAGCTGCTGAACATCGGCGTGGAAGTGTTCGCCGGTCTCGGCGCCGCCGCCGGAGCCGGGGCCACCGAGACCGAGCAGGCGCTGACGCCCCTCGGAGTTTTCCTTGAGGGGTTGCGGGTGCTGTTTATCGGCTTCGGCACCGGGGTGCAGTTGATCTGGCACAACCTCAAGTTCGCCACCATGGAAATGGTAAGCGAGCTGGAGAGTATCTGGATCGACATGTCGGCCAGCTGGGACGTGCTGATGGAGCAGCTCGCCAGCCCGCTGCGCCGCCTGGTGATGCGCCTGCAGACCTTTGCCGAGATCGCCAAAAAGGCGCTCACCGGAGACTTCTCCGGCGTGGCCGAGAGCTGGCGCAACGGCACCGCCAAGATCGAGGCGGAGATCGCCGCCAGCCGCAAGCGCATCGCCGACCGCTATGCCCAGGCCGCCGGCGAACAGAAGACCAATGCCGGCGCCCGCGCGCAGATGCAGGCGGAATGGGGCCAGGGGAACTTCGATATCGCCGCAGACGGCAACAACCGCCTGCTGCGCACCGGCGACTATGCCCCGGAGCTGCCCGGCACCGGCACTGGATCAACCGCCGGTGGCGGCACCAAGACCACAACGCCGACGGTAACCGTCGACGACGCGGCCAGCGCAGCGCGGGAAAAACTGGCCATCGCCCGCGCCACGGCGGCGGCGCAGAAGAAACTCGCCGACGAGCGCCTCAAAACCGCACAGCAGACCGCGCAGATGGAGCTCGAATTCGGCCTTATCAGCCAGCGGGAATACCTGCAGAAGCTGCGCGAGTTCGAGGACCAGCGCTACCAGGTCGCCAGCCAGGCGATGGAGGAACGGCTGGAGCTGCTGCGCACCGACAGCGAGGCCAACCAGGCGGAGATCATCCGCGTGCAGGGCGAACTGGAGGCGCTGCAGGAGCAGCACGCGCGGCGCAAAGTGGAGATCGACGCCCAGGCCATGCGCGACAGCATGGCGCTGTGGGAAGAGCTCGGCGACTCGATGAGCAGCCTGTGGGACAAGGGTCTGGAGGCGATGCTCAACGGCACCCTGACCTGGAAAGGCGCCATGAATGCCATCTGGGCGGAAATGTCGCGGGTGTTCCTGGCCACGGTGGTCACCGAGCCCCTGAAGAAATGGGTCACGGCACAGTCCACCAAGCTGGCCATGCAGATGGGCTTTCTGCAGACCGAGCAGGCGGCGGAGAGCGCGGCGGCGGCACAGAGCGTGGCCACCACCGCCTCGGCTGCCGGTTCCAAGATCAGCGCCCATGCGGCTGTTGCCGGCGCCGGTGCGGCCGAGTCCCAGGCGTCAATCCCTTATATCGGCCCGATCCTGGCGATCGCCGCCCTGGGCGCGATCATGGCCTCGGTAATGAGCCTCAAAGGCAGCATCAAATCCGCCCGCGGCGGCTACGACATCCCCGCCGGTATCAACCCCGTCACCCAGCTGCACGAGGAGGAGATGGTCCTGCCGGCCGAGCACGCCAACACCATTCGCCAGCTCGGCGAGGAGGGCGAGGGCGGCGGCATGACGGTGGAGTTCAAGGCGCAGCGTATGGGTGGTGGCTTCTTCATGGCTCATGAAAAAGAGCTGCAGAAGGTCATCCAGAAGATGTACAGGAAAAATATGCTGAGGCCAGTGTAAATGAGCAACGCCATTTTCCCGCTCAACCTGCCGGGCCTCGACATCAAGGTGCGGCGCACGCCGGTATTCAAGACCAAGGTGCAGGAATCGGCCAGCGGTAAGGAGCTGCGCGGCCGATTCCAGAGCGAGCCGCGCTACAAGTACCGGCTGCGCTTTAACTTCCTGCGTAGCGACCCGCCCCTGCAGGAGCTGCAGCAGCTGGTGGCCTTTTTCGAGGACCACTACGGCCGCTGGGATTCTTTCCTGCTCGACGATCCCTACGACGGCGTGCAGCGCCGGGTGCGCTTCCTGCGCGACGACCTGGATACCGAGCGTTTTCTGATTCACGTCTGGGAACTCAAATCCCTCGAGCTTATTTCGGTGAAGTAAATGCGGACAGCTTCTGCCCAGTTGATTGCCCTGCTCCATGGCAACAACACCTACCTGATGGCCGACCTGTTCACCATTGCCCTGGTCACCGGTGAGGTGTTCCGCTGGACTTCGGCGGACACCGATCTGACCCTGGGCGCGGACACCTTCACCTGCGACGGCCCCATCCTGGAACGCGGCAGCACCAAGCTGAAAGCCGGCCTGGAGGTGGACACCCTCGACATCACCATCAAGACCGACGACAGCCTGCAGATCCTCGGCGTCAAGATCCCGGCCGCGGCCAACAACGGCGCCTTCGACGGTGCCCGCGTGCTGCTGCAGCGGGTGTTTATGCCCACCTGGGGCGACACCAGCCCCGGCGCCCTGGACCTGTTCGAGGGCGAGGTGGCAGCGGTGGACCCCAGCCGCTACGAGGTGAAGCTCACCGCGAAGAGCGAGCTGGACAAGCTCAATGTGCCCATGCCGCAGACCCTGATAAAACCGGGCTGCGCCAACCATGTGTACGACGCCAACTGCGGTCTGGTGCGCTCCGCCTGGACGGTCAACGGCACCGTGTCCGTCGGCACCAGCAAAACCCAGATCGTCAGCGGCCTCGGCCAGGCCGACAAATATTTCGACCTCGGTGTGCTGGCCATGACCAGCGGCCCGGCCGCCGGCGCCCGCCGCGCGGTGCGCGCCTATGCCGGGGGCAATTTCACCCTGTCCATGCCGCTGCCGGTGGAACCCAACCCGGGCGATAGCTTCACCGTCTACCCGGGCTGCTACCGCACCAAAGCGGCCTGCGCGGCCAAAAGCAACAGCGACCGCTTCCGCGGCTACCCCTATGTTCCGGTGCCGGAACAGGCCCGGTAAATTCCCCTGGAGAAACCCATGTCAGAACAGAAAGGCATACTGTCCAGCAGCGCCGATTCCGTGCGCGGCTGTATCGACTGGCTGAATAAAAATCGCGGCCGCCTGCACTCCGCGGACTGCACTGTGCACCGACCGGACGCCCGCTGCAGTTGCGGTTTGCATCGTGCGCTCAGTGGCCTGCGCGCAGCAGCCGGGGACTTGAGCGAGGTGCTGGCGGTGACGGATAAGCCGAAAGACGGCATCGACAACCCGGCCTCGCTGCTGCGTCGCCTGGTCGAAGAGGGCGGGGCGATTGTCGGCAGCGGCAGCTGCTCCGAACTGGAGATCGCCTGCGCGAGTGCCGAGGGCCGCTTTTATGTGGATCGCCACAACCTGGGCTATGTGCTGCGCCCACCCCAGTGGCTGGAGCGGGTACAGGCCCGCGACGGCGCCGAGGCCGCCGAGTGAACGAGCAGGCGCAGCGCGCCGCCGTCGTCGCCGAGGCGCAGTCCTGGCTCGGAACGCCGTATCACCATGCCGGCCGCATCAAAGGCGCCGGCGTGGACTGCGCCCAGTTGCTGCTGGAGGTCTACGCCGCGGCCGGCGTGATACCGCCGCGCACGGTGGAAGACTACCCGCGCGACTGGCACCTGCATCGCGGCGAGGAGCGTTACCTGGGCCATGTGCGCGAGCACGCGCGCAAAGTCGAGGGCGCGCCGCAGCCGGGTGACGTGGCCGTGTGGAAGTTCGGCCGCTGCTTCGCCCACGGCGCCATCGTGGTCCAGTGGCCCACCATCATCCACGCCTACATAGACCTCGGCGTCGTCCTCGATGACGCCACCACAAACCTGGATTTGAGCCAGCGTGAATACCGCGTGTTCAGCTTCTGGCAGCAACCTTGAGTAATACATGGGCGGATCCACAAGCATAACGATACCGGCGGGCGAGAAACTCGCCGGCATCCAGCTGCAAACGAGTACCTACGGCAAGCCGCTGCCGCTGCTGTACGGCACAAACCGCGTGTCGGCCTCGCTCATATGGCACGACGACTTCACCGCGATCAAGCACGTCGAAAAACAGAAGAGCAGCGGCGGCAAGGGCGGCGGTGGCAGCACCACCACCAAAGCAGAGTCCTGGACCTACGAGGCCTCGGTAATGTTTGCCCTGTGCCACGGTCCTATTTCCAGCTACGGCATTGGCAAGTGCTGGGTGGATAAGGCGACCGGCGCGCTCAACAGCACCGCCACCGGCAGCGGCTGGTCGCTGTTCGTCGGCAATCACAGCCAGGCGCCCTGGAGCTGGCTCACCAGCAGGCACCCCAGCAAGGCGGTCGGCTACGCCGGCACCGTGGTATTGGCGAACCCGCAACTGGACCTGGGCGCCTCCGGCTCCCTGCCCAATTACAGTTTCGAGGTCACCGCCTTCCTCGCCGAGAGTCCCTACAACGGCGACGCTCACCCCGCGCAAATTGTGCCGGACTTCCTGAGCAACCCGAACCACGGCGCCGGCTGGGACGCGGCGCGCATCGGCGACCTGTCCGACTACGACAACTACTGCCGCGCGATGGGCTTTTTCGTCTCGCCGAATTTCGACGAGCAAAAGCCGGCACTGGAGCACCTCGAGGACCTGCTCACCGCCACCAACAGCGACGTGGTCTGGTCCCAGGGCAAGCTCAAGATCCGCCCCTACGGCGACGAGCCGGTGAGCGGCAACGGTGCCAGCTACAACCCCAACGTCACGCCGCTGTACGACCTCACCGACGACGACTTTATCGTGCGCGGCGACGAGGACCCGGTGCGGGTCACGCGCAAATCCGTCACCGACTCCTACAATAGCGTCCCGGTCGAGTTCAGCGATCGCGCCCAGGACTACAACGCCAACGTCGCGGAAGAGCCGGACCCGGTCGACGTGGAGCTCTTCGGCAGCCGCCGCGCGCCGAAGAAAAGCCTGCGCATGATCACCCGCGCGGCGCACGCGCAGCAGCTGTCGCGCATCCTCGCGCAGCGCAGCGTCTACACGAAGAACATTTACACCTTCAGCCTGGGCTGGCGCTACGCGCTGCTGGAGCCCATGGACCTGGTGACCCTCACCGACAGCAACCTGGGCCTGGACAAGCGCCCGGTGCGCATCCTGGAAATCCGCGAGGACGAGGACGGCGAGCTGGAGGTGGAGGCCGAGGAGTGGCCTTTCGGCATCGCCCACGCGGCCCTGTTCGACGTCCAGGACGGCGACGGCACCGCCCCGGATGTGAATGCCGACCCGGGCTACGCCAACCCGCCGGCGATCTTCGAGCCGCCCGCCATCCTCACCGGCGGCGACGCGGAAATCTGGCTCGCCACCAGCGGCGGGGAATTGTGGGGCGGCTGCGAGGTGTGGATTTCCACCGACGACGCCAGTTATAAGCTGGTGGGCTCCATCACCACCCGCGCGCGCCACGGAACCCTCACCGCCAGCCTGCCGAGCGGCGGCGTGGACGATGCCACCAACACCCTGTCGGTGGCGCTGGAGGGCGGCGGCGAGCTGTCCACCGTCAGCGCCGACGACAAAAACGACCTGGTCACCCTGGCCTGGGTGGACGGCGAACTGCTGGCCTACCAGAGCGCCGCGCTCACCGGCTTCGACAGCTACGATCTGTCGAATCTCAAGCGCGGCTGCTACGGCTCCGCCATCGGCAGCCACGCCGCCGGCGGCAAGTTCGTGCGCCTCGATGAGGGGATCTTCCGCTACAAGCTGCCGCAGAGCCGCGTCGGCCAGCAGTTTTTCATCAAGCTGGTTTCGGTGAATGTCTGGGGCGGCGGCAAGCAGGATATCGCCGCCGTTTCCCCCTACGTCTACAACGTCACCGGCGTGGGTTTCCTGCCCGCAGGGCCCTCCAGTTGCACCATGAGCATCACCGATAGCAAGCCGACGTAATTTATGGTCCAAAGACACCGCATCTACTACGAGGATGATTGGCGGGACAGCATCCACCGCCCGCCTGCCGGTCGCCCGATCGTGCAAAAGAAAAAATGGCTCGACGTCACCTGGACCTATACCGAGTTCGCCCCCGGCGGCCAGCTGACCGGCTTCGAGGTGGTGATCATCAACGGCACCGACCCGGACGACCCCTCCATCTACATCCGCGCGCCGGAGACCGTCGGCCCGGACGTGCGCCGCTACACCGTATCGGTCGCCCTCGGCACCAGCCTGAGCAACGCCCGCGCCGCCGTGCGCGCCCTCTACGGCACGGCCAAGAGCGCCTGGAATATCCAGGGCGTGGGCCAGCTGCTGGGCGTGGACCCGCTGACCCTGGGCACCGAGCAGGACTTCGCCGACGCGCAGAACGCGGCCGCGGCCGCAGCGGCAGACGCGGCCAACGCCCAGGCCGAATTGGACGACATCTCCGCCGACAGCGTGCTGCACAAGAGCGAGAAGGCGCAGACCATCCGCGAGTACGAGCAGCTGGTCGACGAGCAGCCGGGCATCAGCGCCAGCGCCACCGCCTTCGCCATCGTCACCGAGAAAACCGACTACGAGGCGGCGCTGTCGGCGCTGACCAGTTACCTGCAGGGGCTGTCGCCGGCCTGGGACGACACCACGCTGTCCACCAGCATCAGCCGCACCATCTTCAAGGCGAACTGGAAAGACGTCTATGTGAAGAAGCAGGCCCTGCTGGACAAGGTGGCCGAGAAGGCCGGATCGCTGGCGGAGTGGGGGCAGATCTACGGCAGCGGAAAACCGGAGAGCGGCGCCACCGTCGGCGCCACCGCGGTGGAGCGGGCGCAGATCCGCTCGATGCGCAATACCTTTTTCGAGGACTTTTCCGACTCCAATTACCACGACTATTGGCCGAAGGTCGGCGGCAGCGGCAGCCAGGGCTATTACAGTGGCGGCTCCAGCAGTGTCGGCGGCGGCGCGGCGCGCCTTTATGACGGCGTCACGATGCGCCACGAGGAAAAGGTGCCCTTCGACCCGAAAAAGCTGTACCGGATCGAGGCCCGGGTC
>NZ_JCBAJA010000033.1:0-55619 GCF_059834885.1 Microbulbifer sp. SE14 | reverse complement strand
TGAGCCTGGAGTTGCTGTTCGAGATCTTTGTTGTCCATTGTTCTGCTCATGGTATCCTCCGGTGCAGAGTACGGGGGCATGAGCAGTTACACAATTTAATTTACAGTCTCTCGGCCCGCAAGCCAGCGGCAAATCCTCCTTTTACCTGGAAAACTTCTACCGGTCTCATATCCGCCTGAACCTGGATATGCTGAGAACCAGGCACCGGGAGAGGATTCTCTTCTCTGCCTGCCTGGAGTCCAAGCAACCGGTGGTGATCGACAATACCAACCCGACAAGAAGCTGCCGCAAAAAGTACATTGAAGGTTTCAAGAATCACGGATTCGAGGTGACCGGTTACTATTTCACCTCCAGCCCGGAGGAATGCCTGCGCAGGAATGCATCACGAGAGGGAAAGGAGCGTATTCCCGAAGTCGGCATAAGGGCGACTTTCAGCAGGCTCGAGCCGCCCGGCTACTCGGAAGGCTTTGACAAGCTGTACCGCGTGTCGATAGAGGGCGATAAATTTAACGTGGAAGAGTGGCAAGAAGAGCATCGAAAATAAAAATTGGACAGAAAATGGAACTGGATTCTCACATTATTCTTTCCCTGATCTCCTACAAGATGGCCTCGCTGCTGGTGGGTAGCATCTTTGCCTATATGGGCTACCGACTGTTTATGGCGGGTGTCTGGGGGCACGCCGGCGGGCTGGAAACGGGGTTGGGTAATAACAGACTGGTTATCAAGGAGGCAGCTCCGGGCACCTTTTTTGCGGTCTTCGGTGCGGCGATCATTGCCATTACCCTGTACAAAGGCCTGGAGTTCGAAAACTATACCAAAGGCAGGGAATCCTTCGTGGAAATAGCGGAGGAGGGCGACACGGATATACCGGGAAGGGAGACTCTATCCTCTGTAGATGGTAAGGAGCACTGAGTGGCAGCCGGGCATGTCCGACGATTAGTTCGCCGAAGACAGGGCGGCCGTCGAGCGGGACCTGAAGGCACTGAAAAACCTCCTTGAAAGCGATGCGTAACCGTGAAACGGGCTTTTTATGGATAAATTTATGCAGGCCGCCATCGAGCAGGCCAGGAAAGGGCTTTCCGAGGGCGGCATACCCATAGGCTCGGTACTGGTCTGTGAGGGCAGGATCATCGGGCGCGGACACAACCAGCGGGTGCAGAAAAAGAGTGCCGTACTGCACGCCGAGATGGACTGCCTGGAAAACGCCGGCCGCCTCAGCGCAGCCGATTACAAAAAATGCACCCTTTACACCACCTTGTCGCCCTGCGATATGTGCAGCGGCACCGTACTTCTGTACGGCATCCCCAAAGTTGTCATCGGCGAGAATGAGACCTTTATGGGGCCGGAGGACTACCTGCGCTCCAGGGGTGTGGAGCTGGTGCTGGTGGACAGCGACGAGTGCAAATCGCTGATGCGCGAGTTTATCCGGGAAAAGCCTGAACTCTGGAACGAGGATATAGGAAAGTAGTGCGCGCCTGGGGTAGGCTGTGGCGTTGATTCAACAACCGGGGCAGATCAGATGAAAAGAGTCGCAATCGCTGTCGCGCTGGCGATCAGCGCCTGTGGCCAGGATGCACAGCCGGACCGCCAGGTACACAACGGAGAACTGGCGCGGCAACTTGCGAACAGGTACCTGCTGGTGGACACCCATATCGATGTGCCATACCGGCTGTCGGAGAAGCCCGCCGATATCGGCGCGGCCACTGAGGACGGCGATTTCGATTTTCCGCGCGCGCTGGAGGGCGGGCTGAATGCGCCCTTTATGTCGATCTATATTCCGGCGGAGAAGGAGGCCGAGGGTACCGCCAGGGACTACGCGGACCATCTGATCGATGGAGTGGAGGCGCTGGTCGCACGGCATCCGGACAAGTTTGCGATTCCGCATTCGGTCGCCGAGATGGAACAGCAGGTGGCCGATGGCCGGGTTTCACTGCCGCTCGGCATGGAGAACGGCGCCGCAATCGCAGGGGACCTGGACAACCTGTGGCACTTCGCCGGACGCGGCGTGCGCTATATCACCCTGGCTCACTCCATGAGCAACCATATCTCCGATTCCTCCTACGACGACGAGCGCCAGTGGCACGGGCTCAGTGATTTCGGCAGGCAGCTGGTGGCGGAAATGAATCGCGCCGGCGTGATGGTGGATGTATCCCATATCTCCGACGATGCCTTCTGGCAGGTGATGGGCATTTCAAAAGTCCCGGTGATCGCCTCCCACTCCTCCGCGCGCCACTTCACCCCGGGTTTCGAGCGCAATATGAGCGACGAGATGATCCGCACTCTGGCCGACAACGGCGGGGTGATCATGATCAACTTCGGCTCGACCTTTATCAATGAGAAGTCGCGCCAGTCTCATCAGGCGATCAAGGACGCCACCGAGAAATTCAGGCGCGAGAAGGGACTGGAAGAAGACAGTGAGGAAGTCAAGCAGTTTTCCGACCGCCTCAGCGCGGAACAATTCGTCTACGCCGACCTGGACGATGTGCTGGATCACTTCGACCATATTCGCGACCTGGTCGGCGTGGAGCATATCGGCATAGGTTCCGACTTCGACGGCGTTGGCGACAGCCTGCCCACTGGCCTGAAAGACGTGTCCCAGTATCCGAACCTGATCCGCGGCCTGCTGCAGCGCGGTTACAGCGAGGCGGATATCGAGAAGATTCTCGGCGGCAACCTGCTACGCGTCTGGCGCGCCAGCGAGGCCTACGCGCAGACGCAAATGCAGCCGGAAAAAGCCCAATTGTAAAAAACATAATTAACAGGTAGGACATTATGTTAAAGACGACAACCTCTGTAGTGGATGGGAAGGAAATCAGGGACTATCTGGATGTGGTGGTCGGCGAGGCCATTTTGGGGGCGAATATCTTCAAGGATATTTTCGGCGCTGTGCGGGATATCGTCGGCGGCCGCGCCGGCGCCTACGAGCGGGAGATGGCCAAGGCCCGCAAGGTGGCCTTCGAGGAGATGGAAGAGGAGGCGAGGAGGCTGGGCGCGGACGGCATTGTGGGTATCGATATCGACTACGAGGTGGTCGGCCAGCAGGGCGGCATGATGATGGTCAGTGTGAGCGGCACTGCAGTCAAGTTCCGCTGACGGACTGGAGCCGCCACGACACAGCAAATCACTCCCCGATGCACTGTCGATATCCCGCTCGCCCGTTCGACTATTGCAGGTAACAGCTAGCCGGACGAGGAATAGGCATGAAGATCAGCTGCATCAAGACCCAGGTGACCTGCCTTGCACTGGGAGAACATATCGACATAGGAATACATAGAGGCATTTCCGTCCTTGTCATCGCCATTTTGCTGATGGATTGTGGTTACGCATCGGCGAAAACGGAGAAACCGGAGGATCGGGTGTCGACTGCTCAATCCAAACCGCTCGAGAGCGGCCACGCGCAGGTCAACGGCATCGATATGTATTACGAAGTGCACGGGCGCAAAGAGGGCGTGCCGCTGGTGCTGCTCCATGGCGGCGGGTCCACCATAGAGGTGACCTTCAGCAGGGTGCTTCCGGGCCTTGCCCGCAACCGCATGGTCATTGCGCTGGAAGAGCAGGGTCACGGTCGCAGCAGCGGCCGGTACGGGCCGGTCACCTTCGAGTCCTCCGCGGACGACGTCGCCGCGCTACTGCGGTACCTGAAAGTGGAAAAGGCGGATATTTTCGGTTTCAGCAACGGTGCCAGCATCGCGCTCCAGGTTGCGATACGGCATCCGCATCTGGTGCGAAAGCTGGTATTCGCCTCCGCCGCGACCAGGAGGGGTGGCTACCATCCGCAGCTCTGGGAGTTTATGGAAAAGGCGAACTTCGCCAATATGCCCCAGCCGCTCAAGGATGCCTTCCTGCGCGTGAACCCGGACCGCCGTCAGCTCAGGACCATGCACGACAAGGACGCCGAGAGAGTGCGGAATTTCGAGGATGTTCCGGATGAACTGGTGCGCGCCATTCGCGCACCCGCATTGATCATGCTCGGCGACCGGGATATCGTAAAGCCCGAACACGCCATCGAACTGACCCGCCTGATGCCCGATGCGCGCCTGCTGATCCTGCCCGGCGGGCACGGGGACTATATCGGTGAGGCCGTGGCAACGCAGGGGGAAAGCCGCTACCCCGAGCTGACCGCGCAACTGATCGGGGAATTTCTCGGCGCCCGATAAAGCTGGCACAACACCTATTCAAGCATAAAACCAGCAAAAGCGGTCCTTCAGGATTACTTTCTGGCTGACGGTATTGATAAATTGCGGTTTGATGGGCTGGATCTTTACGGAGGGCGGCCGGAATGCCCTGCAGGAAAGCCTGTCCGCGGCGGGGGTGTCACTTGTGTCCCTCGTGGACTTGCTGCAATCACCGTGAGAAACCCCGGGGCTTCTCCTGCGAGAATCAAAAAAAGGAAGGCTCACGCCTTCCTTTTCGATGGTTACGGGGCACGGACAGATTACCGCAGCGGATGCTGTGGTAATCCGGGGCGGCCGGTTTGCTAGAAACTGTAAACCATCTTGCCGTAGATAAAGCGGCCGCGCGGATCGTGCTGGCTCTGCACATAGCCGTAGAGGTCGGAATCGCCATCGCCGATGGCGAAGGGTGGCTCTTCATCCAGGGCATTGTCGGCGCCGAGACTCAACACCATATTCTCGAAGCCGGTATAGCGCGCCTGCAGGTTCATGGTCAAGAAGGAATCCACCATGCGCGACTTGTTGGTGTCGTAGTCCAGGGTGCCGTCAAAATCGATATCCGGCGTGTCCTCGAACTCGCCGATATAGTTCAGGCCCACCGTGAACGCGAAGGTATCCTGCGCCCAGTCTGCAGATGCCGCCCAGCGGTGCTGCGGGTACTCGTACTCGCCGGCCAGGTCGCGGGTCAGGAAGTTCTCGCCGGACGAGTCCAGTTCCACCCGCTCAAACTCGGCCAGGTAGGAGTAATCCAGGCGCAGGCCCAGATCGCCGCCCGCCAGTTCCATTCCTGAGTACACCAGGCTCAAATCGACACCGGAGACTGTCTGCTCTCCGATATTGATAAATCCGCTGTTGATGGACTGCAGCGAGCCGAGGGACTCGCCCGGCAGGGGCGTGGAGCGCACACATACAGTGCTGTCCTGGTCGTTGCAGAACTGGCTGTACAGGTAGCCGAAGGGCACCTCGTCGATCTTGCCCTCCTGGGTGACGCTCCAGTAGTCCAGCGACAGCTGCATGCCATCGATCGGCTTGATCACCGCACCCAGGTTGAAGGACTCGGATTCTTCCGCCTCCAGGTCCGGGTTGCCGGCAAAGACGATGTTATAGTCGGTGCTGGCGCAGTAGGCATCGTTGACGGCGCAGCCGTAGCTGTCGGCGAAGAAGATGGACTCCTGCGACGGCCCCAGACCTATCTGCGCCAGGGAAGGCGCGCGGAAGCCGGTGCCCCAGGAGGCTCGCAGGGACAACATATCGCTGGCGGTCCACAACAGGTTGGCCATGGGGTTGGTGGTAGTGCCGAAATCGCTGTAGTCGTCAAACCGGCCGGCCAGGGTCAGGTCCAGGTTGGCGGGCAGCGGAATCGCGAACTCCACGAAGGCTGAGGTGATGTCGCGGCTGGCGGAGGCGGACACCGATTCGGTGCCGAAGATCAGGCCGCGCTGGAACTGGTCGTCGGGAATATCCGAGGCCTCCTCCTCGCGGTGCTCGACACCGGCGGCCATGGCAATGGCGCCGTTGGCGGTGTCGAACAGCTCGCCGTTGATAGTGAAGTCCACACTGGTCAGCTGCGATTTGCCCTGGCGCACCAGGCTGGTGGTGATGGCGTCGATCACCGACCGTGGATTCTGCACGCCGCCGAAGGGGTTATAGCGGCCCGCGTCGATTTCCTGCTGCAGCAGGTCGGTGCGCACCCAGCCCTGGGAACGGTCGCCGGTCTGGGTGGACTCGCTGCGTGAGCGCTGCACCGATGCCTCCCAATCCCAGTCCGCAACGCTGCCGCGCAGGCCAAAGACGCCGCGTAGGTTGTCGGTCTCAATATCCCACTGGCGCGCGCCGGCATCCACGGTGCGGTAGCGGCCTATATCGATACTGCCGGCACCGGTGAAGGGGTTGTCCGGATGGTCCACCGGCACCGTCAGCGCCGCGCTCTCATCCAGCGGTGTGGGCGCACCCTGGGCGATGGACGTGTTGTGCTGGAAGGCCACTTCGGTGAAGAACTCCACACTCTCGGTCAGCTGGTTCTTGCCCAGCAGCAGTACGCCGGTGCGCTCGGCTTCGGGTGTCAGCAGGGTCCAGGGGCCGTAGTCGTAGGCGCAGATCTGGCCGATGGTGCTGTCCTCCGGGCAGCCCGGATCTATGGTGGAAACGCCGTCCACGACGAAATAACCCGGGTAGCCGCGCGAGGAGCGGAAATCCATACCGCCGCGAAAGGACTGGTTGGCGGTGTCCAGCCCCTTGCGCTCGACGCTGGCCAGGGTGCTGTTCTTGTGGTGGTCGAAGATCAGGGTCAGGTTGGAGTCCTCGCCGTTGATACCCCAGATGGCGGAGGTCGACTGCTCGTCGTAGCCGTCGGCACCACCGTAGTCGACGGATACTTCCGCCCCCTCAAAATCGTCACGCAGTACCAGGTTGACCACCCCGGCCACCGCGTCGGAGCCGTAGATCGCGGAGGCGCCGTCCTTCAGTACCTCCACCCGCTCCACCGCCGCCAGCGGAATGGTGTTGATGTCGACAAAATTGGTGGTGATGCCCTCGGCGAAGGCGCTGATGGCCACGCGGCGGCCGTTGACCAACACGAGGGTCGCGTCGGCACCCATGCCGCGCAGGCTCACCGCGGCGGCACCGTTGGCGGTGGAGTCCTGGTTGTTGCCGCGGGTGGAGAAGGTGCCGTTACCGGCAGCGGGGTTCTTTTCGAACATCTGCTGCAGGTTGGTGTAGCCGGACTTCTCTATCGCCTCCCGGTCCATCACCTGGATCGGCGTGGCCGTTTCGAACTCGGCATTGCGCTGGATGCGCGAGCCGACGACTACGACTTCTTCCACGGCCTCCTCGTCGGCGGCGAAAAGCGATTGGGGTGCGGCTGCAGCGGCCGCGGTGAGTATGGCGGTAGCCAACACGTTACGGCGAAAAAGTTGTTTTTCCATGATCTTTGCTCATCCATTTATTTTGATTATTGATAAGTGACCAGAAATCGGTCCGGATTCAACGCTAGCAATGCGCGATAGGCGAGACAATTGGCTGGCGATAGAAAGGCGTTTTATTGCGCCGATTGGTGAAAGGGGTCGCAATAATGCTGCGATGACATGTACAAAAAATTGTACTGGCGTGCCGGTGCGGGATTCAAAGCCGCGACAAAAAAATAAATCGGTCAGGCACTTTTGTTCGGAGCAGCCTGGCTGGCGAGAAATACCAGCCCCGCGGCCAGCACTATCGAAGGCCCCGCCGGCGTATCCCAGAGTATCGACGCCAGCAGCCCGAGTACAACCGCCACACAGCCGATTGCGGAAGCCAGCGCGGCCATGCGCTCCGGTGTATTGGACAGCCGGCGCGCGCTGGCCGCGGGAATAATCAGCAGCGCGGTGATCAGCAGCACGCCGACGACCTTCATCGCGATGGCGATCAGCAATGCCAGCATCAGCATCAGCGCCAGGCGCACCCGCTCCACCGGCACACCCTCCACCGCGGCCAGTTCCTCGTGCAGGGTAAAGGCGAGCAGCTTTTCCCAGAGGAAATACAGCAGCGCGGCGATCAGTGCCGCCGCCGCCAGCATCAGCACCAGGTCGCGGCCGCCCACGGCGAGCAGGTCGCCGAGCAGCAGCGACAGCAGGTCCACTTTGATCCTGAACAGGCTGACGGTGACGATACCCAGCGCCAGCATGGAATGAGAAAGAATGCCGAGCAACGTATCCACCGAGAGCTTCTGTCGCCGCTGCAGGTAGACCAGCAGTATCGCCAACAGGCAGCAGGTGGCGCCGACCGCCAGCGTAGGCATCACCTGCAGCACGAAGCCGAGGGTGACGCCGAGCAGCGCCGAGTGGGCCAGGGTGTCGCCGAAGTAGGCCATGCGCCGCCAGACCGCGAAGCAGCCCAGGGGTCCGCTGACCAGTGCGACCAGCAGGCCGGCCGCCAGTGCGTACCAGAGAAATTGGCTCTGTAGCAGTTCGTTGAATTGCACCACTTATCTGTGCTCTCTGCCTGCGGTGTGCGGGTGATCGTGATTGCAACCCCGCTCGTGGACTATGTCGCCGCTCAGTTTGTGGGCGTGGTCGTGGGAGTGGGTATAGGGGGCCACCTTGTCGCCGAAGAGTTCCAGGTAGGCGGGGTCGCGGCTGACCTGCTCCGGGTGACCCTCGCAGCAGATATGCTGGTTGATGCACAGCACCTTGTCAGTGGCGGCCATCACCAGGTGCAGATCGTGGGAGACCAGCAGTACGCCGCAGCCCAGTTCGTCCCGCAGTGCGGCGATCAGCTGGTAGACCTCGCCCTGGCCACCCACGTCCACGCCCTGGGTGGGTTCGTCCAGCACCAGCAGCTGCGGCTTGCGCGAGGCGGCGCGGGCCAGCAGCACCCGCTGCATCTCGCCGCCGGAGAGTTCGGAGAGACTGGCCCCGGCCAGCTGTCCGGCGCCGACCCGCTGCAGCGCGGCCTGCGCCTGCTCCGCGTTCAGGTGCGACTGTCCCAGCAGCAGGAAGCGCTGCACCGACATGGGCATGGACGGATCTATCTGCAGCCGCTGCGGCATATAGCCGAGGCGCAGGCCCGGCCTGCGCCACACTTTGCCGTTGCTGGCTTTGGCCAGGCCGAGCAGCAGCCGCAGCAGCGTGGTCTTGCCGGCGCCGTTGGGGCCGATGATGGTGACGATTTCTCCCTCCTGCAGTTCGAGGGAGATGTCCTGCAGCAGTAGCCGGCCGGCGATTTCCAGCCCGAGATTGTCGGCGGTGATTAGCGGCTCGGAATGGCTCAGGGTGGTATCTCCGCGAAGGGCGTGGGGGATTGATTGACTGGCGGGCAAAAGCCGGGTGTGATTATATCGCAGTTTTTTGCCGCCCCGTGCCCCACATGTATCGCCCGAAGCTTTTCCTCCTGTTGCCGATCCTTCTCGCCCTCGCCTGTGGCAAACCAGCACCGTCGAAAGAGAGGGAACTGGTGGTCAGTGTGCGCCCCCTGGCGCTGATCGCCAGGGAGATTGCCGGTGACGATCTACCGCTGCGGCTGCTGATCGGCAGCGGCGATCCCCACCACTATGCGCCCAGTGTGTCGGACCGCGCGGCGCTGGAGCGGGCGCAGCTGGTGGTATGGCTTGGGCCGGAGATGGAATCGGTGTTGGCGAAGCAGATGGCGCTGCTGCCGGCGGAGCGCCAGCTGGGCCTGCTGGGCGCGGACGGCTACGAGTTCCGGGGCGCGAGCGGGTCGGACCCCCACCTGTGGCTGCGCCCGCGCAACGCCGCGGTGATGGCTGCGCATATCGCCGAGCGCCTGGCGGAACTGCAGCCGCAACAGGCGGAAACTTTTCGCCAGCGCGCGCGGGATTTCTCCCGCGAGATGGCCAACCTGCAGAAGGTGCTGGACCGCGCCCTCTGGGCCTACCGGGACCTGCCCGTAGTGGTGACCCACGACGCCTACGGCCACTTCTTCGGTTCCGCGGGCGTGCAGACCAGGGCGCTCAGTGATAGCGGCCGCGGCGGCCACGGCGCCCGGGCCATGCTCGAACTGCGCGGTGCCGGGGATGGCTGCCTGTTCGGGGAGGTGCCGGAGAACGACCGCGACCGGCAGATGGCGGAGAACCTGGGTCTGCGCTACGCGGTGCTGGACCCGCTGGCAGAGCGGCTGCCGGCCGGCGCCGATTACCGCGACCTGATCGAGCAGCTGCTGGCGCAGGCGCGGGCCTGTCTGGCTGAGATTCCGGACCGCGCCGGGGTGGAGGGCTAGCAGCTCGGTTCAGGAGGGCTCCTGCTGCTTCCGTGCCTCCTCCATACGCAGCCGCTCCTCCTCCCGCCGGCGCAGTTCGTCGGCGCGCTTCCGTTCCCGGCGCAGTGCCTCGGCGCGCGCGGCGTCCTGCGATGCTTCGCGCCTCTGTTCTGTGTCCAGCGCCTGCCGGTTCCGCGCGTGGAATTTTTCCAGTTGCCGCCGCTGTAGAAGTCTCAGGGACTGCACCTGCTCCAACAGGTTCTGCCTCAGTGTCTGCCTGAGTCCCCCATCCTGTTGCCCCTTGTCCGCAGTCGCATCGGGTGCGTAGTTTTTCCCGATGACCTCTATGTGTTCCATCTCGCCCGCCCGCACCGTCCCGCGGTGGTCGCGCTCGATAGAGTCCGCCAGCGCCGGCGCGGCGACAACGGCCGCTGACAGCAGCAAGCGGCAAAAAATCCTACAACTCATGATACAGCTCTCTAACAACTCTCTGTCTGCGGCGGTCGCCGGACGATGGGCGCCGCTCCCTAAAAGCCTAGAAGCCGCTTACGGATCTGCCCGGCGGGCTGCGGTGATTGCCGCAGAAGCAGCGACGAGAAACAAAGCGCCTGCGGCGAACGGGAAAAAAACGACGGAGGGCGTTATGCTATCCGCCGATTTGCCTGTCGCAATTAATATCCAATCACTGATTCCAAAGATTTATGAGTAAAGAGAACACCCAAGCCCCGCTGATCCTGGTGGACGGCTCCTCCTACCTGTACCGCGCCTTCCACGCCCTGCCGCCGCTGACCACCAGCAGCGGCAGGCCCACCGGCGCGGTACGCGGTGTGATCAGCATGCTGCGCCGCCATTTGAAGGAGCACCCGGACAGCACCGTGGCAGTGGTGTTCGACGCCAAGGGCAAGACCTTCCGCGACGAACTCTTCGCCGACTACAAGTCCCACCGCCCGCCGATGCCGGACGAGCTGCGCGAGCAGATCAAGCCGATCCACGACATCGTCGACGCCATGGGTCTGCCGCGGCTGGTGGTGGAGGGCGTCGAGGCGGACGACGTGATCGGGACCCTGGCGTTGGAGGCCCAGAGGACAGGGCGGGAGGTGATCATCTCCACCGGCGACAAGGACATGGCGCAGCTGGTGCGCCCGGGCATCACCCTGGTCAACACCATGTCCAATACCGAGATGGACGAGGAGGGTGTCAGGGAGAAATTCGGCGTGGGACCGGAGCTGATCATCGACTTCCTCGCCCTGATGGGCGACAAGTCCGACAATATCCCCGGCGTGCCCGGCGTCGGCGAGAAGACCGCGCTGGCGCTGCTGCAGAATCTCGGCAGCCTGAAAGACATCTACGCCGACCTGGACGCGATAGCGTTGTTAGGTTTTCGCGGCGCGAAGACCCTGGGCAAGAAGATGGCCGAGCACCGCGAGGCCGCGGAACTCTCCTACAAGCTGGCCACCATCAAGACCGATGTGGATATGCCGATTCATCCACAGGATTTGCACAACGCCGAACCGCACAAGGATAGGCTGATCGAGCTGTTCGGCGAACTGGAGTTCCGCGGCTGGTTGGAGGAGCTGTCCGGTAATGGGGCCGGCGACCTGGGGGAAGAAGCCACGGCCGAGGCGGTCGAGCGTGAATATGCCATCGTCACCGATAGGGCCGAGTTCGACGCCTGGTTGCAGAAACTGAAGGATTCGGAAATCTTCGCCTTCGACACCGAGACCACCAGCCTCAACTATATGCAGGCCAGGCTGGTGGGCCTGTCCTTCGCGGTGGAGCCGCACAAGGCCGCCTATGTGCCCATGGCCCACGACTATATGGGCGCGCCGGAGCAGCTGCCGTTCGACGAGGTGCTGCAGAAGCTGAAGCCGCTGCTGGAAGATGAGCAACAGAAGAAGGTCGGCCAGAACCTGAAGTACGACAGCCATATCCTCGCAAACTACGGTATACAGCTTCGCGGTATGGCCCGGGACACCATGCTGGAATCCTATGTGCTCGACAGCACCGCCAGCCGCCACGATATGGACAGCCTGGCGCTCAAATACCTGGGCGAGCACACAGTGCGCTACGAGGATATCGCCGGCAAGGGCGCCAAGCAGCTGACCTTCAACCAGATAGACGTGGACAAGGCCGGAGTCTACGCCGCCGAGGACGCGGATATCACCCTGCGGCTGCACAATGAACTGAGCACGCGCCTGGCCCGCGAACCGTCCCTGGAGAAGGTGCTGGACGACATTGAGATGCCGCTGCTGCCGGTGCTCGCGCGGATGGAGCGCAACGGCGCCTATATCGACGCCGGGATGCTGGCCGCGCAGAGCGCCGAACTGGAGCAGAAGATGCGCCAGGTGGAGCAGCAGGCCTTCGCCGTGGCCGGAGAGGAGTTCAACCTGGGTTCCACCAGGCAGCTGGGGGCGATACTGTTCGACAAGCTGCAGATCCCGGTAATCAAGAAGACCCCCAAGGGCGCCCCCTCCACTGCCGAGCCGGTGCTGCAGGAGCTGGCCCACAGCCACGAGCTGCCGGCGCTGATCATGCAGTACCGCGGCCTGGCCAAGCTGAAGAACACCTACACCGACAAGCTGCCGCTGATGATCGATCCGGCCACCAGCCGGGTGCACACCTCCTACCACCAGGCGGTCGCGGCCACCGGGCGCCTGTCGTCCAGTGATCCCAACCTGCAGAACATCCCCATCCGCACCGAGGAGGGCCGCCGTATCCGCCAGGCCTTCGCGGCGCCTGCCGGCAGCGTGATCATCGCCGCCGACTACTCGCAGATAGAGTTGCGCATCATGGCCCACCTGTCCGGTGACAGGGGCCTGGTGGACGCCTTCGCCCGCGGCCAGGATATCCACCGCGCCACCGCCGCCGAGGTGTTCCAGGTGGCGCCGGACGACGTGAGTGACGAACAGCGCCGCCGCGCCAAGGCGATCAACTTCGGCCTGATCTACGGCATGTCCGCCTTCGGCCTGGCCAAGCAGCTGGGCATACCCCGCGCCGATGCGCAGCAGTACGTCGACCTCTATTTCGAGCGCTACCCGGGGGTACGCGCCTACATGGACAACACCCGCAAGCAGGCGTCGGAGAAGGGCTACGTGGAAACATTCTTCGGCCGCCGCCTCTACCTGCCGGAGATCAACTCCCGCAACGCCATGCTGCGCCAGGCCGCCGAGCGCACCGCGATCAACGCGCCCATGCAGGGTACCGCCGCGGACATCATCAAGCGCGCCATGATCGCCGTGGACGCCTGGCTGGCGGAGCAGAAACTGGCCAGCAAGCTGATCATGCAGGTGCACGACGAACTGGTGCTGGAGGTGCCGATGGGGGAGGTCGACAAGGTCAGCGCCGGCATCACCGAGCTGATGCAGGGTGCCGCGGAACTGGATGTGCCGCTGATCGTCGATCTGGGCAAAGGGGCCAACTGGGACGAGGCGCACTGAGCGCCGCGCCCACCGGGGGTGTGCGGTCTGTCCCGATGACGGTTGAATCCAAGTCTCGCGCCTATTGTGGATGAATCCGGCGACCGCCCCGAGACGCCGATCAATTTTTTAACATTTTTTATCGCTTTTGGGGGAACCGTCACGCCGGTGGCCGCTCTAACTAAGCAAGATCGTTGGAATGCGTCATCATCCCCCAAGGAAGTCAGATGTTTGCCCCGGAGCTCCCCCAAGTCCGGGGCATTTTTTTGTGCCCGCCGTCCGGCTTCCCGCCTTCTGCCGCTAGATACAGTAGCGCCGCGCCGCCTCCAGGTAGAGCCGCGTCTTTTCCCGCCACTTTTCCGGCTCCGGGATCTCACCGTCCTGCAGGTGCGTCGCCGCCAAGTGGGCCCGCAGCAGGGCGCGATTGGCGCGGTAGAAGCGCGACAGCGGCTGCGGCGGGCGGTCGTCGCAGCAGCGGTAGTAGCTCTCCAGGGCCGTCTCGCCCAGATCCTTTCTTCCCAGCAGTTCGCACTCCAGAGCCAGGTAGCTGAGCTCGTCTACCGGGTCCACGCAGCGCAGGATGCGGTTGAACTCCAGGCAGTCGATCACCTGCGGCGGCTGGGTCAGGAAACAGTGCTCCGGGCGCAGGTCGCCATGGCCCTCGACGATCCGCCCGGCCTCGGCGCGCCCGCCGAGCAGTTCCGCCCGGCGGCGGCTGAAGTCCAGCAGCGCCTCCGCCACTTCGTTGATTTCGCCCGCGTCCAGCGCCAATTCAGGGTCCAGCAGCCGCTCGCGCCATTCGCTGCACTGGCTGCGCAGATGCGCCAGATACTGGTCTGCGCCCAGGGCGATCACCTCGGCGTCCCGGTAGAAGTCGCACAGCCGCTGCAGCAGTGGCGCCAGTGTCTGGGGGGTGGCGCTGTCGATCAGCTGGGGCAGGGCGGCGTCCTCGCGCAGGCGGCGCATCTTCACCAGCCATTCCACCGGTACGCCGCCTTCTTCCAGGGTCAGCCTGCCGCGCGCATCCAGTCTCAGCGCGACCACGTCCAGGTAGACGCCGTCGGTCAGGCGCCGGTTCAGGCGCAGCTCCTCGCTGCAGACCGCGTAGCGCTTGTCCAGACTGCTGAAATCCAGGTAGCTGGAGCGCACCGGCTTCTTCATCTTGTAGGCGAAGTGGTCGGTCAGGAAGACCCGCGCCATATGGGTCTCCACCAGGCACACTGCCCCGGTGCCCTCTGGGTAGCTGGCGGGCGAGAGCAGGAAGCGGGTCTTCTCGTCCAGGCCCGGTATCTTGGCGCAGGGGTCAGTCATAGGCGATTCGTCGGCGTCTCTGTTTGCTAGTCTAGTTTTATTACCATTTCGCCGAAGTCATCGAGGTACAAGCTGTGATGACGCCCTTCGAGAACCGCGTGGAGGCGGGCCGCCGGCTGGCGGACGCGCTGCGTTCATACGCGGACCGCAAAGATACGATCATCCTGGCGCTACCCCGCGGTGGCGTGCCCCTGGGGCTGGAGCTGGCGCGGGTGTTGAAGGCCCCCCTGGACCTGATGCTGGTGCGCAAGCTGGGGGTGCCCGGCCACGAGGAACTGGCCATGGGCGCGATCGCCAGCGGCGCGCGGGTGCTGAACGACGACGTGATCCGCGGCACCGGTATCAGCGACGAGGCCCTGGAGGCAGTGGCGCGCGAGGAGGAGGCGGAACTGGAGCGCCGCGCCAGGCGCTACCGCGGTGACAAACCCTGGCCGGATCTAAAGGGCCGCTGCGTGATACTGGTGGACGACGGTATCGCCACCGGCGCCACCATGGAGGTGGCGGCGCGTGCGGTGCGCGAACAGGGGCCGGACTCGATTGTGCTGGCGGTGCCGGTGGCACCGCCGTCCTCCCTGGCCAGATTCACCCCCCTGGTGGACAAGATAGAGTGCCTGATGACCCCGGAGTCCTTCTGGGCCATAGGGGCCTGGTACCGCGACTTCTCCCAACTGACCGACGAGCAGGTGATCGCAATGATGGCCGAGGCGGAAGCACTGTCGGGGGGTGGCCGGTGAACAAGCGGGAAGTAGTGGTAGACGCGGCCGGCGAGCGACTGGAGGGCTTCCTGACCCTGCCCACCGATACCCGGTCACTGGTGCTCTTCGCCCACGGCAGCGGCAGCAGCCGCTTCAGCCCGCGCAACAACAGGGTGGCCGAGCAGTTGAACGACGCCGGCATGGGTACGCTGCTGTTCGACCTGCTCACCGCGGAGGAGAACCGCGTCGACGAGATCACCCGCGAGTACCGCTTCGATATCGACCTGCTGGCGCGGCGCCTGGCGGCAGCGGTGGACTGGGCCGCGGGCAACGGGGCGACCGCCAAACTGAATTGCGGTCTCTTCGGCTCCAGCACCGGCGCCGCCGCGGCGCTGATCGCCGCCGCCGAAAGGCCGCAGCTGGTCAAGGCGGTGGTGTCCCGCGGCGGCCGGCCGGACCTGGCCGGTTCCGACCTGCCGCTGGTGCGGGCGCCGACCCTGCTGATCGTCGGCGGCGAAGACCACCAAGTGATCGAACTGAACGAGCAGGCGGCGGCGCGCATGGTCAATGAACCGCAACTGGAGATAGTCCCCGGCGCCACCCATCTGTTCGAGGAACCGGGCACCCTGGACCAGGTGGTGCGCCTGGCCATCGACTGGTTCAACCTGCACCTTTCAACCGGTATCGCCGCCAATGAGCCGCCTGAAGCTGTTTAGCCTCGACGCCGGCGCCGACTTCGCCGGTCGCGTCGCCGCGGCCCTCGGCGAGCCCCTGGCCGCCCACGAGGAACGGGATTTCGTCGATGGCGAGCACAAGATACGCCCGCTGGACGACGTGGAGGGCGCCGACGTCTACCTGGTGCAGTCCCTCTACAGCGACGAGCACAGCAGCGTCGACGACAAGCTGATACGGCTGCTGTTCTTCATCGGCGCCCTGAAGGACGCTGGCGCCGCGCGCGCCACCGCAGTCATTCCCTACCTCTGCTACGGGCGCAAGGACCGCCGCACCAAGCTGCACGACCCCCTGTCGAGCCGCTACCTGGCCAGCCTGTTCGAATCCCTGGGCACGGATGCGGTGCTGACCCTGGACGCCCACAACCAGTCTGCCTTCGAGAACGCCTTCCGCTGCCGCACCCTGCACCTGCCGGCGCAGCCGCTGTTCGTGGATTTTGCCGCCGAGCAATTGCAGGGTGACGACAAACCCATAGTGGTGGCCTCGCCGGACGTGGGTGGGGTCAAGCGCGCCGAGGCCTTCCGCCAGGCCCTGGGTGAGCGGCTCGAGCGGGAGATAGGCCGCGCCTTCGTGGAGAAGTACCGCAGCGCCGACCGGCTCTCCGGCGGTACGCTGGTGGGGAAGGTGGAGGGCGCCAGCGTGCTGATCGTCGACGACCTGATCGCCGGCGGCGGCACCATCACCCGCGCCACCAGTGCGATTGAAGAGGGTGGTGCCGCGCGCATCTGGGCGCTCGCCAGCCACGGCCAGTTCTGCGGCGATGCGCTGCAGAAACTCGGCCAGCTGTCGCTGGGGGCGATAGCCGTAACCAATTCACTGCCGCAGGAATCTGGCGCCGGGCTGGAAATCGTCGACTGCGCGCCCCTGCTGGCCGAGGCCATCCGCCGCCTGCACGACAGTGGCCCGGCGGCCCAGCTGAGTCTCAGCTGATATGTCGCGCTTCGAGGCGGAGATCTCCGAGTTTATCTGGGACACCAAGTACCGCCATAGGGACGGCGAGCGGGTCTACGACGCCACCATCGAGGACAGCTGGCGCCGCCTGGCCAACGCCCTGGCTGCGGTGGAACCGGTACAGCGCGAACTGTGGGCGCAGCGCTTCTACTACAACCTGGCCGGCTTCCGCTTCCTGCCCGGCGGGCGCATCCTCGCAGGCGCCGGCACCGCCCACCGGGTAACCCTGTTCAACTGCTTCGTAATGGGCACCATCGAGGACTCGATGGATGCGATCTTCGAGCGCCTCAAGGAGGGCGCCCTGACGATGCAGCAGGGCGGCGGCATAGGCGTCGACTTTTCCACCCTGCGTCCGGCCGGAAGCCGCGCCCTCCACACCGGCACCATCGCCTCCGGCCCCGTGTCCTTTATGCGAATCTGGGATGCCATGTGCGCGACCCTGCTGTCCACCGGTAGCCGCCGCGGCGCCATGATGGCCACGCTGCGCTGCGACCACCCGGACATAGAGCGCTTCGTCGAGGCCAAGCGGGATCCCCGCGAGCTGCGCCACTTCAACCTGTCGGTACTCGTCTGCGACGACTTCATGCAGGCGGTGGAAGCCGGCGGCGACTGGCCACTGGTCTTCCCCGAACAGCAGCTGGAGGGCGAGGGGAATGAGCAACTGGAGCGCCGCTGGAGCGGTGAACAGGAGGCCCTGCCCTGCCGGGTGCTGAGGCGGGTGCCGGCGCGGGCGCTATGGCAGAAGATCATGCGCGCCACCTACGATTACGCCGAGCCCGGCGTGCTCTTCGTGGACCAGATCAACCGCCACAACAACCTCTACTACCGCGAGCATATCAGCGCCACCAACCCCTGCGGCGAGATACCCCTGCCGTCCTATGGCGCCTGCAACCTGGGCTCGGTGAACCTGATGCGCTTCGTGCTGGAGCCCTTCAGCGACCGCGCGTGCCTTGACTGGGACGGCATCGCCGATTGCGCCGCCCTGGGAGTGCGCATGCTGGACAATGTGATCGACCTTTCGCAGTACCCCCTGCCGGCCCAGGAGCAGCAGGCCCGCGGCAGCCGCCGCATCGGCATCGGCATCACCGGCCTCGCCGATGCGCTGATTGCGCTGGGCCTGCACTACGACAGCGATGCCGCGCGGAACCAGGCCGCGCGGGTGATGCGGACGCTGCGCGACAGCGCCTACCGGACCTCGATAGCGCTGGCGAAAGAGAAGGGCAGCTTCCCCTTTTTCCGCCGCGACGCCTACCTGGATGGTGCCGATATCCGCGCGCTGCCGGAAGTTCTGCGCCGCGGCATAGAAGAGCAGGGCATCCGCAACAGCCACCTGGTCGCGATAGCGCCTACCGGCACCATCAGCCTGCTGGCCAACGGTGTCTCCAGCGGCGTGGAGCCGGTGTTCGATTTCCACCACCACCGCCGGGTGCTGACCGCCGACGGCGAATACCGCCACTTCGAGATCACCGATCCCGCCTACCGCCTCTGGTGCGAGGGCGGCGGCAACCCGGACGCCCTGCCGGAATCGTTCGTGTCCGCCCGCCGCCTGTCGCCGCGGGCCCACCTGCTGATGGAGGCGGCGCTGCAGCCCTATGTGGACAACGCCATTTCGAAGACGGTGAATATTCCCGAGGACTATCCCTTCGATAAATTCGAATCCCTCTACCGGGAAGCCTACGAGCTGGGCCTGAAGGGCTGCACCACCTTCCGCCCCAACCCGGTTACCGAGGCGGTGCTGACCAGCGGCGGCGAAGTGCCGGCCAGCCACTGTTGCGATATCGAGCGCGAGGGCGAATGACCCGACGGGATTGTGTAGGGATGAACCCTGTGTTCGCCCGCGTTAACGCTTCTTTACTCTCGGCGGTGGAACCAACCCGAACAGAGCCTCTCTAAACAGACAAATCACTGTTGCTCCTCACCCAACACAATCAGCTTGACCCCGCCCCGATACCTCCCCAAAAGTCGGGGCTTTTTTTTCCTTGCGAGCGCCAATCGACGCAATTGGAATCTGTTTCCGGAAACCCGGCTGGGGTAGGAATAGAATTTATCCTCTGTGAATATCTCCGGTCACCGACGGGCTGGGGAAGTCGGCCCGACGACCCTATCCTTCACAGTGGAAGGAAAAAAGACAGGTTAATGGGTGAGAACCCACAGGCGCGCCCGTCCCCCTGGGTGCGTCTGGTAAGGTGCCCATCCCCAAGGGCACCGACCCCTGGCCGGCAGTCCCCATCTGCCGGCTTTTTTTATCTCTCGAATGATTGTGGTTGCCCCTTGCGGGCGGGGGGATTCCTTCTTTACTTGTTGCAATTGATAATGATTCGCATTAGCATGATTGTAACTGCAACCGAGGAGTCCGCCGTGAACTTACGTTATCTCTGTGCCAATCACCGTCAGTGGCTGACCGCGGACACGATCCGCGCCGAGCAGGCATGGCTCGACTGGATGGAGCGGGGCGCCAGCCTGTGCGAGGAGGGCAGTCATGGCGAGGCCATCCCCTACCTGGGCTGTGCCTTCGAACTGGCCAATTTCCTGCTGGAGGCCCGCTGGCCCGGCTACGCCGTCGCCGCCATGCGCTTTTCCAACAGCGCCCGCGAGCTGATGGAGGCCTACCGCCAGCGGGGCGAGGACAGCCACTGCAACTACATACTGGTGGGGGCCAGCTCCCGACTGGCGCGGGAGCTGAAGGAAAGGGACAACTACCGGATCACCGCCGACTGCATCCGCACCCTCTATGCCGGTGAGCCGAATCCACCGGCGCGGCAGCAGTGGCAACAGAATCCCGCCGGCGTCGTCAGCCTGCACTGACCCGATCCCCCTCAGCATGGATGCCGCCAATTCATCGCCATTTCTGGAAATAAAGATCCGCGAGGAAACCCTGGTATCGCTGCTGGCCCAGCGGCGCCTGAGGGCGGAGGACCTGCGTGGCCTGACGCCGCGGGCACGGCGGCAGCTGCGGCGGGTGCTGCTGCAGTCGCTGCTGTCCGCCCCCGGGGGGAATGACGGTCTGTAAATACTCTGTTCCGAATACCAATTCGGTCGTCATACCGGCGCAGACCAGTATCCAGTTTGGTGCCACCTGGATTAGGTGGCGCTCCTGCGCCACGCCCTTCGGGCCATTCGCTCCGCGAATGCTCGCTACGGCATCCATGCCTACGCAGTCCGGCTTGCGCCGGTATGACGAAAGAACCTTGTAGGAGCGGCCGTTGGCCGCGATCAATGTCCGGTCTGGCCAGGGAGAAGAACCCACTATTCCCCCAGCGCCAGCCACTCGTTCAGCCTGCGCTCCAGCTTGTCCAGGCCGGTCTTCTTGGTCGAGGAGAAAATCTGCACGCTCACCCCCTTGTCCAGCCCCTGCTCCTTCAGCGCCTTCTCCACCGCAAAGCGGGTGTTGTTGGCGGGGCCGTTCTTCAACTTGTCCGCCTTGGTCAGCAGTATGTGCGCCGGCAGCCCGGACTCCACCGCCCAGGTCAGCATATGCAGGTCGAATTCCTTCAGCGGCTGGCGGATATCCATCAGCAGCACCAGGCCGCGCAGGCACTTGCGCTGCTCCAGGTAGAAGGCCAGGTGACGCTGCCACTCGTCCTTCATCGAGCGCGCCACCTTGGCGTAGCCGTAGCCGGGCAGGTCCACCAGGCGCTGCTCGTCGCCGACACGGAAGAAGTTGATCAGTTGGGTGCGCCCGGGGGTCTTGGAGGTGCGCGCCAGCTTGCTGTTGCCGGTGAGCGCGTTGATGGCGCTGGACTTGCCGGCGTTGGAGCGCCCGGCAAAGGCCACCTCGGCGCCGCTGTCCTCCGGGCACTCCGCCAGGGTCGGCGCGCTGGTGAGAAACTGTACGGCGCGGAAGTTGAGTTTTTCGGGACTGGATTCGGACATGGTTGCTCTGCTGATTCGGTACACTCGATTGGCGCGCAAGTATATAATGTCGCGGTTTTTGCGTCGCAGGATGATGGGGGCGACGCGAGTTAGTCTCCCGGGCGGAGACTGATGACCAATTCAGCGCGCAATGGGACGACGTATGAACAGCATTATAAAGAACACCGCTCTGGCCCTCGGCCTGACTGTTGGCCTGGCCGCCGCGCCGTTTGCGATAGCGGCCGGGGACGCCGCCGCGGGCCAGGCCAAGGCTACGGCCTGTGCCGCCTGCCACGGTGCCGACGGCAACAGCCCGGCGCCCACCTTCCCGAAACTGGCCGGTCAGGGGGAGAAGTACCTGCTCAAGCAGATGATGGATATCAAGAGCGGCGCGCGCAGTGTGCCGCAGATGATCGGCCAGTTGGACAATTTCAACGAGCAGGACCTGCAGGATATCGCCGCCTACTTCGCCTCCCAGCAAACCCAGCTGTCCGGTTCCGAGGCCATCTCGGTGATGCTGAACAGCGGCGAGAGCGTGGACGGCCTGGTGCTGGGTCGCGAGCTGTACCGCGCCGGCGACAGCGAGACCGGCGTACCCGCCTGCATGGGCTGCCACTCCCCCACCGGTGTGGGCAATGCCCCGGCGGGCTACCCGCGCCTGTCCGGCCAGCACGCCCAGTATGTGGAAACCCAACTGAAGGCCTTCCGCGAGGGCAGCCGCACCAACGACGGCGACACCCGCGTGATGCGCTCCGTGGCCAAGCAGTTGTCCGACGCCCAGATCAAGGCGCTGGCCAACTATGTGGCGGGCCTGACCGACTGATAGCCCCACAAGAGCTGCGAAAGGCCGGTCCCAGACCGGCCTTTTTCGTTTCCGGCCGCAATCCCAATCGGCTTCGGATCCCGCTGACCGTAAAGTTCTGCCCAATTGTGCATTTATTGCCCGGTTTCCTTGCTTCCGCGCGCGGGAACTTCAATAATCTGCGCTGTCTATTGAGTACCCGAGTGGCGCCAGTATATTTGCTGTACTGGACCCCGAAAGAATAATGTTGGAGAAGACTATGAGAGCCGTCGTCGCCCCCCTGTCCAAGGGATTCGCCATGGTGTTTGCCCTGCTGTTCAGCCTGGTCGCCTGCGCCCAGGACAACGGCCAGTTCAAGGCCGGCCAGCACTACCAGGTACTGCCCCAGGCGGTGCCGCAGAAGGACGACAGCAAGATCGAGGTGACCGAACTGTTCTGGTACGGCTGCGGCCACTGCTACCACTTCGAGCCGGCCCTGAACCGCTGGAAGAAGGAGATGCCGGAAGACGTGGCATTGCTGAAGATCCCGGCCGTCTGGCAGCCGGTTATGGAAGTACACGCGCGCATGTACTATGTGGCGGAGACCATGGGCGTGCTGGACAAGATGCACGCCCCCATCTTCAACGCCATCAACAACCAGCGCAAGATGTTCGCCAACCGCGACGGCCGCAACTGGAACCCGGACCTGAAGGCCATCGAGGAGCTGTTCAATGAACACGGTGCCGACGGTGCCAAGGCCGCCAAGCTGATCAACTCCTTCGCCATCAACAGCCGGATCAAGCAGGGTCAGGCCAACCAGCGCGCCTACCAGCTGTCCGGCACCCCGGAAGTGGTGGTAGCCGGCAAGTACCGCATCAGCACCTCCCTGCCGGGCCTGAAGGGCAAGAGCAACGGCCAGGAGCTGATGCTCGAGGTGGCCGACTACCTGATCGCCAAAGAGCGAGCGGAGAGGGGGTAAGCAGCGCGCCGAGCGCGGCTGAGTCCGGTTCAGCCTCCCGAAGCCCCGCCGTGTGCGGGGTTTTTTGTATTTGCTGCCGGCAGCAGGGCGCCGCTGACTCGGGCGAACACAAGGCTCGTTCCGGCCGCTCCAGGTATTCACGGCGCCTTCGGCCCCTACGTCCGCGCTTGGGGCGCGGCTGCTAATCTTGTGCCGAATCCAGAAAAAGAATTCCCGATGCAAATCCGCTGGCTCCTCCTCGCTTTCCTCCTCCTGCTGTGGCTGCCGGTTGCGCCGACGGCCCAGGAGTCGCTGGCGCGGGAACCCCTGGCGGCCGAGGCCAGCAACCTGTTGTCCTATATCTCTGTGGATTACGGCGATTCGGTGCAGAAGGGCGAAATTGTCGACGAGTCCCTTTACCAGCAGCAGCGCCGCTACCTGGCGCAGGCGCTGGAACTGGTGCGCCAGCTGCCGGACAAGCCGGGCCGCGCCGCGCTGGAGAGGAGTGTATTGGAACTGGATGCGGCCATTGTCGAAAAGCGCGACAGCGATCAGGTGCGCCGCCGCGCCAATGCCGCCGCCGACCGCCTGGCCGCCCTCTACCAGCTGCAGCGCTCGCCGGCGGAAATGCTGCCCTCCGCCGACTTCGCCAGGCCCCTCTACCGGGAGCGCTGCGCCAGCTGCCACGGCGCCCGAGGGGAGGGCGGCGACAGGGCGCCCGGGCTGCGCGACCCGGGCCGTATGGCCAGCTTCAGCCTCTACGACCTCTACAACACCCTGGACCCCACCGTGGATTCGGTGCACGGTCAGTCTATCGACGGCGACCTCGGCAGCCGCCAGCGCTGGGCCCTGGCGGTGACCGTGGCCAACTTCGCCGTGGAGGGCGAACTGCCGCCGCCATCGGAACTGGCGCAGCGCTACCCGGCGCTGATCGGCCTGCCGGGCATGGCCACGGCGCGACCGGTGGAACTGCCCGCCGACGGGGCCGGGGCGCTGATGTGGTGGCGCGGCCACCCGCAGCGGGTGCGCGCCCTGGAGCACCCGCTGGCCCGCGCCGACGGCCTGCTGCGGCTGTCCGAGACCGCCTACCGCGCCGGCGACAACGCCAGCGCCTACCACCAACTGATGCTGGCCTTCCGCGAGGGCTACGCCCCCCTGCGCGAACAGCTGGAGAAACGCGACGCGCCCCTGGCGGCGCAGCTGTCGGAACAATGGCAGGCGCTGCGCACCGCGATTCTCGGCAACGCCCCCAACGCCGAAGTGATCGCCGCCTTCCAGCGCCTGCGCACCGCCCTCGGCCAGGCCCGCACGCGCCTGGAACCCCCCACCGAGCGGAACCGCTACACCCTCTGGGCCGCACTGCTGTTCGCCGCCGCCGCGGCCCTGGGCCTGCTGCTCTGGTTCGGTCTGCGGCGCAGAAAATCTGTCTAGCGGCCTGCTAGACTGAAAAAAGATTTTCGCGCCAACCGCCGACGGAGGTTTTCATGCCGCTGCGCTGCGCCCTGATCCTCGCCCTCTGTTGCCTCGCCGCCACCGCAGAGGCCTCCGACCTGGAGGCCTTTCCTTCCACGGTGGACGGCAAGGTGCGCCAGGTGATCCGCCTACCCAAGGTGGTGGACGAGAGCCGCTTCATGGTGGAGCTGGTGCCAGGCAAGACAGAACTGGTGGACTGCAATCTGCGCGGCTACCGGGCGGCCATCAGGCGCGAAATCCTGGACGGCTGGGGTTACCCCTACTATGTGCTGGCGCATCCGGAGCCGGCCCCCACCACCCTCAAGGCCTGCCCGCCGGGTTCGGAATCGCGGCGTTTCGTGCGCGTGCGCGGCGAGGGCCTGATGCTGCCGTACAACAGCCGGCTGCCGTTGGTGGTCTATCTACCCGCCGACCTGCAGCTGAAATACCGCGTCTGGCGTGCGGACAAGACCCTCTCCAATGCGCGCACCGAATAGCGCCAATCTCTTCAAATTGGCGTTTGAATAAATATTTTTGAGGCTTTTCCTGCCAAGGTGGGTTTTTGCGTCTAGCCTTTAATGAACAAGGGACGTGAAAAATAGCGCCTGAGCGATTTTTCATGCCGCCGCGTGATGCTTCCGCCGCGCGGCGCACAGGAAAACCGGCGGCCACCGCCGCCAGTCGCAGTAACCCAGCTTCAGAGAGCCGCGCATGAAGTTTTTGCGTCACCCCTCGTCCCACCGTCTCCTTATCTCCTTCCTCCAAACATACGCACTGATACTGCTGCTGTTCCTGCTGTTGCCCCTGACGGCCGCGGCGGCGGAATCGCCGCAGCGACAATGGGCCGGCAACTGGCTGGTGGTCAGCGAGAATGACGAGCAGCTGGTGTGGCAACTGCACGCCGACGGCTCCGGCTTCGCTTACGGCTTCCACTCCGGCGGCCGCCTGTCCCACGGCTTCGCCATCAACTGGAAGCTGGAGGGCGACCGGGTGCGAGTGCGCACCGGTGCCTCCCTGCGCTGCAGTGGCGGTGTGGTGGCCGTCGCCTTTACCGGTTGGAGCCCCGTCACCTTAGACTTCGCAATAGTGGACGGACGCCACTGGTTGCAGGAAGGCGGCGGCCTGCTGAGTTTTCAGCGCCGCCTGAGCAGCTGGAATACCCCCAGGGCGGGCAGCGAATGTCCTGACCTGGCAGGCTGATGTGAATCGGCGAAACAAACGGAAAAAACTTCAGGGAAGAGTAAAGCGGACCCGGAGTGAGAAGCTGTGATACAGCGACGCTTTATTCTCGCGCTGGTATTTTTCTGTGCGTGCAGCGCAGCAGCGGCCACACCGCCTTCCGATGAGGGCAAAGAGAGTGAGGGGGGCCAGGGCTGGAGCACCGAGTCGCGCCTGGAGGCCGAACAGTGGGTTGGTTCCTGGTTGATTTCCCGCGACGGCGAGGCGCGCCACGTGTGGAGCCTGCGGGCCGACGGCAGCGGCCGCTCCTACGCTTTTCTCGAGCGGGACGGCGAGATGCGCTTTGCCTACGGCTACGACATCAACTGGTATTTCGACCCCTTCACGCAGATGGCCAATATCAAAACCGGACGGCGCCTCGTCTGTCGCGGCGGCAAGGTCTACCCCTATTTCCTCACCCTCAAGTCCTATGAAAGCGACTATGCAGTGAAGGGGAGATTCGCCTGGCAGACCACCTGGACCGAGGCCAGCATAGGGCGGAATCACCTGCACAAATCCCTGGTGGTGTTCGTCGCGCCCCTGTCCGCCTGGCACGATCCGGTGAAGGATGCCCCCTGCCCGGAATTCCCCAGCCTGAGCCTGGAAAAGGACATAGACCTGGCCCTCGACCGCTGGGAGGCAGAAGCGCAGCGCGGTATCGATGTGGACACGACGCCCGCCGAGGGCGAGCCTGAATTTGAAGGGGAGGAGTTTACCGAGAGCCCGGCCGGCAGTGCCGGTCGCAGCGCGCGCAAAACAAGAAGCAACTGAACATGAAAAAGGCGGTGGCGATACCCATCTATGAACGCGGAAGTGTGCCTGGAAAAACTGCTGCAGAATATCGATCCGCAATTGCAGGATGAGGTCTACGTTTTCTGCCAGCTACCGGAGTCACGGCTGCAAAATATCCTCGGCGACTGCCTGTGCATTTTCCGCGAGCGCGAGGGCGTCTCCGCGATACTGCCGCAGTCCCTGGCCGAGCGGGAGGGACTGGAGGCGAGCGGCGGCTTCCGCCAGATCACCCTGCGGGTCTACTCCGGTCTCGATGCCGTCGGCCTCACCGCCGCGATCGCCACCGAGCTCGCCAACAGCGGCATCAGCGCCAACGTGGTGGCGGCGCTGCGCCATGACCATGTATTTGTGCCACAGGAAAGAGCGCAGCAGGCGCTGCTGCTTTTGCGAGGGATCGGCAACCGGGCGCAGTACAGCTGAATCGCGACGGCTGCGCGGCTATGCAGATCGATTATCCCCCGCCCCAACCTCACGGAGAAATCCGCCGGCTGCTGCCGGATTTTTTCTGCGTACCCGGCACCGTGAGGCTGGCCCCGGCGGTGGTGATCAACCGCAACATGGGCATAGTGCGCTGGGGCGACGAGCTGACCCTGGTCAATCCGGTGCGCCTGCGCCCGCAGCAGGAGGAAAAACTGCGGGACCTGGGCAGTGTCCGCCACGCGGTGCGTCTCGGCTACTACCACGGCTGCGACGACCTCTACTACCGCGACCGCTTTGCCCTGACTTTCTGGCGCCAGGCCGATTCCGACTACTATCCGCCGACCGCGGACCAACTGCTGCGCGAGGGCGGCGACTGCCCGGTGCCCGGCGGCCGCTTCGTGGAATTCTCCCGCAGCCGCTACCCGGAGGCGGCGCTGTGGGTCCCCTACAGCGGCGGCCTGCTGCTGTGCTGCGACGCGCTGCAGTACTGGCAGGCCTGGCGCGGTTGCAACTGGTGGGGCAGGAACCTGCTGCGCTTCGCCGGTTTCCGCAGGGGCATGCAGGTGGCGCCGACCTGGCGCGCGCGCATGACCCCGGAGGGCTGCGATCCGCTGCACTGGCTGGAGGAGGATTTCCGCCGCCTGCTGGAACTGCCGTTCCTGCACTTCCTGGGCGCCCACGGCGAATTCCTGCCAGACAATGCCCACGAAAAAGTCGCCGCGGCCGTGACCAGGGCCTATCCGGATATAGAGCGCGCGGCCTGACACCATCGGGTCGGCCGGCGCTCCTGTCTGTTATCTTAGGCCGACGAAAATAACCGAGATATGGAGCCTCCCGTTGCACTCTCTCTCCCTGCCGATCAAGTTGATGATCATCGCCGCCTGGATACTGCTGGCACAGCTGCTTGCCGCCGCGCTCGTCGGCGAGGGGCCCGAGCGCCTGGGACTGTTTATCCTGCTCGCCGCCGCCGGCCTGTGGATGAGCGAGATCATACCGCTGCCGGTCACCGCACTGCTGGTGCCCGCCGCGGCCTACTTCAGCAACCTGATGCCCGCAGCCGAGGCGCTGGCACCCTTTTCCAGCACGATCATTTACCTGTTCATGGGCGGCTTCACCCTGGCCGCGGTGCTGCACACCCACGGCATAGACCGCCGCCTGGCGGCGCAGGTAATGAAGCTGGGACGCGGCCGCTTGTGGCCGACGCTGATCGGCTTTCTGGCCACGGTTTCCTTCCTGTCCATGTGGATGAGCAATACCGCCACCACCGCGATGATGCTGCCCATCGCCCTGTCACTGGTGGACGACGAGCACCCGCGTACCCGCGCCTTCGCGATACTCGGCACCGCCTATGCGGCCAATATCGGCGGCCTCGCCACCATCGTCGGCAGCCCGCCCAACGCGATCGCCGCGCGCACCCTGGAGCTGGATTTCGTCTCCTGGCTGAAAGTCGGCGGGCCTGTGACCCTGGCCATGTTCCCGCTGGTGCTGGCGGCCCTGTGGCTGGTGCTGCGGCCGGACCGGGAGAAAGCGGAGATACGGCGGGTCGAGGTGGAGACCCAATCCTGGACCCCGGGCGCGGTGGGCGCGGTGATACTGTTTGCCGGTGCGGTGCTCTGCTGGAGTTTCTCCTCCCTGATCGCGCAGTGGCTGGGCCTGGGCAAGAGTTTCGACGCGGTGGTGGGCCTCGCCATCACCGCACTGGCGCCGCTGTTCGGGCTCATCGCCTGGCCGGACCTGCAGCGGCACATCAACTGGGGCATACTGCTGCTGTTCGGCGGCGGCCTCTGCCTGTCGGCGATACTGCAGCAGACCGGCACCTCCCTGTGGCTGGCGCAGTCGCTGCTCGGCGGCCTGGAACAGGCCCCCGGCTGGCTGCTGATCATGGCCTGCATTGCGCTGATGATCTTCCTCACCGAACTGGCCTCCAATACCGGCAGTGCCGCGATACTGGTGCCGGTGATCTACGCCCTGGCGCAGCAGTTCAATCCGGCCATCGCCTACCCGCTGGTATTCGGTGTCGGCATAGCGGCCACCTGCGCCTTCATGTTGCCGGTGGCTACACCGCCCAACGCGCTCGCCTACGGCACCGGCATGATCCGCCAGGGACAGATGCTGCAGGCCGGGCTGATACTCAACCTGGCCGCGATTCCGCTGCTGTGGATCATGGTAAGCTTGCTTGCGTAGGGTGCGCCGTGGCAGACAACTGCTCCATGCGTTGTCTGCATGACCGCCATCCATGGCGGCCTCGTACCGCGATCGAAGAAGAACCCACTCAATAAAGACGTTCCCGATGAGAATCCGTACTCTTCTCGGCGCCCTGCTTGCGGGTGCCCTGGTGGCCTGCGCCACCACTTCCCCGGCGCCGATTCCCAGCGCCGACAGCGAAAATATCCGCACCCACGTGGAATACCTGGCCGCGGACGAACTGGCCGGGCGCGAGACCGGCAGCGCCGGCTACCGCGCGGCGGCCGACTATGTGGCCAGGGAGTTCGAGCGCATGGGCCTGCAGCCCGCCGGCAGCCAGGGCTACCTGCAGCAGGTGCCCTTCGTGCGCGCCGGCTGGGGCGGGCGCGAGCCGACGCTGGTACTGCAGGGGCGCGAGGGCGACATCACCTTCAAGTTCGGCGAGGACTTTGTCGCCTCCCCGCCCACCCACAGCGAGGACACGGTCACCACCGCCAAGCTGGTCTTCGTCGGCTTCGGCATAGACGCGCCCGGGTACGGCGTGGACGATTACCAGGGCCTGGATGTGCGCGGCAAGATAGTCGTGATGCTCTCCGGGCGGCCAAAGAATATGCCCAATGAAGTGGGCGCCCACTATTCGTCCAGCCGCACCAAGCGCGAGACGGCCGCGCGCCACGGCGCCGTCGGCACCATCACCCTGAACACCCCGCAGCGGGAGAAGCGCTGGTCCTTCGAGCGCTCCCTGGAGCACCTGCGTGACGACAACTTCGACTGGATCGATACCGACGATGTGCCCGGCAATGCCATTCCCGGCCTGCACCCGGGCGTCATGCTGGACATTCCCGCGGCGCGCCAGTTGTTCGTGAGCGCCGAGCGCAGCCTGGAAACCATCTTCACCGAAATGGAAAACGGCCTGGCGCCGCGCGGCTTCCCGCTTCCCTACAGGGCCGAGCTGACCAGCGGCGCCACGCACAAAAAAATCACCAGCCCCAATGTGGTCGCCGTGCTGCCCGGCAGCGATCCGGAATTGAAGGATGAGTATGTGGTCTTCTCCGCGCACCTGGACCATATCGGCGTGGAGGAGGACGGCCAGATAAACAACGGCGCCCAGGACAATGCCGCCGGCATCGCGGTGATGCTGGAGACGGCGCGCCTGTTTATCCAGTCCGGCCGGGCCCCGCGACGCTCGCTGATGTTCGTCGCGGTAACCGCCGAGGAGAAGGGCCTGCTGGGCTCCGACTACTTCGCCCGGCACCCGCCGGTGCCGTCACAGTCGATGGTGGTGAACATCAACCTGGATATGCCGATGCTGCTGTATCCGTTCAGGGACATCATCGCCTTCGGCGCCGAGCATTCCACCCTGGGCAGGACCGCCGAGCGCGCGGCCAAACGTACCGGCCTCAAACTGAGCCCGGACCCCATGCCGGAACAGGTGATCTTCGTGCGCAGCGACCACTACAACTTCGTGCGCCAGGGGGTGCCGGCCATCTACCTGATCACCGGCCGCGAGGCACTGGACCCGGCAATCGACGGCACCGCCATGCAGATGCAGTTCCTGCAGGAGCGCTACCACCGCCCGTCAGACGTGGCCGACGAACAGATCAGCTACCCGGCAGCGAAGCAGTTCACCGAGGTGAACTACGCAATTGCGCGGGAAGTGGCGGACGCGGATGGCAAGCCGCGCTGGTACAGCGGGGACTTCTTTGGTGAGTTGTTCAGCAAGCAGTGAGCGCCGCGGGCACAGCTTTGTAGGAGCCTGCCCTGCAGGCGAACGGCTACGGAGCACGGATCAATTCGCCTGCAGGGCAGGCTCCTACACGGTGCTGCGCCCGGCCCTCAACTTGTCGGTTTTGTCGGTTTCGGATCCACAGCCCCGCAACTGCGCACCACCACGGCGGTGCGCAGCCTCTCCCGCCCAAACAGCGACATCCTGGCAAAATCCTCCCGCGCGATCGGCAGGTACTGGCTGTCGAGGGGGTTCTGCTCGTCGTCTTCATCCGGGTCGTGCACATAGAGGCACTCCTCGTCGATACCGGTCAGGGTCACCCAGTGGGGCACCTTCTTGCCGTCCAGGCGGTAGGTGCTGATCAGCAGCAGCGCCAGGGCGCCTTCCTCCAGCCACTGCTGCAGCTGCTCCTGGGTGAATTCCTGTTCGATAACCGGGATCTCCTGTTCCCGGGCGGCCGCGCGGAAGTCGGCGTCCACCTGCTGTACCACCGCCTTCTTTTTGGCCGAGCGCACGCCGCCGGCAAACAGCGGCGTGCTCTGGTTCAGGTAGACGGCGCAGTCGAAGCCCCGCGCGCGCATCGCCAGGGCCAGCCCCACCGGGTGGCAGCCGCCGGCGCCGGAGGTCATGAAGATGGTGGTGGCCTGGCGCCACAGGGCCAGCTCCTCGCTGACCGAGGGTCGGTAGTCGGGGCAGAGCGCCGCCATGGCCATCATCGCCGCCGCCGGGCCGCAGGTGAAGTCGGTGCTCTGGCCGTACCAGGGCACGTCCAGACTGCACAGGTGCTCCGGGCGATAGCGGATGCGCTTCTGCATGCGCAGGGCATTGCCGTCGTCCTCGTAGTAGTTGGGGTAGCTGCCGAAGGTGCGGTAGCCGAGCTGCTGGTAGAGGCCGATGGCGGCGTGGTTGTCCTCGGCCACCTCCAGGCGCATAAACAGGCGGCCGCTCTGGCTGCTGGCCTCCTCGGCGGCCGCCAGCAGGGCCTTGCCGATGCCCTGGCCGCGTCCGGCGGGGCCGACCGCAAGGGAGTAGAGGCGCGCCAGGCGGGTGCCGCGGCGCAGCAGCACCAGCACATAGCCGAGCAGCTGTTCGCCCCGCTCCGCCACCAGGAAGACACGATTCTCCGCCGCCACCCAGTGGCGCAGGCGCCTGCGGCTGAGGCGGTCGCCGTCGAAACAGGCCTGCTCCAGCCAGTGCAGGGTGGGCACGTCCGCGGGCTCGGCGACGCGAATGGTGTAGGTTGGGAAGGACTGAACAGACATGTTTGCGGCCCGCCTTCGGGCGCCTCAGGACACCGCGAAGCTGCGGCGGAGCAACATTAGCAAAAGGCGCAAAAAAAGATAGGAGCTGGACAAAATTTCTTCTATCTTTCGCAGGCTTTTAATGACCTTCCCGAGGCGCCTATCTCCATGTCCCAGGTGCTAATCGTGATCGACCAGCTCGAAGACTGGGCACCCTACTACCCCAGTGAGCGCGTGATCACCTTTGCCGACTACCTGCAGCTCCCGCCCCGCCAGCAACGGGTGCGGGTCATCAACCTTTGTGCCGACTACGACTACCGCTCCGAGGGCTACTACTGCTCGCTGCTGGCGGAGGCGCGCAGCCACCATGTGCTGCCGAGCGTGCGCACCCTGAACGACCTGTCGTTGCCGCAGCTGTACAAGCTGCAGCTGGCGCGGGTGCTGCCGGCCCTGAACAAGCTGCGCCGGCCCGAGGCGCCGGGCACCCACCTGGTGGTCAAGTCCTACTTCGGCCAGTGCGCCGAGCCGGCCCTGCAGCCGCTCTCAAGACTGCTGTTCGACCGCTTCGCCTGCCCGGTACTGGAGATACACCTCGCCTGCGAGAAGTCCTGGGAGATCGTCGACCTGCGCATCTGCTCCCACAAAGAGCTGAACGAGGAGGAGGAGACGCGCTTCGCCGACGCCCTGGACAGTTTCAGCAACCAGGTGTGGCGCCCGCGCAAGAAGAGCGCCAACAGCCGTTACGACCTGGCGATACTGGTGAACCCGGAGGAGGCGCTGCCGCCGTCGGACCAGAGCGCGCTGAAGAAGTTCGCCAGCGCCGGCCGCGAGCTGGGTTTCTCGGTGGAGATGATCACCCCGGCGGACTATATGCGCCTGCCGGAGTTCGATGCCCTGTTTATCCGCGAGACTACGGCGATTGACCACCACACCTACCGCTTCGCCAAGAAGGCGGAGGCCGAGGGCCTGGTGGTGATTGACGACCCGACCAGCATCCTGCGCTGCACCAACAAGATCTACCTGGCCGATCTCTTCGCGACCCACAAGGTGCCGGCCCCCAGGACCTGCATACTGCGCCGCGGCGACGAGGCCAGCCTGCGGAAGGCGCTCGAGGAACTGGGCCTGCCGATGGTGATCAAGATCCCCGACGGCTCCTTCTCCCGCGGCGTGGTCAAGGTGCAGAGCGAGGAGGAGCTGCGGGACAAGATAGGGGAGCTGTTCGCCGAATCCAGCCTGCTGCTCGCGCAGGAATTCCTGTACACGGAATTCGACTGGCGCATCGGCGTGCTGAACAACAAGCCGCTCTACGCCTGCCGCTACTACATGGCGAAGAACCACTGGCAGATCTACAACCACAACAACAAGAAGAACATCAGCGGCGGCTTCTCGACCCTGCCGACCTTCGAGGTGCCAAAAGCCGTGCTGCAGGCCGCGCTCAAGGCCACCAAGCCGATCGGCAACGGCTTCTACGGCGTGGACGTCAAGGAGTCCGCCGGCAGGGGCTATGTGATCGAGGTGAACGACAACCCGTCCATCGACAGCGGCGTCGAGGACAAGTACCTGGGGCGGGAGCTGTACCGGCTGATACTGCAGGAATTCGCCCGGCGGCTGGATGCGCGGCGCGCCGGGCAGGAGACGTAGGGGCGAACCCTGTGCTCGCCCTCGGCGGTGGGCGAACACAAGTTTCCCTCCTACGCGGCGGTGTTGCGGAAGACCTCAGTACGCATAGCCGTCGTGGGTGTTTTCCAGGGCGTAGAAGGTGGCCTGTACATAGTCGCTACCGTCACCCGTGTTGTTCTGGTTGTACACTCCGGCCTTAAAGTAGTGGTACTGGTCCGATGTGTCATAGCCGCTGCCACTCATATCGACGCTCTGCACGACATCGGTCTTGCCGGGACGGGATATGGTCACGGTGAGCGTATTTCCCACCACTTCTATTTCGTAACTGAACACTTCGTCCAGCGCTATGCCGTCGGCGGGGTCCGATGCGCTGCTGGAGCGGCTGCCGATCATTTCGTAGTAGACGTCGCTGCCGCCTTTCGGTTCGTGGGCGAAATAGATGGACCCCTTGCTGTTGCCCGGCAGCTTGCGGTAGTAGAGGCGCAGGGGCTCGTCGTTGTTGGCGTGGATCTGGCCGATGATGACGCGCCCCACCTGGCTGCTGCTGCCGGTGGTAGTGACGTGGTTCACCGCCAGGGTCGCGCGCAATACCCCGTCCACGCCGCCGGCGGCATCTCGCGCTGACGAGGGCGCGCTGCCGAAAACCCAGTTGTTGGCGTTGACACCCTTGGTGCTGATACTGGTATCCCCCCGCCGCAACATCTCCCGCAGTTCGGTGCGGGTGTAGGAGGTATTGGTAGAGGTCTTGTAGCCGTCAATCGGACAGCGGAATACCATGCCGCCGTCGCTGGCGGTGTAGAAATAGCTGCTGTTTTCATAGCCGCCGCTCAGTTCGTTCTCCTTGATGGAGTCCGCCGTGCCACTGCCGTCGTCGTCGGTGGGCACACTCAGATACCAGTCGACAAGCTCAAAATTGCCCGAGGGCGGCAGGGACGGATCCAGGCCGCCACCCGAGCTGCCACCGGAGCTCGAGCTGCCGCCGGAACCGCCACTGGAACTTGAGCTGCCGCCATCCCCGCAACCGATCACATCGAACTCGAGGATGCTGTTCCAGTTGTTGTAGCTATTGCCACTGCCGGTGAGGCGGACGTAGCGGGCATCGGAGTCGGTGACGTCATAGTGCTCCATATCGGCACTGGTGCCGCTGGACTGCCCACTGCTCAGCACAGTGGTCCAGTTACTGTTGTCGGTTGAGGTTTCGATATAGAAGAAGCTGGTGCGCTGGTCGCCCTGGTACCAGGCAATGTCCACGCCTTCTACGGTCATTACGCTGCCGAGATCGAGCGTAATCCACTTGACGCCTTGGGACGACCAGCGGGATTCGCTGGCCAGGCTGCCGTCCAGTACATTTTCCGGGCCGTGGCCGTCATTGGTGCCGTCGTCATAAGCGGCGGCCACGGCCAGGTTACTGCCGGACGTGCAGCCGCCGGACGAGCCGCCGGAGCTACCCGAACTGCTCGAACTTGAGCTACCGAGATCTTCCAGCGCAAAGGTGTCAAAGCGCCCCTCTCCACCACCGTAAGCGCCAAATACGGTAACGCTCTGTGCGCTGCCGCTGTTGAACTCCACTTCAACCGGTTGCCAGTCCGAACTGGAAGTGCCCGCATCGTAGGTGCTGCCACCGGCCTCGACGCCGATGGTGCCGTCACCGAGCACATAGGCACTGAGGCGATAATTGGTGTTGGTGCTGACGGACACCTGCTGTTCGAAACGTCCGCCACTACCGGTAATTTTGGCGGATTTACTGCCGCTGTGGGCAACTCCGGAAATGGCGGATGGATCCGTGTCCGTCCAGCTATTCCAGTCGCTTTCAAAGCCCGGGTTTTGCACTGAGGCATTGGCACCCGCCATACAAACACTCAGTATCGCGGCACAACTTGTCCTCACCACCAGAGATGATTTTAAACGTTTCATTGAACCCTCATTTTTGGTCTTTCGGGGTGGAATTATCTGCGGCAGGTACTGCACAGCAGCAGGGTTGTAATACGGGCAACAGAAATTCTCGGCACAACAGGAGCGCGATCCGTGGCCCTTACTGCAAATATGGATTCCAAAAACTACAAGCCGGGTGCCGGCCCACCGTTGTTATTGTGTTACTGGTGGGCCCGGCTGGCCTGTCTGAGAGCCGCAAACCCAATGCGGGGCGGGCCAAGGTAACGCCGGTTCAGATCAGAACCTGGCGCGAACACCCAAAACGAAGCGGCGGTCGGTTTCCATTACCTGGAAAACTGTGCCGTTTGCGCCGGTGTTAATGGTCGGTTCAGCAGTCAGGTTGGTGACATTCGCCACGACTGTGACGTCGTCGCTAATGTCATAGGTGGCTGACACATCCAGTTGCTGCAGATCTTCGCGGTAATCATTACCCAGGGTTGGGTCGTCAGGATCGGCGCCTACGGTGACACCCAGGGGGCGAACCCGTTTGGTGTCGTTGTTGTCCAGGAAACGGTCGCGGTAGGTATATGCCAAACGGATACCGAACCCTTCGTACTCATAATAAAGCTGGGTATTGAAGGTATTCCTGGATATATCTTCCAGGGGTACCCCATCCGGATCTTCACTGTCGGAATAGGTATAGTTGGCACTCAGGCCCAGACCGGACCAGGCGCCAGGCAGGAAGTCAAAGGCCTGCTGGTAGCCCAGTTCGAAGCCTTGGACCTTACCTTCCTCACCGTTGGTCACGAGGTCGGTCTCAATGCCCATGTCCGATACAGGGGTACTCGCATTGGCATACTGGATAGGGCCTTCGACATTCCACAGGCATATCTTCTCGTAGTCGTCAGTGTTACTCAGGGTGCTGACGATCTCAGGCAGGTTCTTACACTCCGAGGTACTCTTCAGGAAAGATGCAATGTCTTTATAGAAGAGCGCCGCGGATAGCATGTTGCCGTTGCCCCAATAGTGTTCAGCCGAAATATCATATTGGGTTGCGCGGTAGGGCTCCAAAGCCGGGTTGCCGCGATCGGCCGCGATATAGGCATCCCTGAACCGATATGCAGGGCTCAATTCGCCGAAATCAGCGCGGCGCATTACCTTGCCCGCGGCAAAACGCAGCAGGGTGTCATCGCTCAGGCCCCAGGTAACATTCAGGCTCGGCAGGAAATCGTCGTAGTTGGTGCCATCTGTGACAATTTCCGATACCCCGTTCGTATCCTGGTAGGCGCTCGAAGCAATTTCAGTTTCCACGTAGCGGCCGCCCACAACGGCACGCACACTGCCAAAGTCCAGGTTGGCCTGCAGATAGAATGCGGACGTCTCCTCGCTGATCGCCGAGTAGCCGCTTTCCATATACTCCAGGTTATCGGCGAGATCGCCCTCGACAGCGTAGTTGGTGCCCGCCACCAGCTGTTTGACAATATTGTAAGTCGCTTCCTGATCCTGCAGCAGGCCGACATCAAAGGCCGTAACCCTGGCCAGTTCGTATACGCCGCTCTGGCCGGTATGCTCGAAAGCGTCATCAAATTGATAGTCAGTGATGGCCGACGGGAACTGCGCGGCGATATCCTCCATCCAGATGATGTCGGGATTGCCGTCACTATCCGTCAGGTCTTTATAAATATTGGTTAAACGAAACTGACGTTGATTCTGTTCGTAGTCGCGGCTGGTAAAACGTACACCGGTCTTTACGGCGGATACCCAGTCCAGGCCGAAGGGCGCGGAATATTCCAGGTCCAGGCGAAAGGCGTCTTCCTGGTTGGTGACATTGGTGCGCGTATCTTCGTAGCGACGGAACGCCTGGTTATGTTGATCGGTGAATACATATCCATCGGCGAAGTCGACCACCGGTGCACCGCTTGCGCTGTTCTCGAAGCTGACCGGCACCTTCCACTCGTTGGCATCTGGATGGCCGTCCCCTTCCAGGGCGTGATCAATGGCTCGAAACCGAAACTCGGATTTTGGCTTGTAGGTATCTGATTCTGCCGTGGCGTATTCGGCGGAAACCTTCAGTTGTTCGGTGAAGTTCCACTCGCCACCAAAGGCGTGGCTGTAAGAGTCTGTATTACGGAAACTGGAAGCCGCTGTCTGAATGGGGAGGACACTTTCATAGGTAAAGTTTTGCAGCTGGCCGTTGCCGTCTTCATAAGTTGTGCCCGGTATTGTAACCGGTATGCCACCGACATGAAGCAGTGAGAAGGCCTCCTGGCTTCCCGTCCTTTCCGTGGTGTTCAGGTCCAGGTAAAACATCCCCTGTTCGGAGGCGGGTGCCCACTGCAACGAAACGTTGAAAGCGGTGCGCTCACGGCGCTCTGTCTGTGGGTTGAAGGTATGCTCCCGGCCGTAGACATAGTTGCCACTGGGCGTGTTCTTTGCATCGTCGACAGCGTTAATCTCTCCGTCACTATTGAAGTCGACCGGGCCGACCTGAAGTTGGAGAAGCGACTCATCCCGGCGCAGAGTGCGGTCCTGGTAGGAGACCGAGGCCATGGCGCCAAAGGTACCGGATTCGCCCAGATCCCAACTGTCGCCGACAGATGTACTGAATATCGGCGCCCAGTTGTCGGCCTTGTCTGCATACTCACCCTGGAAAGATACGGATGCCAGTGGCGCATTCAGGTCCAGCGGGCGTGTGGTTACCAGGCTAATGGTGCCGCCCAGGGCACCTTCTATCATTTCCGGCGTCGGCGACTTGATAACCTCTACCCTGGACAGGAAGTCCGCAGGGAAATCCTGGAAATTGATGCCGTTACGGCCGTCTCCCAGCGTAGAGCGGCCGTTGATCTCCACCCGGTTCTGCTTGAGGCCGCGGATGGATACTTCGGAACCGATCCCGAAGTCGCGGTTGATGGATACACCCGTCACGCGCTGCAGGGCTTCGGCGATGTTGTTGTCCGGCAGCTTGCCGATGTCTTCCGCAACCACTGCGTCTACAATTCTATCTTCGTTGCGCTTGGCATCCACGGCGGCCTCAAGACTGTGGCGGATACCAACGGCAACCACTTCCTCCATGGCCTCTTGCGCCATGACCGCCGGCGCCAGGGCCATGCTGGATGCAGACAGCATCAGCATACTGATATCTCTCATCGCGCTCTGCCTACTTACTCTTTTATACTTTTTCATCTGATTATTTTCCTCTCGTGGTAAAGACGATCTTTATTGTTTTTCGCTCGCATCTGCGGGGTTAAACCAATCGCGCACAACCTGCCAACAGCACCCCAAGAGCCATTTGGCAACAACACAGACAGATTCAGCAGTTCATAAAGGGATTAATTTTCCAGTTTCCTTTTTATGCAGCGCCGGCGCCGCGTAAATGTAAAGATGTCGGCACATCATTTGAGAGCCCCATCGCGGTGCGCGAAATGATGGCTCCCCGGTACTGGATCACCAGCGCCGCCAGCATGTGGCCATTTCTTGCCGCCTCGGTGGCGGAGCTCCCACCCAGGCGGTGTGCCAGGTAACCGGCGTTGAATGAGTCTCCCGCCGCCGTGGTATCCACCGGCACCACCTTTTGGGTGGCGACCACCTCCCTGGTTCTTTCGGTGATTACCTCACAGCCGTCCGCGCCTTTCTTCAGCACAATTTCATTGACGTCGAGGCTGGTCAGCCGCTCGATTACGGCTTCTTCATTGCTGTCACCGAACAGGGCCTGTTCATCCTCGAGAGTGGGAAGCGCGATATCGGTGCGGCGATACATCTGCTGATAGGCCTGCCGTGTCAGGGCCTCCCCGCTCCAGAGTCCCGGGCGATAGTTTCCGTCGAAAATGACTCTTCCCCCGGCAAGGCGGAAGTCATCCAGGAATTCAAACAGGCATTCCCGCGCGTAGGATGAGTAAATTCCCAGAGTGATACCGGACAGGTAGATCGCCCGGAACTCCATAAGCTGTGCGAACAGGTCGCTGGCATTCGCGGGATGATCCAGCAGGCGCCGCGCCGCGGACTTTTCCCGCCAGTACAGAAACTTGCGCTCGCCCTGCTCATCGGTCTCTATCAGGTACAGCCCCGGCGTGGCGTTGCTTTGCCGCTGGACCAGGGCGCAGCCGATACCTTCCCGTTGCCACTGCTGCAACATCCAGTCGCTCAGGTGGTCGTCCCCCAGGGCGGTCACATAGTCCACGGGGAAGCCCAGCCGCGACAGGTACAGCGCGGTATTGAGCGTGTCGCCACCGAAGGACAGGCCAGCCGCCAGCGTGTTGTCGGCGGCGTTCATGCCTTCGGCGAGGTTGATTTCCAGCATGCACTCGCCGAGCACAGCCAATTCTTTTCCCATCGATCGATCCGCCATTCCATTCAGTGGGTTAACCTGTGTTTGATACGTTGCCTCCTCAGGAGAAAAGCAGGCCGCCGTTGGTATCCAGGTTGACGCCGGTCAGGAACGCGGCCTCTCCGGAGGCCATAAAGGCCACTACGTCCGCCACCTCCATGGCCTTCCCTTCCCGGCGCAGTGGTGTGGCATTGGCCACGTTGCTGCGCACCTCGTCCTTGGTGAAGGTGTCGTGGAATGTGGTGCTGATCATTCCCGGGCACAGCGCATTGACGCGGATATTCCGCGGGCCCAGCTCCTTGGCCATGGCGCGGGTAAAAGTCATCACCGCGCCCTTGGCCGTGGCGTAGGCGGAGGCACCGGGACCGCCGCCGTCGCGTCCCGCCTGGGAGGCCAGGTTGACGATGGCACCGCCATCCATATGCGGTACTACGGCCTTGGTCAGCAGGAAGGTACTGTTGAGATTGAGGCTGATGACATGGTTGAAAAAGTCCTCGTCCATTTCATCGAGCGCTTTGCGCGCGACCAGGCCGCCCGCCACGTTTACCAGGATATCGATGGTGGACCCGTAGCTATCCAGGGTCGTCTGGATCAGGCGCGCCACATCCGCCTGTTTGGTCATATCCCCCTGAACGATGATGGCTTCGCCGCCGGCTTGGTGGATTTCCCGCAGGGTTTCTTCGGCGTTCTGGCTGTTGCTGAAGTAGTTGATGACCACTTTCGCCCCTTCCGCGGCCAGCTTCAGGGACACCGCCTTGCCAATATCTCGCGCGCCGCCGCTGACGATCGCTACCTTGCCTTTCAGTTTCATGTCTACTCCTGACGTATCTTCAAAAATCAATGAATGAATAGGGAGATCCGATTGAGTGGCCGTCAACCGACCGCTTCAACCGCGTGATTGCCATCTTGTTTCTTCCGCACCGGAGCGATACGACCGCCCACGAACAGCACCGAAACCAGCATCATCGGAACCAGCGAGGCGCCCAGAATGAAAAAAGGTGGATAGTAGGTGCCGTCGTCGGTGATGACCGGCACCAGCTGAATGGCGGTGATCACGCTTACCACGCCCACGGCGCCACTGATACCGGCCAGACTGGCCACACTCTTGCCGGAGAAATAATCGCTCGGCAGGGTTTGTATGTTGTTGATGGCAGCCTGGAAGCCGAACAGGATCACCGTGATCAACCCCAGCGCCAGCGTGGGAGTGGCGGCCACGGTTGTGGCGAGCAGTGCTGGCAGCATCAGTGCACCGCCGACAACCACGGCAGATTTGCGCGATCTGTTCACGCTCCATCCGCTGCTGATCAGGCGCCCGGACAGCCAGCCCCCGAAGAGCGCGCCCATGGCTGCGCCGACGTAGGGGATCCACGCCGAGGCGCCAATGGCCTTGACGTCGAAGCCGAATTTGTCATTCAGATACAACGGCAGCCAGGCAACGAACAGCCACCAGATGGGCTCGATAAAAAAGCGCGCTCCGATCACGCTCCAGCTCTGGCGGTGTGACAGGAGTTCCATCAGGGTGGGGACGTATTCCTCTTCGCCGTCGTCCTTCCGGGTCGTTATCTGTCCGGAGAGGATCAACTCCCTTTCTTCCGGGGTTATCCAGGGGTGTGCATCGGGGCCGCTCTTGTAAATGATCAGCCAGGGCACCAGCCACACGAAGCCCAACAGTGCCACCACTACAAAGGTGGCCTGCCAGCCGAGAAAGGCATACAGGGAAGCAACCAGTGGAGGGGCGATGATACTGCCCGCCGAGGCGCCGGCGCCGAAGATCCCCTGGGCCAGCGCGCGCTCCCTGGCCGGAAACCACTCCGCATTGGCCTTGGTGGCGCCCGGCCAGTTGCCCGCTTCCCCGAATCCAAGCAGGGTGCGGAAAATACTGAAGGAGGCCACCGAGCTGGCCAGTGCGTGCAGGGCGATGGACAGGGACCAGACCACGATCGAAAGCATGAAACCGATGCGCGTTCCGAGGGCATCGAAGACGCGCCCGAACACCGCCTGGCCCACGGCGTAGGCGATCAGGAATACGCTCATGATGTTGGCGTAATCGCGGCTGTCCATGCCCAGGTCGTCGGCGATACCCGGCCACATGACAGACAAGGCGGTACGGTCGATATAATTGATGATCGTGGCCAGGGCCACCAGGGACACGATGGTCCAGCGCAAGTTCTTCATTTTTATTGTTCCCGTCTACTCTTTGAGAAAATCTTCCCGATAGGGACTGAAAGTATCGATCAGTACGCCGGCCTTCCTGCACACGGCACCGTGCTCGAGATACGGAGCTATGTAAAAACTGTCACCGGCTTTCAGGGTGCTGGTCTGCCCATCCACCTGGACCTCGAACTCACCACTCTCCACATAGGTCACCTGGGTGTGGCGGTGTTTGTGCAGGTAGCCGATACTGCCCTCCTCGAACCACACCTTGACCACCATCAGGTTGTCGTCGTGGCCGAGAATCTGCCGCCGGATTCCGTCGCCGAGGTCTTCCACTTCCCGACTCTCCGAGAAAACAAAGGCATCGCTTGCAGGCATAAAGTCCCCTTCTAGTTGGAAATGGTGAAGAGTTTGGCGCGGCCGCTGAACGCATAGCTCTTGCCGCGGAACTCGAAGGCGTGCTCGCCTCCCGCCGAGTCTCCGGTATTGGTGTGGAAAGCCAGCAATTGCGTGCTGCCGCTGTCCAGTGAAATGGCAACCAGTTCGAGGCTTGCGTCTTTCCGATGCTCTATGGCCGTCACCTGGCTTTCCGCCTGCAGGGTGAATTCCCTGGCCGGGTTATAGGCCCCGTGGGGTTCCAGCACGCTGACAAAGGTGTGCTTTCCGGCGTTGTCGCGCCTCGCGATAAAGGCCTGTTCCGGGCGCAGGTTGAAATCCGGATCGTTGGCGCCGAGTTGGGTCAACAAAATGTGCGTATCGCCGTCCGTCAGGCTGGAATGGGTGTAGAAGCGGCCGTTGTCGTTGAGCCAGGTGATCTGTGCCAGGCCGGAGTCCGGCTTTCCGCGGGCTTTCAGCCACAGGTGCTGGTAACCGCTGCCGTCTCCCAGGGCTGAAATAGTGTCGGTGAAGACGCGCAGATCGAAACTGGTGTCGACCAGCTGGCCGTTGAAATGCAGTGGCAAATCCAGACGGTGTGGCCTGTCCGAATCCACCTCGAAGAGGTCGATGGCGAAGGACTTTTGACTTTCCGGCGTGTTCACCAGAGCCACGGTGCGCTTGAGTGAAACTCCGGGATAAGCGGTATCGATTTTCGCGGCGCTGATCTTTACCTGATCGTCGGCGTGGAAAAACAACAGCTCCGGATGTTTATCGCCAGCGGTTTCCAGGCTGCCATTGAAGTGTGATGCCTGGTCCACGACCAGGGTGTTGTGGGCGATGGATTGCTTCGCGTAGCTCTCATTCTCCGGCAGATAGCGGCCGCCGTTCTTGGCCTCGACATTGAGAAAGCGCGCCGCACCGTAGTCGGTAACAATCTCCGCACCCCGGTCGTAGAACTGCCAGCTGAGCTTGTCGAAGTGGCCGTGCCCCATGCCCTGGGCGGCGGGCTTGAAAACCAGCGCCTGATCGCCATCCCGCTGTTGCCGCAGGACCACCAGTCCGCCCTGGTCGCCGTCCTTACCGTCCCGGAACAGCCTGGACCTGAATTGATAGGGTTCCTGCCTGCCGCCATCCAGTCCCCGTGCCACATCGAGGCCGTCACCGGTCAGAAGGATCTGTCCCTGCTGTTCGGCGATATCCAGCAGTTGCGCGTCGCCTGTCTGCCCATAGGCGATGGCCACGCCGAGAACCAATTCCGGGGTATCGATACCCTTGTCCTTGATGGCATCGTTAATGGGGAAAAACAGCTTGTTGTAGCTGAGCTGAATGGTGGTATCCACTGCCTTCAACACAATGCCATCGCGATATGCAAAGATATCCCGCTGCGGCTCGTTGTTCTCGATGGCCTTGGCAAAAGTGACAAAGGGCATCAGCGCGTAGCGCTGATAGTAGGGTCCTTCCGTGTAATAGCCGTCGGGAGAAAACAAAGTGTTCAACTGGCGAAGGAATCCGCCTTTGCCGGACTTGTCCAGCCCCAGCAGGGCCCTTTCCACCCACTCCGGCTCGTCGAGTACATAGCCCGCCATACCTACGGCGGCCGTCAGCCAGGTGCCGTGGTTGTGCACCTTGTTGAAGGTTTCCGGTGACTCCACCGACAGGAATTCGGCCACCGGTCGCAGTATGCCGCGCTCGATTTCCTGTGCATCGCCATCGCTCAGGGATGGGCGGATCAGATCGTAGGCCTGGATGGTGTAGACCAGCCAGACGGCCTCATTCAGGCTCTGCCAGAAGAGTTTGCCGGGGTTTTTGGCTCCGGGGCGGCGTTTCGGGTGCAGCGGCAAAGATGGATAGATTTCCGCATAGGCCAGCAGCATATCCCGCACACGGTCGGAGTAGCGGCTGTCCCGGGTGAGCTGGTACAACACACCGGCGTTATACATCAGCTGATAGTTTTTCTTGTGCTGCTCGTGGGTGTAGCCACCGCCGGCATCAACGGGCACCGGCACCGAAACCGGTCCCGACAGGGCATTTTCCACACCGGCCCTGGCGGCGAGGAACGCGTTGCGGAAACGGCCCGGCTCTGCAATCGCGCCCTGCATGGCATCCACATCGGCCGCATTGATTACCAGGTTCGGGAAGGCCGCCAGCGCGCCCGCGGCGGCGCATGGCAGTGATGCCGCGTAAACACCGGCGGAGAGGCATACCCTGACTGCCAGCGCGGAAAGTGCGGGCTTGAATCTGGTTCTGTTCTTCTGGCCGGGCATTACTGAGTCACGGTGTTGTTGGCAAGAATGGCGGTGTGGGGGCCTGCGGCCACCAGCTCCCTTACGTCCGCTGGCGGGGTGCGAATGAACCGGTTGCCGGCAATGCGGGTCAACGGTTCGCCCACCGTGTGCTCGACCAGGATTCCCCGGCTGTCGGTGAAGCTGTTGCCTTCTATTCCGGTGTGCTGCACGCCATGCAGGTACAGCAGGGCCCCGGATTTATTGCGCCTGCCGTTGCCGGACGAGATCACGGTATTGTTAACAAAGTTCAGATGCGGACCGAAGGTGCTTTCATCGTTGCCGCCCCGATAGAGGTTGAGCAGGGCACCGCCAACCCTTTCAAAGTGGTTGCCGGTAATACGTACATACTCGGCGTTGTAGACCCCTAGATCATCGCGTTCCTTGTCGAGTTTGATCAGGTCGCCGGAAATATCCCGGAATACGCTGTTCTCGATCACAAAATCGGTGGCAAATGCCCGGCTGCCGGAGTCGAAAAAGTGATAGGAGTGATTGATGTCGAGGTCTTGTACGCTGCTGTTTCTCAGAGTGAAGCGGTAGTTCTTCAGCATGCCCCACCGGGCGGTGCGGATCAGGGTGTTGCCGGCAGAGTCGGGGCTTGCGGCGCCGGAGAGTGTCAGTCTTTCCAGTTCCAGGCTGCCGCCGTCGGCAATTTCAAACAGTACCGGGCGCTCTCCCTGGATAATGACCTCGGCTGCCTCGGTGCCCTCTATACGCAGCACTTTCCGGATATTGAGCCGCTTGCGCGCGGTGTAGGTGCCGGGTTGCAGTGCCAGGGTATCTCCATCCCGGGCCTGCTGGATGGCGTTGAACAGGGCATCCTCGCCCGGCGATACTTCTATGACCCTGCCGCTGGCGAAAGGCACTTCCGGGTCCGCTTTCGGATACCAGCTGACCCCGGTTTCACGTTTGGAAACGGGCTGTAAATCGCGACTGACGCCTTTACTCGCCATTTTTGTTCCGCCCGGGTAAAGGAGTCCGTTTTCGGCACGGCGCAGATCGCGCAATCCAGCGCTGATTCCGCTCTGAATTTTCTGCTCTGTGAAGCCGTTGGAGACATTGGCCGAGAAGCGGATTCCGGAAATGTCATCGAACACGGAGAAGGGCGAACGCCGGTTTTCGTTATAAAAGATGTTGTCTGCGATGCGGGAATTCACCGGCACCGCACTGCGCTCGCTGTCGCTGCCCGCCGCCAGGTGGATATGCTCCACATTGATAAAGCTGTTGTTCTCGATCTCCGCGTTGACCACCTGGTGGTAGCGGTTGATGGGAGAGTCGGGCACACCGTTCATGATGGTGAACCCGCTCCCAAATCGATAGCCTGTGAGACCTTCGAGATAATTGTTGCGAATCCGCTGGTCGCGGTTGATGACGCGAATGCCGCCGGTGTGATCGACCCCGTTGCCGAAAAACACATTGCCCTCTACCAGGTTGCCGTTGCCGTTGCCGTGGCGAAGCGTCAGGGTGCCGCGGGACTGGTAGAAGGTATTATTGAGTATCCGGTTGCTGCCGGATTTGACCGAGATGATCTCCACCTCGCCGTCGCAGCGGTCAAAGTAATTGTTCTCCACGACCGTCAGGGAATCCGTCAGGGAGTAGTGACTGGTGCCGATGCGCAGGGTTTCCCCACCGTTGGAGCCCAACACCGGGCGGGGGCCGAAATAGTTGTGGTCTATGCGGTGGCGGTTCTCCTGGCTTTCCGGGCTGTCCAGGCGCACTGCCAGCGTAACCCCCTTGTTGCGCTTGCCAGCCAAGTGGCTGTGATCAAGGCGGTTGTTCTTTCCGTAGAGGGAAACCCAGTAATCCGACTCCATTCGCTCCGGTTTGCTGAAGTCATCGATGACCACTTCGGTGACGCGGGAGTGGCTGGCCAGCTGCTCCCGGTTCCGCCGAAAGGCGATCACTTCGCTGCTCGGGGAATAGCCGTCCTTGAATACCAGGCCCGATACCAACAGGTGCTCCCCGGCGAGGCGGAGGTTCGACTGGCCGGACAGGATTACCCCGCCTTTTTCCTCTGCCCTGAGTGTGATGGGTTGGTCTTTCGTACCTCTGCCGGTGAACAGTATCTCGAAGTCGCGCCAGGTGCCGGTGGCAAGGATGATGGTATCACCGGCCGCAAGGTCCTTGGCGGCCCGGGCGTATTCCTCCTGAGTTCTGACAAAAAACTCTTCCGCAGATACCGGTGCGCTTAACAGGGATGCCTGGCCGCACATAAGTACGGCTGAGGCGAGCAGCTTTTGGGTTGCTGAAATTTTCATGATCACCTGAATATTATTTTTTTCCTGCCCAGATGCGGACGAGGCCCGGCCCGGATATGCAGGGTGCCGGGTCATTGCCATGGCCAGCGCTGTTGTTATGAAGCCAGCGTAAATTGGCCATAATTTATTGTCAACCAATAGATCAGACCAATATTTGTGTCTCGCGTGAAGTTTATGCGATCTGCCGTATATTTTTGCGACAAATGACCATTATTTGTTCAGAGGTAAGACCAATAAATGAATTCAAACGGAAAATTGGTTGACTGTCTGGTTTGCAGATGAGAGTTTGGTCCTGCCGAGGGTAGGTTCGGACTGGATGGCCGATGGGAATTGGTTAGAGGTCGTCCGGAAATGTGCGTACCCGCAGTGCAGAAAATGTTGCCCGAGTGCGGCGCTGGTTGGTCTACATCCAGGAATGGAACCGCAGTGAGAGCATTCTGGGCACGCAGTAGGTCCCATTCCCGGACGGGGACTAATTTATATCCACACCCGTAAACGCAGACTTCCTTGGGGGTATCAATGCGTAATAATAATAAAGACGCGAAAGATCTATTGGCGATCGAGAGAAAATTCAAGAAATCGGTCCTGGTGAGTGCAATCGCGGCAGTGCCCTATATGAGTGCTGTCCAGGCCCAGGACTCCGTGCAGCAGGAGCTGGAAGAGATAGTGGTGACCGGTTCACGGGCCACCATCCAGACCACTATCGATATCAAGCGCAACTCGATCACGATAGTCGACGGCCTCTCGGCCACAGAGATCGGCGAGATGCCCGCTCTCTCCATCGGTGAGGCTCTGGAGTCCGTGACCGGTGCGGCGTCTCACCGGGAGAATGGCGGTGCCACGGAAATTTCCATCCGCGGCCTGGGGCCATACCTGAGCGCCTCGACTTTCAACGGCCGCGAAGCCACCAACGGCAGCGGTGACCGTTCGGTTAACTTCTCCCAGTTTCCCTCGGAGCTGATGAACAAGGTGGCCATCTATAAGACCCAGGACGCCAGCCTCGTGGAGGGTGGTGTTGCGGGTGTGATTGCACTGGAAACGCTGAAGCCGCTCGAGTACGGCAAACAGCGCATCCAGCTCGATACCAAGGCCAACTACAATCCGAATCAATCCAATATCGACGACCCCATGGCCGGTGATTACGGCTTCCGCGGTACCGCCAGCTATGTGGATCAGTTCGAGTTCGACAACGGCATGGCACTGGGAGTGTCCCTGGGTTACCAGAAGAGCGACATCTCCCAGCCGGAATCGGAGATGCGCTCTTCCAGCCCGAGTGGCAGCTCTCTCTATGCCTGTCTGAATGATCCCCAGGTTACCAGCGGCTTCTATCGTGAAGACGCCAACGACTGTCACAAATCCGGTGGTGAATACGACACCGATGTCGATCCGGAGACCGGCAGGGCCTACAGCGATGGCAGCGCCTTTGCGTTCGCCCCGAGTTCCAACGGCTACCGGCAAAACGATACGTCGGACAAAAGGGACTCGGTCTTCGTGGCCCTGCAGTTCCAGCCTAACGAAAGGACCGACATCAACTTTGATCTGCAGCAGTCGGAGCGGATACAGGCGGAGCAGCGCCACGACCTGAATTTTGCCAATATGCGCCGGGTCACCCCGGGCGTAACCGCGGAATCCCTGGTGGTCAGCGAAAACGGCGCGGTTCTCGGTTGGGCGGGGGAGACTGCCATCGAGTCCAACAGCGAGGTCTACTCCCGTACCGAGGAATACCTGGGTTACGGCCTCAACGTCTCTTACGATTTCACCGACAACCTGAGCGTATCTGCAGACGTTTCATTCTCTGAAACCACGAGGGAAGAACTGCAGGTTTCCGTACGTACCCAGTCGGACAAGGAGAATATCGCAGGTGAAAGCACGGCCGGGGGTTATCGGCCGTTGGTGAGCTGGAATATGGATTCCGGTATTCGCCAGTATGCGATCAACGACTTCGATGTTACCGACCACGCCCTGTTCTCCGATGCATACCGCACGCGCATCGACAACGACGTCGACCGCCGCAACACCGTGAATGCCTTCCGCACCGATTTTGACTGGAAACTGGACGGCGGCTTTGTCACAAGCCTGCAGGGAGGCCTGCGTTTCTCCGAGCTGGAATATCTCGATCTCGGTTCCGACCGGGCCGAGTACAGCATAAGCCGGGGATCTGACGCGGGTGCCGCAACTATCGCCGATATCAATGAGGCCTGTGCCATCGCATTCCCGGAGAGCGACTTCATGGGCGCTGAGCGTGACGGCAACCTGATTACCAACGTCGACTCCTCCACCGGTTCGGCGACCTCCGGAACCGGCAACAGCTGGGCCACCTTCGACACCATGTGCGTGACAAATATGATTCTCGCCGCGGAAGGTGCCGACTTCGCCTATCCCGAGCTGGACGAAAGAAGTGCCGGAGTCACCGATGTGACCGAAACCACCAAGGCCGCCTATGTGATGGCGAACTTCGAAAGTGCGCTGATGGACAAGCCGGTTCACGGTAATTTCGGTGTGCGCGTGGTGCAGACGGAAGTGGAGTCAGTTGGTTACCGCACGCCCTATAAAATCGTCAGCGGCGACGGAGGTGCCTTGTCCATGCAGGCTGTGGAGGGGGACGAACTGGAGCGCGTTGCCTCCGGCGGCGACTATGTTGAGGCACTGCCGAGCTTCAATATCGTGGCCGATATCGATGAAAATTGGCTGTTGCGCGGTGCCATCTACCGCGGCCTGTCGCGGCCAGATCCCAGCGACCTGGGTTACAAGCGCACCTTCGACACCAATTCATCCGAAGAAATCACCGATATCAGTGAGTTGATCGAGGATGTCGAGGGGGATGGCAACCCGGGCATGAAACCGCTGACCTCCTGGAATTTCGATGCCGCCATCGAGTGGTATCCCAACGATGACACCATGCTCGCCTTCGGTGTGTACCACAAGAAATTCCAGGGCGGCTTCGAGCAGGCGCGCACCACCGAAAGCTTTATCGTTGACGGCCAGACTGTTGAAGCGGATTTCACCATTACCCGGGCCAATGAAGAGACCAACGACCTGAACGGTATCGAGATCACCGGTACACACCGCTTCTCGTATCTGCCGGGTTACCTGAGCGGTCTCGGTGTCAAGGCCAGCTACAACCTGGCCGATTCTGACTTCGAGTTTGAAGACAGCAACTACGGCAGCGTCACCGTCCTGGCCGATGATGGCTCTGTCCACTCGCAGACCCGGGGCATCATTGCACCGGGCAATGTGCCGGGTTTCTCCGAACATGTTTTCTCCGGCCAGATCTACTACCAGATCGGCGAACTGGACACGAGCCTGATCTACAAGTACCGCAGTGAGTACTTCCAGCCGTATACCAGCAACGGCACGCGGCTGCGCTACGTGGGCGATGTGGGTGTCTGGGAGGCGCGCGCCTCCTATCGCATCAGCGATAATCTCAAGCTGAGCCTGGAGGCCATCAACCTGTTTGATGAACCGAAGAAGCAGTACTTCTATACCAGGGATTACCTGGGCGAGGTGAACAGTTACGGCCCCCGCGTCTTCCTGGGGCTGCAGGCAAAGTTCTGAGTCGGTTTCCCGTTGTCTCTTCTCCGCCGGCAGCGTTACCTTCCGCCGGTACGAACTTGCCCGCTTCATGCGGGCTTTTTTACTTGACTGCCCATCCCTGTGGCACTAAGCCGAGGCTGGGGCGGCCCTGCTGTCGGTGGCCATCTGGAAAAAAGCCTCATCGGCAGACATTTCCCAAATGGCCACCGACATCAGGGGCTTTGTATTGGAGTTCGGCTTTCTTCTCCAGGCTTCGGGGTGAGCAGCTACCTTCTGTGAAGGTGGTAAGGCGGAGAGTTACTCTCCGAGGCGATCGATGGAAAAACGCTTACGGCGCTCGTACACCTCGCGGCGCACCACCTCGACGGCCTTGGCTTCCGTGGCTTCATGCAGGGCATCGATGGTACGGGAAAAGTGCCGCCGCATCGCCTGGCGGGCGGCCTGGGGGTCGCGGTTTTCCAGGGCCTGCAGGATGGCCCTGTGTTCCGTGAGGCGTTTCTGCCCGTCCTTTTTGCAAACGGATTTGTGCACCGTGAGGATATCCGGGGAATGTTCCTGGATATCCCACAGTTTATCGATGGTGCTCATCAGCACCCGGTTGTTGGTGGCCTTGGAGATGGCTTCGTGGAATTTCCGGTCGGCGCGTTCCGACGTCAGGTTGCCCGCTTCGTTCTCGCGCACCATGTCCCGGTAGGCTTCGCGCAGCTCTTCGAGCTGCTCCTCGGTGATCATGGTGGCGGCCAGGGCCGCCGCTTCGCCTTCCACCAGTACCCGTGCCTCGGTCAGTTCAAATGGGCTGAAATCCTTGGCGTCATCGAAGGTGCTGACCGGCTTGGTAACGTACACGCCGGCCCCCGTGCGCACGGCAACCCGGCCCATGACCTCCAGGGCAATGATCGCCTCCCGGATACTGGGGCGGCTGACGTCGAACATTTCCGACAGCTCGCGTTCGGAAGGCAGCCGCACGCCGGGCGGGTATTCGCCGCTGTCGAGCAGGGCCAGCATCTTCTCGACCACCTGCTGATAAATACGGCGGCCGTTACCGATAGGTTCAGTTTTCATGGTTTCTGTCCGGAACATCAGCAAATTGGCAGTTAAAAAGCGCAGCCGGAAAGCGGACGACAATCCCTTGGAAACGCCGGGCGACTGAAATCCGGCCGCTTCGATGGAAGCGGCAGCGGCGGATATAGGGCAAGATATTACCACGATTGGTCTTACAGGCAATTTCCATTGGTCTGATGACTGATGGTGGCAGGTTGTCGACCACTGCTTCCGAAGCCCGGATGCCCGACGTGGGGGCCAGCGAACCTCTCGTGCCGGTGTCAGGTCACCTGCCGACACAACTCCAGCCAGCGCTCGATACCGGCACTTCTGTATTTCTGCCTGTGCAGCGCGAAGTAGAATTCGCGGCTGAAATCCCGCTGCGGCACCGGCAGCTCCACCAGCGAGCCGCGTTTCAGCGCATCGGTCAGCGACACCCGCGACAGGCAGCTGATTCCGAGCCCCGCCTCCACCGCGCGCTTGATCGCCTCGGTGTGCTGCAGCTCCAGCAGTATGTGCAGCTGCGGCAGCAGGCCGGCCATGGCGCGCTCGAAGGTCTGGCGGGTGCCGGAGCCGGGTTCGCGGGTGATCCAGGTGGCTTCGACCAGATCTTTGTCGGACAGGCGCCTGCGTCCGGCAAGTGGGTGCCCTGGCGCGCAGAAGACTACCAGTTCGTCGTCGCGCCAGGGGATCATCTCCAGGTCCGGGTGATTGAGTTCCCCCTCGATCAGGCCCAGGTCCAGTTCGAAGTTCAGCACCCCCTCGGCGATGGCCGAAGTGTTGGCCACCTCCAGCTCCACCCGCGCCCCCGGCTGCTCCTCCATATAGCGGGCCATGACCCCGGCGGCCAGGTAGTTGCCGATGGTCAGGGTGGCGCCTATCTTCAGCCGCCCCAGGTCCCGGTGTGCGGCCAGGGCCTGCTCCAGCTCCCGTGCCCGCTCCAGCAACTCCTCCGCCCGCGGCCACAGCTGGCGGCCCAGTTCGTTCAGGCGCAGCCGCTTGCCGGTGCGTTCGAACAGGCGTAGTTCGAACTGCTGCTCGAACTCCTTCAGCGCGCTGGAGGCGGCGGACTGGGACATATTCAGGCTCTCCGCCGCGCGGCTCACGTTCTGGTAGTGGGCGCAGGCGAGGAAGACTTCCAGCTGGCGAAGGGAATAGCGCAAAATCCTCTCCCAGGTCGATTGATAAAATCGATAACGAATATCGAAATATCCCATTTTGCCAATAGATATTCCAGGGCTAAAATTCAACCATTAAGAGAATTCAGGAATAAGTGGTTCTAAACTTATGTCTAATTTGAATATAGAGAAGGTGCTCGAAGTCCACCACTGGAACGACACCCTGTTCAGCTTCAAGACCAGCCGCGATCCGGGTTTCCGCTTCGAGAACGGCCATTTTACGATGATCGGCCTGCAGCAGGAAAACGGCCGCCCGCTGCTGCGCGCCTACTCCATCGCCAGCGCCAACTACGAGGACGAGTTGGAATTCTTCAGCATCAAGGTGCCGGACGGCCCGCTGACCTCGCAGCTGCAGAAGATCAAGCCCGGCGACGAGATCTTCGTCAGCCGCAAGCCCACCGGCACCCTGGTGGCGGACCACCTGCTGCCCGGCAAGCGCCTGTGGCTGCTGTCCACCGGCACCGGCCTGGCGCCCTTCCTCAGCATCATCAAGGACCCGGACGTCTACGAGCGCTTCGACCAAGTGATCCTGACCCACGGCGTGCGCTTCAAGTCCGAACTGGCCTACCAGGACCATATCGAAAACGAACTGCCGAACCACGAGTACTTCGGTGAGATGGTGCGCGACCAGTTGCTCTACTACCCGACCGTGACCCGCGAGCCCTACCGCAACAACGGCCGCCTGACCGACCTGATGCTGTCCGGCAAGATGTTCAAAGACCTGGGCGTGCCCCAGCCGAACGTCGAGGAAGACCGCTTTATGCTCTGCGGCAGCCCGGCGATGTTGAAGGACCTGACTGCGATACTGGACGACTGGGGCTTCCGCGAGACCCGTGCCGGTATCCCGCACGAATACGTGATCGAGCGGGCTTTTGTAGAGAAGTAACCCTCTCCTCGCGGAGCGCGACACTGGCTCGCGCTCTGCCCACCTCGACAAAACACCGGAGTCGGTACTTCGAGAGCGCCTGCGCCAGGGACTGCGCACAGGGAAAGGCACGGGTGCCGCGCGTTTTCGGAGTGTCGACCCCGGTGTTTTGTCACCCCACAGGCGCCAATCACATTTCCAGTGAAGTTGTCTTCTACCTTTTCCAACCACCCGCCCGGGTGGTTTTTTTAACTGTCCAGGGGACTGGTTACGCCTCGCTCATGCGCGCCGACCACATGGGTGTAAATCATTGTGGTGCTCACATCATTGTGGCCCAGTAACTCCTGAATATTGCGGATATCCGTTCCCGCAGCCAGTAAATTGGTGGCAAATGAGTGGCGGAATGTGTGACAGCTCGCCTTCTTGCGAATGCCGATGGCCGCCAATGCCCTGGCGACAGCGCGCCGGATCTGTTGCTCGCCGATGTGGTGCCTGCGGACTGTGCCACTGCGGGGATCCACCGACCGCTCCGGGGCCGGGAATACATACTGCCAGCCGGGACTGCGGGCCGCGGAGGGATACTTTTTCGCCAGGGCATAGGGCAGGTACACCTCACCAAAACCCTCCTCCAGATCCCGCTGGTGTAAGGCCAGGGCCAGGTCTATCTGCGCCCGCAAGGGCTGGATGAGAGACTTGGGCAGCAACGTTCGCCGCCACTTCTCCCCTTTCGTCTCCCTTACGAAAAGACACTGCTGGGCAAAATCCACATCCTGAACCCGCAGCCGCGCTGCCTCCATGACCCTGAGGCCGGAACCGTACATCAATGACGCCGCCAACCTATGGTGCCCTTGCAGCTGCTCGATCACAGCCATGGCCTCTTCATGTGTAAACACCACCGGTAAGCGCCGCCCCTTGGTGGTCTTGTCAAACTGCAGATTGCCGAGGTCTATGCCCAGAAACTGCTTGTAGAGAAACACAACCGCATTGAGTGCGGTCTTCTGGGTATTGAGGGACACCGAACGCCGGGTGGCCAGGTGCCCCAGCCAGGCATCCACTTCCGCCGGCCCCATTTCCTCAGGGCGGCGCATCTGATGAAAGCGAATAAAGTCCCGAACCCAGAAGCAATAGGTTTTCTCGGTTCGATAGGCCAGGTACCGCGAGCGTATAAAGGCCCTGAAGCGGTCCATAAACCGGGTAGGGCGATCGGGAATTGGTACGGGTATATCATTCACGGGCAGTCCCTCGCTCGAAAAGCTGTGTATTTATACAGTATTCTATCTTTGTGACCAAATAGCCGGAAAGATTTCGGTCGTCGGGGCCGATATTTATGAAATGGCGCTGGAAATGGTCGAAGGGCCGAGCAAAATCAAAGGGTTATAGAGGGACGTTGAAAATGCGGATATGAGTCGCGAGGATCGTTTGCCAAAAATTGTACGATCGAACCATGTTGGACTCAGGGTTGACGTTCAAAGGGGTTCAGAGCATGCTGGCGTCAATTGCGCCTTGAAATATGGGGCGCGGGGAAATCGGCCTTCAGGGCTACGATATAAATGTTAAGCATCTTGAGTATTTAGGTTTTTTCATGGAAGAAATAGTTGGTGGTTTTTTTCGAGTTCTCGGTCGCTTTATCTTTGAAATTATTTTCACTACAGCGGCTGAAGTAATGTTTCAGATACCCGGCCAACTACTGTGCAAACCCTTCACAAAGCAGGGGCAGGAGCCAAGCGGGTTCTGGGTAGTTTTTGTAAGTGTTATATTCTGGATTCTAGTGGTAGCTTTGGGCTATTTTGCGTATCAGGTAGCTTCTAGCGTGCCCAATGCTTAACAAACAGCGGCAGAGCGACAGCCAACGCTACGCACCTTTTGTGTTACTCGCTGGCGCTCAAACATTAACACAAAATGTGCTCCGCGCTGGCTGCGCCTGCGCTGGGCGTTATACATCACAATAGGAATCACATCATGAAAGTGAACATCAAGTCTTTTGACGTAGCAATGGAAGTTAAGCAAAAGGGAGTCGAGCTCGAAGTAAGGAGCCCTGATGGTAAAAACTTTCATGGTGATTGCTACGTAACCATGACAGGGCTTGTGTGGTGTCAAGGTAAAACCGGAAAAGCGAAAGGCACAAGAATCAAGTGGAAAGAGTTGATGGAAATTTGTGCTTCCAAAGAGAAGCTTAAAGCAGCTCTCAAAGCGGCCAAAGATGTATAACAAGGCCAGGCAGTTCGCTCCGGCGCTGCGCGCCTCCGCGGGACGGCCTACGCTATGCGCTGCGCGCATAAACAGCGTAGGCCGCCCCTGCTGGCAACGTTCAGGCTGTAGAAAAACTCTTAAAACCCAGCGTTTTTTGGTAAAATTTGACCCTCAAAGGGAGGGTATATGCCAAATTTCAGAAAATACAGCTATAGCCAGGACGCGATGGTCGTCATCAACTTCGAAGACCAGCTCCAGCCCGGCACTTTCGAGTTCACCCTCCATCGTCTGATCGATGGCCATATCGATCTCTCCCCCTTCTACAACAAGTACA
>NZ_JCBAJA010000032.1:0-56427 GCF_059834885.1 Microbulbifer sp. SE14 | reverse complement strand
GCCTTGAGCGACCACGTAGAGAAGCCTGAAACTCAGTAATGGTTGGACAGCGGAAACCAGATTAGTGGTTGACATCAGGAGCCGCTTTAGAGAAGCGGCCCATGGCCGCGAACGGGGTAGGGGGTATTATCCAGAAGCTCAGCCCATACTGCCGAGCACCGTCTTGACCACCAACACCAGCGTCAACACAAACAGCCCGGTAAAGATAATTCCCGCGGCGATATAGGCCTTGATACTGCCGCCCTTGAAATCCCGTTCGCGGTTCCTGCTGCTCTGCACGCCGATGGCGGCGGCCAGGGTGCTGAGCACCACCTGGCCGAAAGAGGGTTTCTCGTTTTTATTGTTCTCTTTGCTCACCGATTCAATCCTCCAGGTTCGGGCGCAGCCAGCGCTCCAGTTCCTGTTCGCTGACACCCTTGCGCTCGGCCAGGCTCTGTAGCTGGTCGCGGCCTATCTTGCCCACATTGAAATACTTGGCCTGCGGATGGGCGAAGTACCAGCCGCTGACTGACGCCGCCGGCAGCATCGCGAAGTGTTCGGTCAGGCGCACACCGGCATTCTGCTCCGCATCCAGCAGTTTGAACAGGGTCGATTTCTCCGAGTGATCCGGGCAGGCCGGGTAGCCGGGGGCGGGGCGGATGCCGCGGTAGGCCTCCCTGATCAACTCCTCGTTGCTGAGCTGCTCGTCCGGCGCGTAGCCCCAGTAGTCCCTGCGCACCTGCTTGTGCAGGTATTCGGCGAAAGACTCCGCCAGGCGGTCCGCCAGCGCCTTGACCATGATCGCGCTGTAGTCGTCGTGCCGGGCCTCGTACTCGGCTGCCAGTTCGTCGGCGCCCAGTCCGGTGGTTACCGCGAAACCGCCCACGTAATCGGCAACACCGGAGTCCACCGGGGCGACGAAGTCCGCGAGCGACCGGCACAGGCCGTCGCCGCCGCGCTTTTGCACCTGCTGGCGCATATGGTGCAGCCGCGCCAGCTCCTCGGTGCGACTCTCGTCGGTGTAGACGATGATGTCGTCGCCGTCGCTGTTGGCCGGCCAGAGGCCGAAGACGGCGCGGGCCTTGAGCAGCTTTTTATCGATAATCTGCTGCAGCATCAGCTGCGCACTCTTGTACAGGTCGGTGGCCGCCTCGCCGACCACTTCGTCGTTCAGGATGGCCGGATATTTGCCGGCCAGGTCCCAGGAGATGAAGAAGGGCGTCCAGTCGATGGTGTCGACGAGTTTTTCCAGCGGGAAGTCGTCGATTGCGGTCACGCCCATTGTGTTCGGCACCGCCGCCGTATAGCTCTGCCAGTCGAACTGCGGTGCCGCCGCCAGCGCCTCCTCGTAGCTGAGGCGGGTGTCGTTGCGCTTGCGGTTGGCGGTGCGTTGGCGCACCTTCTCGTACTCTTCCTGGATGTTTTTCACAAACGCCGGGCGCAGCTCATCGGAAATCAGGCTGCTGGCCACGCCCACCGCGCGGGAGGCATCGGCCACGTAGACCGTCTGGTTGCGCTTGAATTGCGGATCGATTTTCACTGCCGTGTGCGCCTTGGAGGTGGTGGCGCCGCCGATCAGCAGGGGTATGTCGAAACCCTGGCGCTCCATCTCCGCGGCCACGTGCACCATCTCGTCCAGGGACGGGGTGATCAGGCCGGACAGGCCGATGATGTCGCACTGCTTTTCCCTGGCCGTCTGCAGAATCGTCTCCGCCGGCACCATCACGCCCAGGTCGATCACCTCGTAGTTGTTGCAGGCCAGCACCACGCCGACGATATTCTTGCCGATATCGTGCACGTCGCCCTTGACCGTCGCCATCAGGATGCGGCCGTTGGGTTTGCTCGCCTCGGTTTTCTCCGCCTCGATATAGGGCTGCAGGTAGGCCACCGACTGCTTCATGACCCGCGCGGACTTCACCACCTGGGGCAGGAACATCTTGCCGGCGCCGAACAGGTCGCCGACCACGTTCATGCCGTCCATCAGCGGGCCCTCGATCACGTCCAGCGGGCGCGTCGCCGCGGCGCGGGCCTCCTCGGTATCCTGCTCGATATAGTTGTTGATGCCCTTGACCAGCGCGTGCTCGAGGCGCTTGTTCACCGGCAGCTGGCGCCAAGCCAGGTCCTCCTTGCGTTCAGCGGCGGCGCCGTCGCCGCGGTATTTCTCGGCGATATCCAGCAGTGCCTCGGTGGCATCCGGGCTGCGGTTCAGGATCACGTCCTCGACCTTCTCGCGCAGCTCCGCCGGCAGCTCGTCGTAGACCGAGAGCATGCCGGCGTTGACGATACCCATGTTCAGACCGGCCTCGATGGCGTGGAACAGGAATACCGAGTGGATGGCCTCGCGCACCGGGTTGTTGCCGCGGAAGGAGAAGGAGACGTTGGATACGCCGCCGGACACATTGGCGCCGGGCAGGTTTTTGCGGATCCACTGGGTGGCCTCGATAAAGTCCACCGCGTAGTTGTTGTGTTCCTCGATACCGGTGGCGACGGCGAAGATATTCGGGTCGAAGACGATATCATTCGGCGCGAAACCGACCTTGCTCACCAGTATGTCGTAGCTGCGCTGGCAGATTTCTATCTTGCGCTCGAAGGTGTCCGCCTGGCCGTCCTCGTCGAAGGCCATGACCACCACCGCGGCGCCGTAGCGCAGGCACAGGCGCGCCTTGTCGATAAACTCTTCTTCGCCTTCCTTCAGGCTGATGGAGTTGACGATCGGCTTGCCCTGGATGCACTGCAGCCCTGCCTCGATCACCTCCCACTTGGAGGAGTCCACCATAAACGGCACCCTGGCGATATCCGGCTCGGTGGCGGCGAGATTCAGGAAGCGGCGCATGGCGGCAACGGAATCCAGCATCGCCTCATCCATATTGAAGTCGATCACCTGGGCCCCGTCCTCCACCTGGGCGGCGGCCACTTGCAGGGCGGTGTCGTAATCCTCTTCCATGATCAGGCGCTTGAAGGCCGCCGAGCCGGTCACGTTGCAGCGCTCGCCGACGTTGACGAACAGGGAATTCTCGTCGACGACGAAGGGTTCCAGGCCGGACAGGCGCAGGGCCGGCTTGATCTCGGGCAGTTGGCGTGGGGGAATGTCCGCCACCGCCTCGGCGATAGCGCGGATATGTTCCGGCGTGGTGCCGCAACAGCCGCCGAGGATATTGATAAAGCCGCTGCGCGCGAACTCGGCCACGATGCCGGCGGTTTCCTCCGGCGTCTCGTCGTACTCGCCGAACTCGTTCGGCAGGCCGGCGTTGGGGTGCGCGGATACGTGGCAGGCAGCAACGCCGGACAGGGCCTCCACGTAGGGGCGCAACTCGGTGGCGCCGAGGGCGCAGTTGAGACCGACGGACAGCGGCCTGGCGTGGGCCACGGAGTAGTAGAAGGCCTCGGTGGTCTGGCCGGACAGGGTGCGGCCGGAGGCGTCGGTGATGGTGCCGGAAATCATGATCGGCAGTTCGAAACCCAGCTCCTCGAACAGCTGCTGCAGCGCGTAGATGGCCGCCTTGGCATTCAGGGTGTCGAAGATGGTCTCGATCAGGATCAGGTCGCTGCCGCCCTCGACCAGCGCGCGGCCGGCCTCCACATAGTTCTCCACCAGTTGTTCGAAGGTCACGTTGCGCGCGCCCGGGTCGTTCACGTCCGGGGAGATACTGGCGGTGCGCGACGTGGGGCCTATGACCCCGGCCACGAAGCGCGGCCTGTCCGGCGTGGACAGGGCGTCCGCCGCGCGCCGCGCCACCTCGGCGGAGACCCGGTTCAGTTCCGGCACCAGGTCCTCCATGTCGTAGTCGGACTGGGACAGGCGGGTGGCGTTGAAGGTGTTGGTCTCGATGATGTCGGCACCGGCCTCGAGGTACTCCCGGTGCAGCCGCTCGATCAGCTCCGGCCGGGTCAGGCTCAGCAGGTCGTTGTTGCCCTTCAGGTCCCGGTGGAAGTCGGCGAAGCGCGCACCGCGGTAGTCGCCTTCGTCCAGTTTCTCCCGCTGGATCATGGTACCCATGGCCCCGTCCAGAATCAGGATGCGCCGGCCGAGGGCCGCGTAGAGCTGTTCGAGGCGTTGACTGCGGGACTGCTGGGACATGGACACTTCCTTTTAGCGGGATCGAGAGGGCGGCCATATTAACACGGGAGTTGTTGCGTGCAGCGCAGCGGCCATATGGGCCTGGGCATCAGTTTTTGTGGCATAGGCCTGTAACCAAATGTTCTAGACGACCGGTCTAATCCGGATTAAGCTGTGCGCCATGAAATCGAATTACGACGATACGCGCCAGCACCTGCTCGACACCGGCCACCGGGTGATGTCCACCAAGGGCTTTTCCGGAGTTGGCCTGAGCGAACTGCTGAACACCGCCGGCGTGCCCAAGGGCTCCTTCTATCACTACTTCAAATCGAAGGAACAGTACGGTCAGGCCCTGCTGGAGGACTACCTCAGGAAGTACCTGAAGGATATGGATCTGTGTTTGTCCGCGGAGGGCTACACAGCCGCTGAGAAGCTGATGCGCTACTGGAAGGAGTGGCTGAAAATCTACCGGGAACCCCAGGGCGACGAAGAGAAGTGCCTGGTGGTGAAGCTGAGCGCCGAGGTGGCCGACCTGTCAGAGCCGATGCGCGTGACCCTGCGCGACGGCACCGACCGCGTCATAGCGCGCATCGCAGCCTGTATAGAAGCGGGCAGGGCGGACGACTCCCTGCCACAGGGCCTGGAACCCCGGGAGATAGCCATCACTCTCTACCAGTTGTGGCTGGGCGCCAGCCTGCTGGCCAAGCTGCACCGCAGCAGCGAGCCAGTGGAACAGGCGATGGAGACCACCCGCAAGCTGCTGGGCCAGAACTGATCCCGATTTGATACCCGCCATGAGGCGGGTATTTTTGCAGATGAGTCTAGACGACTGGTCTAATAATTTTGACGAGAGACCTGTTCCGCGAAGAGCAGCCGAATAACACAACCGGAGATAGTGCCATGAGCCAAGCCACCGACAGAAACCGCCGCATAGTACTGGCATCCCGCCCCGCGGGTGCCCCCACCGATGCCAACTTCCGCCTGGAGGAAGTCCCGCTATCGAAGCCGGAACAGGGCCAGCTGCTGCTGCGCAGCGTCTACCTCTCCCTGGACCCCTATATGCGCGGGCGCATGAGCGACGCGCCCTCCTATGCGGATCCGGTACAGATCGATGAAACCATGGTGGGTGGCACCGTGAGCCGGGTGGTGGAGTCCCGCCACCCTGACTACCAGGCCGGCGACTGGGTGCTTTCCTACAGCGGCTGGCAGGACTATGCGCTGTCGGATGGCACCGGGCTCACCAACCTGGGCAGCAATCCGTCGCATCCCTCCTACACTCTGGGAGTACTGGGCATGCCGGGCTTCACCGCCTATATGGGCCTGCTGGATATCGGCCAGCCGAAAGCCGGCGAAACCCTGGTGGTGGCCGCGGCGACTGGCCCAGTGGGCGCCACCGTCGGCCAGATCGGCAAGCTCAAGGGCTGCCGCGTGGTGGGTGTCGCCGGCGGCGCGGAAAAGTGCCGCTACGCGGTCGAGGAGCTGGGCTTCGATGCCTGTATCGATCACCGCGCCGACGACTTCGCCGAACAGCTGGCCGCGGCCTGCCCCGATGGCATAGACGTGTATTTCGAGAACGTGGGCGGCAAGGTGTGGAACGGCGTGCTGCCGCTGCTCAACAACTTCGCGCGCATCCCGGTGTGCGGCCTGGTCTCCCAGTACAACGCCGCTTCACTGCCGGAGGGGCCGGATCGCTCGGGGCTGCTGATGGGTCAGGCGCTGATCAAGCGGCTGAAAATCCAGGGCTTCATCGTCTTCGACTACCAGGATCGTTTCGGCGAATTCCATCGGGACATGTCGGAATGGGTCGCCAGCGGCAAGGTCAAGTATCGCGAGGAGATCATCGACGGCCTGGAGCAGGCGCCGCGGGCGTTTATGGGACTGCTGGAAGGTAAGAGCTTCGGCAAGCTGGTCGTGCGCGTCGGCCCGGACGACTGAATATCCACATAGCAGAGGAATACATCCGATGAAAATTCTGATGGTGCTGACCTCCCACGACCAGTTGGGGGATACCGACAGGAAAACCGGTTTCTGGCTGGAGGAATTCGCCGCGCCTTACTACGTCTTCAAAGACGCGGGGGCCGAGGTGACCCTGGCCTCGCCGAAGGGCGGCCAGCCCCCGCTGGACCCGAAGAGCGACGACCCCGACGCACAGACCGAAGCCACGGAGCGCTTTCGCGAGGATGAGGAGGCGAAGGAGGCGCTGGCGAACACCCTGCCGCTCGCCGATGTCGAGGAGGCGGACTACGACGCTGTCTTCTATCCGGGTGGCCACGGCCCCCTCTGGGACCTGGCGGAGGACAGGCACTCCATTGCACTGGTCGAATCCTTCTACAAGGCGGGCAAGCCGGTCGGGGCCGTCTGCCACGGCCCGGCGATATTCCGCCATACCAGGGTGCACGCCCGGTCCCTGGTGCACGGCAAGAACGTCACCGGCTTCACCAACTCGGAAGAGGAGGCGGTCGGGCTGACCGATGTGGTGCCCTTCCTGGTGGAGGACATGCTGAAGTCCAGGGGAGCCAAATTCTCCAGGGCGGACGACTGGCAACCCTATGTGGTGGTCGACGGCAAGCTGGTCACCGGCCAGAATCCCGCCTCTTCCGAGGAGGCCGCCGAGACCCTGCTCGGTTATGTGAAGGAGCCCTGAAGTCGGACAGGGGCGACCACCGCTCGCCCCTGCGAAATCCCCTGGTTTAACTTGGCCGCAACTGAGAGTAAAATACCCGACAAAGGAACTCGGTTATTGAGAAGTCTTATGTCTGAATTGAATGTCACCATCACCGAATCCGCCCAGGAGTACCTGCGCGAGCTGCTGGAGAAGCAGGACTGTGAGGGCATCGCCATCCGCATGTTCGTCTCCAATCCCGGTACCCCGAACGCGGAGACCTGCATCGCCTACTGCCGTCCCGGTGAGGAGCAGGAGGAGGACGTGATGGTGGAGATGAACGGCTTCAAGGCCTACTTCGAGGGCCGCAGCGTGCCCTACCTGGACGAGGCGCGGGTCGACTACTCGACGGACAAGATGGGCGGCCAGCTGACCATCCGCGCGCCCAACTCCCGGATGCCCAGGATCACCGACGACAGCCCCATCGAGGATCGCATCAACTACGTGCTCTACAACGAGGTCAACCCGGGCCTCGCCGCCCACGGCGGCCAGGTGAGCCTGGTGGAGGTCACCGAGGACATGTTCGCGGTGCTGAAGTTCGGCGGCGGCTGCCAGGGCTGTGGCATGGTGGATATGACCCTGAAAGAGGGCGTGGAGAAAACCCTGAAGGAAAAGATCCCGGAACTGGCCGGTGTCAAGGACATCACCGACCACACCGACAAGTCCCAGGCCTACTACTAATTTCACCCCGGGCACTCAGCCCGATCCGTAGGGGCGAACCTTGTGTTCGCCCGTTCTGCACTCCCTCCCGTTCTTCACATGCCGTAATCACGTACCACTTGCGCGACGCGCAACCGGTAGTTTTCGAACAGCTCCGTCCTGCCCCTTTCCTGGGCCTGCCTGTGGGGAGGGTAATCTCTCCAGGCCGCCACCGATGCCTCGTCCCGCCAGAATGACAATGACAGGAAACGGTCGGGATCGGTCAGGCTTTGAAAGCGCTCGATCGATATAAAACCGTCCATCTGCACCAGGGATTCTTTTAATTGACTGGTTATCTCAAAGTAGGTGTCTCGCCCGGTTTCCCTCGGCTGTACCTCAAAGATGACCGCGATCATGTCGAAGACCTCGGCGGCTGTTTGTAGGTGTTGGGGACCACTTTCAGGAAGGAGCGCCTCTCCTCCAGGATGAACTATCCAGTCCCCGTAGAGACAAGCCTTGCGGCATTGCAAAAATAAGGGCGAACACAAGGTTCGCCCCTACAAAAGAGCACCTTTAGAAATCGTCATTCCCGCGAAATGAATTTTTAGAGGTACCAAAAAATTACTGGTAAACCCGCACGTAATCCACATACATTCGCTGCGGGAAAACACTCGATCCGTCCGGACTGCCCGGCCAGTTGCCGCCGACGGCCACGTTCAGCAGGATAAAGAAGGGATGGTCGTAGACCCAGGGGCCGTACTGCTCCACCTGTGCGCGGGACGCATTGTAAAAATTGTTGCCGTCCACAAACCAACTGATGCCACTGCTGTTCCACTCCACCGCATACACATGGTAGTCCGCATCCACGTTCTGGCCGACGTTGTAGGTGCCGGCGATCGGCGTATTGCCGGAATATCCGGGGCCGTGCAGGGCGCCGTGGGTGAGGGTGGGCTCGTAGCCGACGTGTTCCATGATGTCGATCTCGCCGGAATTGGGCCAGCCGACGCTGCCGATATCGTTGCCCAGCAGCCAGAAGGCGGGCCAGATACCCTGAGTCTGCGGCAGCTTGATGCGCGCCTCGATGCGGCCGTACTGGAACTCCTTTTTGCCGGCGCTGATCATGCGTGTCGAGGTGTATTCGCAGGCGCCGTACCAGCAACTGTGGCCTCCCTCCCGGCGCACCTCTATCACCAGTACATTGCTGCCGGCCTGGGCATCGTACTGGATGGAGGTGTTCTGGCCATTGGTGTAGTACTGCAGCTCGTTGTTGCCCCAGCCACCGCCGCCGGTCTCGAAGGTCCAGTTGCTGCCGTTGATGCTGTCGAACTCGTCGCTCCACACCAGCCCGCCGCTTGCCGCAGGGCTGATGACAACCGAGGACACCTCGTCATTGAAGCCCTCGTTGTTCAGGCAGCTGTCGTCGCCGGCCACGGTGACGGAGGTGCCGGTGAAGTTGTCGTGCTCGTAGAGGGTCGCCTGGTAGCCGGAAGAGACCCGGATGGAGGAGGCATCGTCGTTGACGAAGCCCAGGGCCTGCAGCGCGCCCAGGTTATAGGAGCCCACATCCAGGCCGGCCGCCCAGCCGCCGTAGTTGCAGTGCTGGTAGACGGTGGCAACTGAAGCTGATCCGCCGGCGGGAACCACCTCTATCCAGTTCAGGTTCCAGTCGCCGTTGGTGGCGTAGACGCCGAGGCTGTAGGTGCCGGCGTCGATGTGCACTGTGTGGGAGATGGTCTGCCAGTTCTGCCAGCCGCCGGTATTGGGCACATTCAGGCTGCCGAGCACTATGGAGCCGCCGTTCAGGTCGTTGGACAGGGTTGCGCCGACGGTGCTGGCGACGCGGAAGCGCACGGTGTAGTTGCCGGGGGCGGGAATATTCAGGTCGTTGAAGGCCAGCCATTCGCCGGCCGCGATCCAGCCGACATTGTATCCGCCGCCGCTGTCCTGGGTCGCCTCGATATCCACATCGTCACTGCGATAGGCGCCGCCGCTATTGCCGGGGGTGGTATCGTAGAAGGCGTCGTAGTCCTCCGCCTGGAAAACGGCGGCCTTGGCCCTGGTAAAGGCGAGCATCGCCAGCAAGCCGATGCCGAGCAGGTACAGCCCGGATTTCTCAGTGAGTCTGGAAGTGGCCATGGTTGTTGTCCTTTATTGTTTTTCCACTGGGTCTCATTACCACTGTGCGGGCTGCTCCCCGCGGGCAGCAGTTAACCGCAAGGTGGATTGTCGGACTTTCCGTCGGCGGGCGGCGACCCAGTAAGCGCTGGATCTTAAAGTGGCACGGGAGGCGGGGGTGATTTGGCGCGGGTTTACTTTTACAGGGGCAGGGGGCGAACCCGGTGTTCGCCCTCCGCAATTGCAGGCAGGGGTAAGCGGACTATTCCTCTTCTTCGTCTTCGAAATCCTTGTACACCTCGATGCCCTCCAGCAGAACGCCGTCGAAGCCGGCGGCCAGAATCCGGTCCAGGTAATCGTCGTCGTCCCCGAACAGGATATTCCGCCAGCCCTGCTGCCAGAAGTTCACGAAATATTTGCTCCCGGTATCCTTCTCCAGCAGCCAGGAGGGCGGGTTGGAGACCCAGTGGTTCTGCCAGTAAAAGCGGTCGTCCTCCGCCTGGCCGATATTCATGCTGGCAACCAGCAGGCGCCTGGCGCCGTTGTTCTTTACCTTCAGCTGCGCAATCTGCTCCTCGGTGTACTCCGCGCCGTCGAAGAAGAAATCGATGATGACCAGGTCGTAATCCGTATCGTTGATCTCATCGACCAGGTCCTGCGGGGAGGAGAAGGCCCCCGTGTTGGTCAGGACCAGGAAATTCCTCGCGTCGGCCAAGCGCTGGATAATGTTGTTGTTTACATTGTTAATTTCGGGCGGATAGTCGGGAATATTGTCGAGCAGCCGACTCTCGGCGACGAAGGAGATGTAGCCGGCATCTCCGGCCAGTTCGTAGGCATCGTCAATATTTCGCTCGCTGAAGGCGAAGTCGGTGACCAGGATGGTTTTGTCGTCGTCCAGGGCGATATCGAGGAGGGAGCGCAGCCGCTCCTCGTCGGCCTCCGGGGTCGGCTGGTCAACCGCAGTGGAGGGGAAACCATAGAAAACGCCATCCTGGTTGACGCCGTCGATGGCGTTCAGGTAGGCGGTGTCGGGTGATCCGTTCTCCCGTTCGTTGACCGTGATCAGTTCCACACCGTTGTGGGGAACAACGATAAAGTCCGAGTCGATGCCCTTGGCATAGCGGCTGATGTCCTGCACCAGGTCCCGCATCTCCTGCACGTGGTCGACAATGCTCTGGGGATTGAACTCCGGAAATTCATCGAGATCGCAACCGGCAAACAGCAGGGGTAACAGAAATATTGCGTTGAGGCGTTTCAAAATCCATCTCCAAATACGACATCCGGTGCCGTGCAAACTAGCAGGGATATCAGGGGCGGGCAAGCATCCGGGGGCTCATCCCCGCGGCGCTTCAGCCAATTTGCAACTATGGCGGGTTCAATCAGGGCGAACACAAGGTTCGTTCCAGCCGCTCCAGGTATTCGCGGCGCCTTCGGCCCCTACAAATTTACCACTGAACTCTGCCTGCAGATACTTTGTTTCAAATCAAGTCACCACTGGCTCGTCATACCGGCGAAGGCCGGAATCCAGTTCGGGGGCACCTGGATTCCGGCCTGCGCCGGAATGACGAGAAAGCTGATCTGTAGGGGCGAACCTTGTGTTCGCCCGCATTTGGCCGGCAGGATTATTCCGCCCACATCCGCTTCTTGGTCCTGTTGGTCGCCTGCGCCGTCAGCGGATCATCCGGCCAGAAGTGCTTCTGGTATTTGATCCGCAATTCCTTTTTTACTTCCCGGTAGGTATTGGCCCAGAAACTGGCCAGGTCGCGGGTCACCTGTACCGGCCGCCGGGCGGGGGAGAGGAGGTGGATCATCAGCGGGTACTGGCCTTTCAGGATCGCCGGCGTCTGTGCCAGGCCGAACATCTCCTGCAGGCGCACGGCCAGCACCGGCGGTTCCTCACCGTAATCGATCTGGACACGCGAGCCGCTGGGCACGACGAAGTGGCTCGGGGCCAGTTCGTCCATGCGCTGCTGGACGGGCCAGTCCAGCCGGCCCTGCAGAATACCGTGCAGGTTCAGCTGCCTGAGCTGGTCCAGTTTGCTGAAGCCCTGCAGGTGCGGCAGCAGCCATTCCTCCAGCGAATCCATCAGCGCCGCATCGCTCCAATCCGGCAGCGCCAGATCTGCCAGCAGTTTGGGGAATTCACCCGCGTTGCGGCGCAGGAACTCCACCCGCGCGCGCAGGGCATCGGCCTCCCTGCTCCAGGGCAATATGGCCAGGCCCTTCTGGCGGATCGCATCCAGCAGGGCGCGGCTCAGCAGTTCCGGGGAGATGTCTTTTGCCGGCTGTTCGTCCAGTACCAGGCGCCCGAGGGTCGTGCGCCGGCTGGCCACCGCGCGGCCGGCTTTGTCGTCCCAGTGCACCGATTCGTTTTGCTCGATCAGGTCGGCGAAGTATTCGCGCAGGGCGTTTTCGGAAATGCGCGCGGCCAGCTGGATGCGCGCATCGCGGCCCTGGCCGTCCAGTTCGGCGACCACCAGGTAGTCCGCCAGCGCCAGTTCGTCGTCGTGGGAGAAGTGGGCACCGCGGCCGCCGGAGAGCAGGAAACGGCGCTCACGGTCGCGGCGGCTCCGGGCGATGCGGTCCGGGTAGGCGAGGCCCAGGAGCACTCCGACGCGGTCCGGTTCGTCGGTATCGGCCCCGGCATCGCCGCGGCTTTTCTCCAGCTGTCCCTGCCAGATCTTCGCCTGCTGGCGGATACGCTGTATTGCGCCCCGATCCGCGCTCGAATTTTTGCGCTTGCCCTGAAGGACTTGCATCCGCTTGTGAATGTCCCTGTCCCAGCGCGCCTCGCCGCGGAAAATATCCCGTTCCGACAGCAGCGCCGCCAGCAGGCAGGCCTCGCCGGCGAGGCCCCAGTCCTGGCTGCGGATCATCATATGGGCGAGGCGCGGGTGCGCGCCCAGCGCCAGCATGGCGGAGCCGTGCCCGGTGATGCGTCGATCACTATCCAGCGCGCCCAGCTGTTGCAGCAGTTCCCGGGCCTGGGCCACCGGGCCCGGCGGGGGCGGGTCCAGCCAGCGCAGCTCATCCACGTCGCGCACGCCCCACTGGGCCAGCTCCAGCATCAGTGGCGCCAGGTCGCTGAGCAGTATCTCCGGCGTATTCTTCGCCGCCAGCTGCTGCTGGCGGGACTCGCTCCACAGGCGCAGGCACTGCCCCTGGCTCAGGCGCCCGGCGCGGCCGCAGCGCTGCACGGCGGAGGCCTGGGAGATACTGGTGGTGACCAGCCGATTCATGCCGGTATTGGGATCGAAGCGGGACTCCCGCATCAGCCCGGAATCCACCACCATGCGGATGCCCTCGATGGTCAGGCTGGTCTCCGCCACGTTGGTGGCCAGCACGATTTTGCGCCGGCCGGGCGGGGAGGGTGCTATGGCGGCGTCCTGCTGCTGTTTGCCCAGGTCGCCGTAGAGGGGCGCTATGGCAATCTCCTGCCGCTGCGCGAGTTGCTCCCGCAGCAGCGCCTCCACCTGTCTGATCTCGCCCACGCCGGGCAGGAAGGCCAGCAGGCTGCCCTCCTCTTCATTCATCCACTCGACGATCTTGCGCGCCATCAGTGCCGGCAGCTGGCGGCTGTCCTCGGGCAGCTGCTGGTGCGGGAGGTAGTGCACATGCACCGGGTAGCTGCGCCCCTCGCTGGTCACCACCGGCGCGTCGCCGAGCAGGCCCGCCACCGCCTCCGTCTCCAGGGTGGCGGACATCACCAGCAGCTTCAGGTCCTCGCGCAGGTACTCCTGGGACTGCAGGCACAGGGCCAGGGACAGGTCCCCCTGCAGATTGCGCTCGTGGAATTCGTCGAAGATCACCAGCGCCGTCTTCGCCAGTTCCGGATCGGATTGCAGCAGCCGCGTAAGTATGCCCTCGGTGACCACCAATATGCGGGTCCTGCTGCTCATCTTGCGCTCGGCGCGGATCTGGTAGCCGACGGTCTGTCCCAGGGGTTCGCCGAGCAGCTCCGCCATGCGCGCGGCTGCGCTGCGCGCCGCCAGCCGCCGCGGTTCCAGCACGAGGATGTTCCTGTCCCCCAGCCAGTCGCAGTCCAGCAGCGCCAGCGGCACCATCGTGGTCTTGCCGGCGCCGGGCGGGGCCCGAAGGACGACATTGTTGTGCCGGCCCAGTGCGGCCAGCAGGTCGGGTAGGGCGGATTGAATGGGTAACTCTGACATGGGCGCGATTATAGCGATATCGGGATTGGCGGTGGGGTTGCAAATTTGTTGACAGTGTCAACGTATTTGCCTATTGTTGACACTGTCAACCAAGTCGGAGGTCCCCCGTGCCATCCCCATCCATCAGCGAATCCCTGCACCGGCTGATGCACGCCTACAAATCCCGCATGCGACAGGCGGTGCAGGACAAGCAGATCGGGCTGCCCATCACCCATATCCGCGCCTTGAAGGGTGTCTGCAATAACCCGCAATGCACGGCGCAGTCCATTGCCCTGCGTATGCAGCGGGACAAGGCGCAGATCACCCGGGTGCTGAACGAGCTGCTGCGCGACGGCCTGATCGAAAAGCAAGACAACCCGGCCGATCGCCGCAGCCAACTGCTGGTCCCGACGGCGAAGGGCAGGGAAATCATGGGGCAGCTGCGCAACATAGAGCGGCAAACGGCCACTGTGATGACAAAAAACCTGAGCCGGGAGGAGGTGGATGAATTTGTCCGCCTCGCCACCGCCATGGCCGAGAACCTGGGCGGTCCGGCATGCCCGAAAACCTGAGCCAGAGGAGAGTTGCACTGTGGCCAAGCCGAAGACGAGAGAGCTGGAGGTACTGAACTCCGCCTATGTGACCCCGCATATGCTGCGCATCACCCTGGGTGGTGAGGAGATGGAAGGGTTTCCGGAGGAGCAGGAGAGCGCCTACATAAAGCTGCTGTTTCCGCAGCCCGGTGAAGCGCGCCCGCTGATGCGCACCTACACCATCCGCCACCAGCGCGAGGGTGAGATCGATATCGACTTCGTGATTCACCACCACGCCGGCCCCGCCTCCTCCTGGGCCAGGAGTGCACAACCGGGCGACCGTATAGCGGTCGGCGGCCCGGGTGCTAGGAAGCGGATCAACCCGGAGGCGGACTGGTTCCTGCTCGCCGGCGATATGACCGCGCTGCCGGCGATCAGTGTGAACCTGGAAACCCTGCCGGAGACGGCGCGCGGTTACGCCGTGATCGCAGTGGTTGACAAGGCGGACATACAGCCGCTCTCGCATCCGCCGGGTGTCGACATCCACTGGATAGTCGATAAGCAAGGGGAGTTGGCCGAGTTTGCCATTCTCGAGCATATCGAAACCCTGGCCTGGCCGGAGGGGCAGCCCTCTGTTTGGGCGGCCTGTGAGTTCAGCGAGATGCAGCAGCTGCGCAAATACTTCCGCCAGCGCGAGGTGCCCACCAGCCACCGCTATGTTTCCAGCTACTGGAAAAGGGGGCTCAGTGAGGATCAGCATAAGGCAGTGAAGCGGGAGGATGCGGAAGGAGAGGCCGGCTGATAGCAAACGGCCGCGAACCCCTAAGGTAACCAATGGGTAATTCTCGGGTTGGTGGGCGTGGAAAACCTGACCGGGCGCGGTTGCGGAGGCTCAGCCCTTACACGCGCCCAAGTCAGATTGGAATCAATTAACGGCTGGCTGGATTATCGCCCACCGGCACTCAGTGCTTCAGGCTGATCACCCTGCTCCGGCGCCGTCCACTGGTTTCTTTGGGGGCGTCGGGGCCAGGAAGGTCGTTTTCTTTTCAGCAGACACTGGTCCCCCTTTGAAGTTGAACGTCAACTCCGACCTTGCCAACTTCGGATTGCGGTGGCAGACCCGATAGGGAAGCCAGGTAGCGTTGTCTACGGCCAGGTCGATTTGCCGGGGGCCGAACAACTTATAATGGCCAGCGCCGGAAACCGAAACGTCAATAAGTCGTACCTCCTCATAAAATCCCTCGACTTTGACTAGGTAGACGTTGCACACCGTGTGTTGATCCACCTGCCTGAAAATGGAACCGCGGTCGCGCCTGATCTCCACTAGCAGGTCCGTGGTGCCGGAAAAGCCATAAAGTACTGCACTGAAAGCGAGCGCCATGACTGCTCCATAGCCAGCCAGCCGGGGGCGAAAAAAGCGGGAGTCGGTGCCCTGCAACTCTGCTTCGGACGCGAAGCGAATAAGGCCTTTGGGTCGTTCAATCTTTTCCATCACGGTATCGCAGGCGTCGATGCATGCCCCGCAGTCGATACAAGCGGCTTGCAGGCCTTTGCGGATGTCGATGCCAACGGGACAAACCTGGACGCACAGGCCGCAGTCGACACAGTCACCTCTGTTGGCAATTCCTTTCCTTCGGTTCGCACGCGGTTCCCCCCTGCACGAATCGTAACTGACCGTCTGTGTATCGTTGTCGAACATGACACCCTGGAAGCGTGAGTAGGGGCAGGCATGGAGGCAGATTTTTTCCCGTATAAGGCCCGCATTGAGGTAGGTCAGGCCGGCCATGATTGCCAGCCAGCCGGCAACGGCTGCCGATAGTTCCAGCTGCAGGCTGTCCGACACTATCTCCCGAATAGGGACGAAATAGCCCGTGAAGGTGACTGCGGTCACCAGGGCGAGCAGAGCCCAGAGCAGATGCTTCGCGATGCGCCGCAGGAGCCGTATTCCCCTGAGGGGCTCGCTGTCATGCCGGGCCCTTTTAATGGCGCTGCCTTCGATCAGGTCCTCGATTCGGATGAATAGCCAGGTCCAGATGCTCTGCGGGCAGGCGAAGCCGCACCAGACCCGCCCCCAAGCCACGGCGAGAAAGAACAGCAGGCAGGCGCCGGCAATCAGCAGTCCGGCCAGCAACGGGAGGTCGTGCCAGGACAGTGTGCTGCCAAAGAGGATGATGCGGTGCTGTTCGAACGAAAACAGCAGCCAGGGCTGATCGTCGAACTGTACCCACACCAGCCCAAAGAACAGGGCAATCAGGGGCCAGCTGACCAGGCGTCGCAGATTCTGGAAGCGGCCCTTGATGAGCCTGACGTGAATCTTGCCGTCTTGAGGAAGGACTGGCGTGAAGTCCTGTGTAACAGGAATTTTTTCCATGGGGCTAATCCGCTAGAAGTCCGATGGGGGCAGATTACGCCGGTGCAACTGATAGGGTCAGGCATAAAAAAAATAAATATAATAGGTACAGATTCTACTCAAGAGGTGAACCGGTGACCGCAGAGTATCGTTACCAACAGCTGGAGTCCTGGCTGTTGCAGGGCATCAGGGAACAGCGCTGGCGCCAAGGGGAGCGGCTACCGTCGATCCGGAGTCTGTGCCGGGAACATGGTGTTTCAAAAGCCACCGCACAGCATGCATTGCAAAGACTGGAAGCTCAGGGGCTGGTGGATGCCCGCCCCAAGGCGGGCCACTTCGTATCGGCGCAAGAGGCCGCTGTACAGCCGCCGGTCAGTCGGGCGCGAATCGAGGCACCAAGGCCGGTCACGGTCAGCGACCTGTTGCTGGATATCATGCGCAGGAGTGCAGCCTTCGACCTGCTACCGGACGTGCATGGAGGGGATCTCCCGCCTGGCATCGTCGCCCTGAACCGTTCTATCGGTCGTTCACTCCGACGGCAGAAAGGTGACAACTATCAATACTACGACGACCCGGCGGGTGACAGCGGACTGCGGGAACAGCTGGCGCTACACCTGTCCCGGCGCGGCTGTCGGGTCGAGACGGACCGCCTGTGCATAACGTCTGGCTGCCAGCACGCGCTCTTTCTCGCACTGATGGCATGTTGCAATCCGGGAGACGTGGTTGCGGTCGAATCGCCAGGGTTTTATGGGGTCATGCAGCTCATCGAGCAACTCGACTTGCAGGTGGTGGAGGTGCCCGCCTCCAGCGAAACCGGGATGGATATCGATGCGCTGGAGGAGGTGCTGCAGCGCTGGAAGGTAAAGGCCTGTGTGGCTTCGCCGGCATTCTCCACGCCGGGAGGCGCGCTGATGCCCGATGCGGCGAAAAGACGACTGCTGGAACTGGCCGAGCAGCACGACCTCGCTGTCATCGAGGACGATATCTATGCCGATACCGCTTTCGGAGCGATACCTGATCCGCTCAAGGCACTGGATACCGGTGATCGGGTGATACTGTGCAGTTCCTTCTCCAAGTGTCTGTCACGTGACCTGAGGCTGGGATGGATCTCCGGCGGTCGTTGGCATGCCCGTATTCTCCATCTCAAGTTGGTAACTCAACTGGCCAGCAGCCGCTATCTCCAACAGGGTGTCGCTGAGTTCATGGCGGATGGCAGCTTCACTTCTCACCTGCGGCGCCTGCGCAATGAGCTGCGCGAGCGACGGGACCAACTCGTGACGCTGTTGCACGCCTGGCCCGGCGATGTCCGGGTGAGCGCGCCGCAAGGCGGGTTGGCAATATGGATCGAGTTGGCGGAAACAGTGGACACGCTGGCAATCTATCCCGAGGCGCTGACACAGGGCGTTGTGATTACGCCCGGCCCCCTATTCTCCGTGTCTGGCCAGTTCAGGCATTGCCTGCGCATAAGTTATGCCCACCCCTGGGACAAGCCCCGTGTGGAGGCCCTCAATCGGCTCCGGGAGTTGTTGCCAACCTGATCGTCCGGGAGCGGATAGATTTCTTCCCGCGATAGGACCGCGCTACCGGTACCGAAATCCTAGACCTGAACGCCCAGGATCTGGATCAGCCCGGCAAGGATCAGATAGATGGCGACTATGTAGTTGAGCAGCCTCGGCCATATCAGTATTGCGATGCCCGAGAGCAGGGCGATGATGGGCAGCAGTTCAAGGTGCAGGGTCATATCGGTTCACCACTCGCTGTGTGATTTTCGATGTCAACTGGCGGGCATAAGGCCTGTCCGGCCCAAGCCGCCTCTTTCCCGGTCGTTGTTTTTAAGATAGTCGACGTTTCTCCCCGATACACCAGGGGCTGCGGGGTATTTCGCTGAGAGACGCTGGGGGCAGGTTCGACGGCAAGTTCATAGCCGCACTTTCAGTCTGTGCAGGGGGGGAGGGGGAGAATCCGGCCGGGGCACTGAGGCACAGCCTCCCGGGCGCCCGGGCCAGATTGGGATTGATTAGCTGCTGACTGGATTACTGGCCACCCGCACTCAGCGCCTCGCGCTGATCACTCTGCTCCAGCGCCGTCCACAAGTGCGCATACATCAGCGCAACCCGGTGCGCCAGCTGCTCGTGGGTGGCGCTGCCCTTGTGGCCGCCCTCGAGGTTTTCGAAGTACTCCACATGCTGCCCCATGGCCTTCATGCGCGCCGCCATCTTGCGGGCGTGGCCCGGGTGTACGCGGTCGTCGCGGGTGGAGGTGAAGAAGAAGATCGACGGGTAGTCGGTGTCCGCCTTCAGGTTCTGGTAGGGGGAGTACTCCTTGATAAACTCCCAGTCGTCGGTGTCCGGGTTGCCGTACTCGCCCATCCAGGAGGCGCCGGCCAGCAGCTTGTGGTAGCGCTTCATGTCCAGCAGCGGCACGCCGCAGATGACCGCGTTGAACAGGTCCGGGCGGCGGGTCATGCTCGCGCCGACGAGCAGGCCGCCGTTGCTGCGGCCCTCGATGCTGAGGCGCTGCGGGCGGGTGATGCGGCGCGCGATCAGGTCTTCCGCCACCGCGGCGAAATCCTCGTAGGACCTGATCCGGTTCTCGCGCAGGGCCGCCGCGTGCCAGGCCGGTCCGTACTCGGCGCCGCCGCGGATATTTGCCAGCACAAAGACGCCGCCGCGCTCCAGCCACAGCTTGCCGTAGGCGCCGTTCAGCGGTTCGTAGGAACCGGAGTAGGACGGCAGCAGGGCATTGCGGAAGCCGCCGTAGGAAAAGATGTGGGTTGGGTTGTCGCCGTCCAGCTCTATGTCTTTCGCCATTACCGCGAAGTAGGGCACTTTGGTGCCGTCGGCGGATTCGGCGAAGTACTGCTCGATCTTGAACCTGCTGCCGTCAAAGGTCGGGGACTGCACCAGGATGCGGTCCAGCTTGTCCGCATCGGCCCGGTAGCGGTACAGGGTCGGCGGGGAGACGAAATTCTCCCAGGTCAGGTAGGTGTTGCCGCTGTCGTCACTGAAAGTGGCGATGGCCAGCTTGCCGTTGTCGGGAAATGCAATCGGGGTCTTGGTAAAACCCTTGCCGCCGCGGCGATAGAAATAGGCGCGGCCCTTGACGTCGTCCAGCATGGTTACCAGCACGCCCGCTTCGGACACGGCGACCGACTCCACCACTTCGCTCTTGCCGGGCGTTACCAGCGCGGACACCCGGGTATCCCCCTTCACCAGCGAATCCAGGGATACCAGCACCAGGCTGCCGAGCGGCCAGTTTTTGCCGCCGGCTTTCCAGTCCTCGTTCAGCTTCACGACCAGCGAATCGCCCAGGGCGCCCTGGATCACGGCGCTCTCCGGCAATTCCAGCGGCAGCACCTTGCCGTCGCGGTAGACAAAGTTGCGGGCGTGCCAGAAATCCAGTCCTTCATTCAGGATGATGGTGCGCTGGTCACCGGTGCCTATTGCAACGGGATTCAGCCACACGGATTTCTCCGGCACTTCCAGCAAGGGCCTGGCCTTCGCCAGCGGCTCGCCGCGGCGCCACAGTTTCGTGGCGCGGGCGTAGCCGGAACTGGTCGCGGCATTCTCGCCCCTGGCGCTGGCGATCAGCAGGCGGTCGGCATCCAACCACACCGCGGACTGCTTGGCCATCGGCGAGAAGAAGCCGTTCTTTACGAATTTCCTGTCGCGGGCGTTGAACTCGCGCAGTTCCACCGCGTCGCCGCCGCCGGCGGACAGGGCCACCAGGCAGCGGGTCTGGGCCTCGTCCTGGCAGTTCATGCCCTTCAGCACCCACTTCTTGTCCTCGGCGCGGGACAGGGCATCGATATCCAGTACCGTCTCCCACTGCTCGCTGCCGCGGTCGAACTTGTCCGCGGAAATGCGGCGGTAGAGGCCGCGCGGGTTCTCTTTACTGTGGTGGTTCTCGTACAGCCAGTCGCCTTTCTGGGTGATCTCCGGCAGGCGATCCTCCGCGCTCAGCGCCGCCAGGGCGTCGGCGTAGAGGGATTTGTACAGGTCGCTCTCGGCCAGGTGGGCGCTGGTCTGGGCATTCTGCTCTTTTACCCACTCGATAGCGCGCTCGCCTTCCACCTCTTCAAGCCACAGATAGGGGTCTTCCTCTGCCCAAACTGCGGGTGCGGAGGTAAGTATCAGGGCCGCAACGGCCAGCTTTCGAAACTTTATACTCATAATTATTGAACCTGTAGAACATTATGTCGCGAGTTCTCGGTCGCGAATGGCCAGCGGGACAGGATATGTAACGGGGGTAGGTGTGTAAAGATTGTGCGATTGTCGGTTGAGATACGGCGCGTAGAAATTGCGATGAAAACGGGATGCATGTAAGGCTGGGCAGTACAGTTACTGCCCGAAACCACCCAGCTGCTGGTACAGCCATTGCTGAAACTGCAATTTCGGCAGAGCGCCGGACAGCCGCGCCACCTCGCGGCCGCGGTGAAACACCATCAGGGTGGGAATGGAGCGGATCTGGTGATTCGTGGCCGTGCCCTGATTGGCCTGGGTATCCAGCTTGATAAAAATTGCCCGCGTCGCCATCTCCGCCGCCACCTGGCTGAACACCGGCGCAAACTGCTGGCAGGGGCCGCACCAGGGTGCCCAGAAGTCCACCACCAGGGGCAGGTCGGTCTTGTCGATAAAACGGCGGAAATTCTGGTCGGTGGCGTCGACCGGCTGTCCGCCGAGCAGCGCGCTGCGGCACTTGCCGCACAGGGGCCTGTCGCCGAGCCTCTGCGGGGGAACCCGGTTGACTCCACCGCAGTTGGCGCAGACCAGTTGTATTGGGGATACGGTTGTCATTGCGAACCTTTGAGGGTGCGATCAGTTACCAGTTGGCCGGCTGTTCGATATTCAGGTCGAATTCCCGTTTGACCGCATCGATAATGGCGGCCTGAACCCGGGATGCCTCTCCCTCGAACGCGGCCACCTTTTCCATCATCTTAAGCAGCTTTTCAATGTGGCTCTGCCGGTACTCTGCCTTGCTGGGCGCCAGCACAAGGCGAACTTCCGATGGCATATCCAGCACATCCTTCAGCAGATAGGTGGAGGCGGAAAACAGCTCCAGCGAGCGGCCGCGGCTGATGCCAAATTCCTCCTCGAAGAGCCTGAGAATTCCCATCTTGGTATCGCGGGTGATCTCGCCCTCCGCCACAGCCACTGCAACCACCAGTAGCGCCGCCGCCTCCATGGAATCCCGCAGGCCGTGCAGCGGCTTGACGCCGAGCTGCTTCTCCCACTTCCGGCGCCGCGCCCAGGTGAAGGGGTTGAAAGCGTTCAGGTCCACGCCCGCATTCTGCAGGCTGTTCAGGGCCCAGAGCAGGCCGGCGATGGCGGTGATGATGCCGATGATGATGTGCATTCTTTGTCCTTGTTATTTCCGCGTCAGCATGCGGCCGATTTTGCCACAATCGGGTTTGAAAGGTCCCGCACCTGATATGCACGGCCCCGTTCAATATCTGCAGCCGCGACATTCGTCATCAAACTTTACGTGAGCGGTGCCGATGAGTAAGGCGTCATGCACTGAATCTGAGCACTTTAATCGCCCAAATCCTCAACAGGTCGCTTCCTGGCATACACTTAAATTACGGAGTGTAGTTTGCAAGGAGTCGCAACCACAGGAGGTGGGCAATGCAGCAAATCCGTATCGTCATCCAAATGATCCTGGTCTTCCTGGCTCTCGGTGTCACCCTTCCATCAATATCGGCTGCCGAACCGGATGGTGAAAGCCACGCGGGGCCTCCCGTCCGGCAGGGAGCAACCAGGGCCGGGCACCTCGAGAAAGCTTTCTGGCGCGGCCGGCTGCCGGGCAGGAACGAGCGGTATGCCGAGATATACGAGGCCATCATCCTGCGCGGCGTCAGGCGCACCAGCGATATCTTCCAGGTCAACGATATCATGACCACCGTGTTCGGCCCGGCCTGGGCAGATATCTGGACCGAACCCCAGAACTTCCTGGCATGCAGTCCGCCCCAGGGGCGCGAGTTTTCCTATGCGCTCTGCTACTACTCCGGGCCCGAGGATCCCACCGGCCAGTCGGCCGACAACCCGGCGCTGCCGTGCACCCTTTCCCCGAGCGGCCAGCTCGCCAACTGCAAGTGCTACAAGTTGTCCACCGACCAGGTACCCCCGAAGGTTCCCTATTTCGTCGACATACACGCAATCCTGAACAAGGACATCTACCAGAAAACCGTCGAAGCCTGTGGCCAGGACGGTTCCAAATGCGCGCCCACCACCAGTATCGAGGCGCCGGTATGCAGCTCCATCAACACCAACCAGCTGATCCCGGGCGCCGACCTGGTGTCCGTCTTCTCGCCGGTCAAGAAGCTCGACTACTTCTCCGGCTCCACGCCCTGCAAAGCGCTCTATGCCGGCTGCATGACCGCGCCCTGCTATGACACCGGCGAGACGGACGCCAACGGCAACCCGCTGGTGGACTGCAGCTGCCCGATCTTCGACGGGCCCTTCGAGATAGGGCAGGGCGCCGACCAGGGCGGCGGCAACCAGCTGCAGTGCGACCTGGGCGGCCGGAACGTCTGGTCTGCGGCGCACAACCCCAAGACCAACAACCCGATAGACCCGCAACCGCCGGAGGGCGCTTGCTTCCCCGACGCCCCGCCGGACTCCGGCTGCCCGCTGTATCCCGCGGGCAGCGGCAGCGTCGACCCGAACGGCGCCCTCTGCAGGGCCGTTTGCGACGCCTACAGAGGCGATCCCACCGCCGGGGGCCTTCAGGTCGGTTACACCTGCGACGCGGCGCTATGCACAACGCTCGGTCTGGGGCAGGATCTTCCGTGGAACGTCACCATGGGGGAAAGGTTCGGCATCATGGGGCAGGCGTGCAACGGCGTTCAGGATCTGGACGGGTTGGATTTGATCACGCAGGTCGAAACGCTGGCGGGGTGCAGCTGTTGTGCGAGCCAGATCTGTGGGTGTTCCGAAACGGATATCAGTGCGCAGACCAACAGCGAGATATTCAAATTGAATGCGGAGCAGCGGGCTGTTGGTATCGAGCCTCAGTGCGATATTAATGGCACTCTGTGTGGGGCGCCGTAAGCCAAATGGGTCTGCGCCGTTTTTGCGAGGGGAGGGCACTGCCTTCCCTTTGGGGTAGGTGCGACTGATCCTGCAGCTATTCGATGGTCTATTGCTGCGCTATCTCTCGGATGACTTTCCAGCAAGCCCGGGGATTTGTTTGCAAGATAAAATGGCTTCCCTCGACGTCTCTTATCGTCAAGTTTGAACAGATAGCTTTGAAACTCTCCACAGCTTTCGCGGAAACCAGATTGTCGCCTTGGGCACGAATGTATGTGCAGGGGATTTCGATCTTTGTGGTTGGCAGCTGAAGCGTTGAGATTTGCCTTAACCTGTGTCGCAGTACCGAGTTGTCGAGCCTTTTCAACGACTCTTTAAGAAGCCCGGTAAGTCTATCGGATCTGTCGCGGCCAAATGCGAGGCGCCCAATGATGGGGGAGGGAGTGAAACCGTGTTCAAGAAGCTGCAGCGGCAGAAGCGGGGCAATCCGGGCCAAAGTCGATGGTCTGGCCAGGAAGCTGGCTGCGAAAACTATGTGCTTGATACGTTCGGGCTGTATCTGGGCAACCTCGTAGGCGACTCTACCGGAATAGGATTCCGCAACAATGACGGTGTTATCACTTTCGATCCTGGAAAGTATATGCTTGGCCTGATCCGTATAGCTCAGGTGCGGCTCCTGCCTCAGTGACAGTGGAGTCATTTTGAATTCATCTGATGCATGGGCCATAAATGGCTCGAACAGCAAGCCGGTTCCATCCATTCCTGGCAATAAGACAAGATTCAAAGTGCGGGGTTTCCTATCTCAAATATAAGGCTTTACCAATCGACCAGGGTCGGGAGGTCACGGCTTGAATAGTGTTGTCAAAAATTGTACGCCCCAGCTCCATATTTCATTCAATTGCTCCGGTGTAGTAAATGCCAGAAAAAGGCCCAGCAACAGAAAGAGGCACGGAGGGAATAAGCGGCTGGGTAACAGGTAGGATCTTGCCGGGTTGCTCGGGTTGTAATAGACACTTCTGGTCGATCCGGAGATGACTGGCAACAGGTCTTGCGCTTTTATTGGCACGACGTTTATCGAGTAGAGTTTGGTGGAAGTGTAAGCCTTTCCATCCACCGTATAGGTATATTTCAATATTGGGCGGTAGGACACCGATTTGACTTTCCTGACGGATGAAAAATAATCGCCGATGTATGCGTGGTGGCTTTCGGAAACATCCCGATCTACCTTGCTCTCTTCCACCTTGGCAGATGCCTTTTTCCAATTTCGCCGAGTCAGGGCGATAACCAGATAAAAGGCAGAAAATAGTACGGTAACGTATCCTGTACAGTTGATTATCTGTATGTTTTCCACTGTTATCCTTGATTTTTCATAAGATGTTAATGAAATTCTCCACGAAGTGCGTAGTGATTCCTGGTTAAAAGCTTTCCACCAGGTTCTCGTCGAGATGCACACCGACCAGGCCGAATTCGTCCACGGCATCCTTTAGTTGTTGATTTCAGAATACAGTAAGGCAAGCCTCGTAGTTTAATTTAAAGGTCGTGAATGACTGAACCCGGTTTGCACACACCATATTGTCAACCTCCAGTATTTTTCTCGGTGAGTGCCTTGCGAAGCGCACTTGGAATAGCAACAGGGCGCCTCGTTTGGGAAGAAACACAGACTTGGGTGAGCTCAGCCACAAATGCCTCTTCCCCGGCAACTAAGCCCGCCACAGAGAAACAAATTGCATGCGTGCGCAATTCCTTAACATGCACGTGGATCTCAAGCTCATCGTCCCATGCCATTGGTTTTAGAAATTCGACGGAAAACGCTCGCGCAGGAGGGAATATGCCAAGATCGAGAAGGCGACGCTCAGCGGGTCCGCTTAGGCGGTCGGATAGGAAATCCAATACCGCTTCGACCACAAAATAGCCTATTCGAGGGGTGTAGAGCACGCCTCCAGGGTCGCAGTCTCCAAAGCGCACTCGTCTACGAACTACAAAACTGGTACTCATAGGTGGCTACCGCTGTAATAACCGATGACTGGAGCTGACGATGCGCGAAGGGCATAGCATAAGCCGTCCGGCGCGTCTATTGCGCAAGAAGTTCATTGCCTTGATTAACTTTTGACAGTTCCATGTGTAGTAGTGGGTAAGGTGTGATTATCTGGATGTTTTCCACTGTTATCCTTGATTTGTCATAAGCCGTTAAAAAGCCCTTCGCAGAGTACGTGGTGATGGTTTATTAGAAGTTCTCCACAAGGTTCTCGTCGAGACGCACACCGGTCAGACCGAATTCGTCCACGGAATCCTTTAGCCGTTGATTGCAGAATACAGTAAGGCAAGCCTCGTAGTTTGATTTAAAGACTGTGAGTGACTGGGCGGACTTCTTGAATCCTAGCTTGAGTAGTTGGACCGGTACGTCGCCCAACATTTCATACTCGCAATTATCCAGTTCCTCTTCTCCCAGTGTCAGGCAATTGAATATATAAAAGGTGTCATCACCGACGATTACAGGGAGTAATTCACCCGACTCTTTCAGGGTGTCGCCGAGATAGCGGTAAGCCCTGGGAGACAGCACTAGACTGGCGCCGATCCAGGTGCTGATATCCGGGATACCCTTATCCTCGACCCCTTCATTGGCAACAAAGCGCGTCTCGGGGGCCTGCCACCACCCAGCCAAGCGGCTGTTTTGACGGCTGAAATCTATCACCTGGTCCGGATTCAGGTTTTCCGGGGCAAAGCGGGCAATGTCCAGCAGTGTGAGGTCCAGGCTCTGGTACCCAAAACCATCATTACGTATGGCATAGATCTTGGTCATTTTTTAGATAGTCTTAATGGCTTCGATAGCGCCTTTGGGTTCATTTTCCTGCAGAATGCGGCCAATCACCTGAAGCTGGGTCTTTATCATATCGATGTTGTTCAGGCGCTGTACGCGCTGTGACATCCATCGCTCATACTCGTGCGTGTGATACTTCAAGTGGCCCCTTGAGTTGGGCATAGACCAGTGGGGTGTGTCTTTGTCTAGATGAACGAGAAAGACCCCATTGGCCGGATCATTTATCCGGATGCCGTGTTTGTGCAGGTGCATTCTGGTATTGGTAATCAGGACTTTTAGCTTACCCTTCCCAGGCACGATATGATGTGCGGTGTGTTGCGGGCTGGGTTTGGCCATTCCCTCGGCGCGCATATACTTTTCGAGTACCTCTGCCGGGTGATGCTTCTCGTTACTCATCATGCCGATGGCGTCGGCCCGCTCAGGCAGGGTGCCTTTGGTAGCCTTTAAACCCTGCTCTCGATAGGCTTCCAGTTGTGCTTGAACATCCGCCAAGGTGCTGATTCGGGCGCGCTCCCTCTCAAGACAATCCAGTGCCTTTTTGCATTCTTCCTGGCGCTGCTTTTCTGTTAATGTCCGGTCTTGAGTCTTGGCATAGTAGTCTTTGGCCATGTTTTCATAGTTCTGCAGCGCGGCCTCAAAAGGAGTCATCTCATGCAGAAATTTTGTGATCCGAACGCCGTTGTGATACTCAAGCTTCATAAATATTCCCTTATTTACAAATGGTTCCATGGGCAGAAATTTGTGCCATAAATAGATCTGTCCCTTTATGTTTAGGAAAAGCCTCTACGGAAAAGCTGTCGCCGTGCTTGGCTTCGTTATAAGCCATACACTACTCTACTTTTACAATAAACAGTTTCGTGAGATTGGTAGACTACATTTTTATTGTATCGAGATAAAACAGGTAGTTTGTTTTCAAAAAAATGAATCTTTACCTCGGAAGGCCTCTCTGACTGCATCCTTAAGATGCCTTCTACAACGTCCTTGCTTAGGTCGTTATCTCCTGTTTTTTTTATGTCTGTAAAAATGTAACTTATAAATGCATTGCAAGTTAAGTTGAACTCGTAGGCAAGGTGTTCTTCTTGATCTGTTAAAAGCGTAAAACCTCTGTCAGACAGTAGTGCACATTTGTCTTTATTAACTCCGGTATAGGAGTGTACATACACGTTAATAAATTGGCTGGTATTTTCAAAGAACTCTTTTACAAGAATGTCGACGAGGCTAAAGCTTTGTGTGCCTTTCGGTACTAGTAACATAAAGATGGATTTCATCCATTTTTTATACTTCTCTTCGGTTACCGAAAATCTATTTGCGATTTCTTGTATTAAAGACTGATTCCCACTATCTATTTTTCTGTAAATCTCTCTCAAGTGTCCATCGGTCGGACAATAGATTGCTAGATTTCCAATTGTATTGAGCGTTTTTTCAATGCAAAAAGGGTTTCTAAAAGTGTTAATAAGCTTCATTGCGAAGATATTTAAAATTTCACTTTTTAGATCTGAGCTATTCGATTTTAGTTTTAGTAGCAGGGATTGGGTTAGCGCGCTTACATTTTGCTCGTATCTACCAAAAAAGTCTTCTAAATTAATTCTTAGACGTTCATTCAGAATATCAATAGTAAACAAATCATCGAAACTCAATGTTTCTTTTATTTTTGTTCCATTAGGTGACTCTAGGTCAATCTTGTAGCTTTCCCGCTCTGTTATCGAAAACGAATATATTCTCTGGTTCTTTTTAGAAACAGTGGGGTTAATAGCATTAAGCCGCTGTTCGGCCTGAGATACAAAATGATGATTCCTTTTTTCATTAATCATGGCAGCTTTCTTCGTTTGGGTGGCTTGCCTTGTAGCCAGGAGCCGTCACCGACTTCCAGCGCCGTGCGGGTTTCCTCGCATACGGCTCAAGCCCCTCAAAGGCTCTGGGTGAACCCGGTGATTTAGTTAGCTCGTTATCAATTCCGTCTTGCCCGATACGACGCCACGCAGCTTCCTCCAATATGGTGAGTCGCTTCAGTGTATGGGCGTTGTTGTAACGCTTTTGCCAAGTCACCTTCGTGATACGCCGCTGTAGCCGGTAAATCTGATAACGGGCAGGCTGTCTCGATGGCCATTGCTGGTATACTGGGCTGGCTCGCCGTTCCGCTGGGTAATATCAGATATCTACTTATGGGTCCCTATGATAGGTGTTGTGCTAATCAAAGTTTATCATTTCATATAATGAATTCTTCACTAACTTCTAAGTTTTTAGACTCAAAATATCTTATTTCTTGAGCTACTTCATTATAGTGGTTTTCATCAAGAACAGAGTATTTTTTATCAAAAGTTAATGATTTCCCTTCGAAATCTACTCCTGCATCATCAACCAGTCCTAATATTAGCTGTTGATTTTTCGGGCGATTATTCTTGATGAAGTTAAGCATTCTTTGTAGGTTTTTGGAGTCTTGCTCTTGCTGGTTTGGGGCGTCAATGATTATTGGGAATGCCGTGGCATTCCCATTTTTCCTAATGGCATCTAATGTTGTAAAAAAATACGCTAGAATTGCCCTAGGGAGATCGCTGCCGCTTTCATTAATTGAAGAGTCAACTCTTTTAAATACATTGTCACTTAATGAGTGCACTCCGAGAATTGAAGTGTTTCTTCTTAAAGTTTCTCCATACTCTGATATGATGCGTTTTCTTCTTTCTGAATCATCTAGTTTTTCCATCTCTATCTGATTTTTGGAGATTTTGGAATTTATTTGTGCAATAGAACTTTCGAGAGTTTGGATTTCTGCATCTAAATGGCTGATAAGTGTTTTTTTGCTTTCAAGTCTAATTAAGTCTGAAAGTTTTACCTGTCCTTGTTTTATGGATAGAGAATTATCGATAGATTCTTGAGTGTCTCTGACTTCAGTTAATTCATTTTCTGCCATCGTTATTTCTTTGGCAATTTTAAGCGAATCTTCCCGAAGTGAGGCCAATAGGTCTGCACATGTTTCAGTATCTTTGGCGATTTCAAAACGTTCAGAAAAGGAGTTGTTATATTCTGCGCCGCAAGTCGGGCAATCAATAAATGATCTGCTAGCATCACATGCGAACTTATAGTCTTCGCTCAGTTCGTCATGCGTTCGTATAACTATTGCTATCTGGGCGTCAATCTTGATTTTTTCAGTTCTTAGGTTTATTATTTTTTGCTTAAACTTCTCTTCTTGATTCTTCAAGTTTTCACATTTTAAAAGCAGTGTTTCGATTTCACCTTTGAATTGATCTATGTCGACATCGAAGTCGACTTGCGTTAAGTCCCTATAGGATTTATCTCTAATCGCATTGATTGAAGAGATTTGTCTGGCAGGGTCTTCCTTCTCGGTTTCTAATTGTTTTCTGAGCGCATCTAACTCATACCACCTATCGGGCCTTAACCCAAAATGATAGCCAATTACCCTGTTTTTCCAATATGCAAACTGTGATAGGTTTGTAAAGGAGCTCCAGGTTTCTGACCAGCTTTTGTCCTGATCTAAATAAAAGGGAAGCATTAAGTAGGCAGGAGGGGGTGTGACAGGTACACCATCTCTATCAGTAAGCTTTAAATTAAAATCAAAGAGTTTTGCTAATTCGGGTGCCAATTCTAAGGTGATGCTGGAATATGTCCCTATTTTAATGTTTTGGGAATTAAAAAGAGAAAATGAATCTCTGTGCCGGAATATTGAATATTTGACATTGTCAATTGAGAAGCGAATAAGGGTTAAAATATCAGCATTTTTCCAATTCTGGTGTCTTTTATGTGGGTTGGCACCAAATGCAAATGGAATGCTCTTTATTACTGATGATTTCCCCGTATCATTTTCTCCTTGAATTATCGTTGTTTTCGGATGAAACTCGATTTTTCTTGCTTTCTTTTCCTTGTGAGAGACGAGAAGCATATTTTCTAACCGCAAGTTTTTCATTTTGCTTCTTCCTTAAGTTTCGAATCAATTTTCGATACTGAATCATCGGTTATTATCTCGTAAATGATTGCGGCTTCAATATATGACTCGTCATAAATGTTATATTTTGGAGCCTTTCTTATCAGATCCGTAATTTGTGAAATAATCTTTTTTAGTGTCAAGTTAGGATCATTTGGTTCAATAGATGAAAGCTTGGTTCGTATACTTTCTCTTAATGTCGATAAGAAATCAGCTGTCGCAGACATGCAGTCAACTATATATTTCTGCCACTGTAATCTTATCTCTCTAATCTTGAGGGGGTTGTATCCTTCCGTTGTGAGCATATAGCATGCATCACTCCAAAGTTCACTGGGTGTTCTACCTGCTGAAACAATCCCAAGAATCTCCTCAAAATCTGAATGTCCAATAGATTTATTTTTTCTTACTTCATGTTCTGTTGAGCATGGAAGCTCATAATTCGATTTGCGCTTTATTTCATCGGAGATAGATCTGTAAATAAGCGAGACATTGATGGTAGTTTCTGGATATTTCTTTTCAAAAAACTCAACAAGTTTTCCTTTTACCGTTGTTGAGTGATCATGTAGACCAAGATAGGTTTTCCGAGTTGTTAATTTTGATAATCCATATAGATCGCAAAAATTTTGGTCGCTGCTTTCAACGGCCTTTTGAATCTATTCTTTGTCTTTATGCGCAAGTTGAATAAAATCAACTTGGTGAAAAACTGATTTTGATTTGGCGTCACTTAACTTTGTAGATAGCCCTTGGTTCGAGATAAACGATAATTTCACAGCCTTGTCAGGAAATAGCAAGTGATTAGAGTAGAGCTTCTTTAGAATCGAATCTCCATTCTTGATAGGCTTTGTTAGAGAGTCAATAGTCCAATTTCCGCTGGACTTTGTTTTTATTTGATAAAAGATGGCAGAAGTAGGCGTGCTCTCAGAATTAAAAACAACTACGTCTTCGTGATGCTCGAATACCATCAAGTAATCACTTTTATACAGGTGGAGTTCAAGTAACTCACAAAAAGACCAGCTTTTCTGGTAGTCAAACCTGTTAGAAGCTGGAGCTCCGGAGTTCTCTCTAGGTTTCATTGCGCTAAATTGCGCTATGAAGTTATCTTCCATAATTTTCGATTGTTCTGATTATTATATGATCTATTTTGGAGGGGTATTGGCAAAAATTATACCTTCAATCTTATTGTTGTTGACTAAATTGTCAATATCTTTTCATTGATGTGCTAATGATTAGGTGTTGCTGTGATAACTGGTCTGACTTTCTTTGTGATTAGATGCGGTGCCCAATGAAATATCTATTATTGCCGGATTCTACATTTAAAAGCATCATCTAATCTGCAGGTACGGTATAAAGTACAAGGGCCGGCAATGCCGACCCTTGTTAGATAGTTACCAAGTCAAGCTGATCAAGAATTACGCACCTTCAACGGCTCCCGCAACTGCTCCGCCATCTTCAACAACAGCGATTCGGTCGTCTCCCAGTCGATACACTTGTCCGTCACCGACACCCCGTACTCCATCTGGCTGTGGTCGTCCAGGATCTTCTGGTTGCCGGCCTTGAGGTTGCTCTCCACCATGATACCGATAATGGACTTGTTGCCGTCCAGTATCTGGTGGGTAACGTTGTCCACCACCAGCGGTTGCAGTTCGTGGTTCTTGTTGGAGTTGGCGTGGCTGCAGTCGACCATGATGTTGGGGATCAGGCCGGCCTTGTGCAGTTCCTGTTCGCACACGGCGACGCTGACGGAGTCGTAGTTGGGCTTGTCGTTGCCGCCGCGCAGTACCACGTGGCCGTATTTGTTGCCGGCGGTGTGGATGATGGCCACCTGGCCCTGCTTGTTGATGCCCAGGAAGCGGTGCGGGTTGGCGGTGGACTGGAGGGCGTTGATGGCCACCTCCAGGCTGCCGTCGGTGCCGTTCTTGAAACCCACTGCGCCGGAGAGGCCGCTGGCCATTTCGCGGTGGGTCTGGGATTCGGTGGTGCGCGCGCCTATGGCGGACCAGGAGATCAGGTCCTGCAGGTACTGGGGCGAGATGGGGTCCAGCGCCTCGGTGGCGGTGGGCAGGCCCAGTTCGGCCACGTCCAGCAGCAGCTTGCGGCCGATATGCAGGCCGTCCTGGATCTTGAAGGAGTCGTTCAGGAAGGGGTCGTTGATCAGGCCCTTCCAGCCGACGGTGGTGCGCGGCTTCTCGAAATAGACGCGCATGACGATCAGCAGTGTGTCGGACACCCGGTCCGCGACCTTCTTCAGGCGCTTGGCGTAGTCGATGGCGGCGTCCACGTCGTGGACGGAGCAGGGGCCTATCACCACCATCAGGCGGTGGTCCTTGCGGTCGAGGATATCGCGCACGGCGGCGCGGCCGGCGGCCACGGTGGCCTCGGCGGCATCGCTCACCGGCAGCTCGGCCTTGAGCTCCTCGGGGCTGATCAGGATTTCCTGGGAGACGACGTTCAGGTCGTCGAACTGCTGTATGGTCATGTCGTTCACTGGTTCTCTAATCCTTACATCGCTTTGGGCCGCCCGGTTGCGAGTCAAATGGTTTGGCCGCCAAAGCGGATGTCTATCCTACTCACTGGTTTGGGGGAGGGCGAGGGTTTCATTTGTAACCAAATGGGGCTTTCCGTGCCTTGGGTTGTCTGCAAATGAGTTCCTACAGTTTGGCAGTTTGGGGGGATTTGGTTGCTGTAAGTGGGTGAGGTGGCGGGAAACTGTGGATGTGTGGGGAGGGTTCGGTGGCTTCGGCCTGGATACCGGCCTGCGCCGGTATGACGACGGTAGGGGTGGGGGATCAATCGGCATCTCGTCATTCCGGGCTTGATCCGGGATCCAGGCGGGCCTTTGGCCCGCCTTGCCGAGCTGGAGCTCGGCGTTCCCGGGGGGGGCGCCTGCAGGCAGGCTCCTACGGGGTGCTTTGTAGGAGCCTGCGTGCAGGCGAATGGTTAGAGCTCTGCGAGCTTCTTCAGCAGCGGGAAGTAGAGGGCGCAGCAGATATTGCGTTCGCCCCTGGCGTAGAAGAGTTTGCGGTAGTTCTCCAACTGGCCGCGGTAGCGCTCCAGTTGGGTGGCGATAAAGTCTTGCTCGGTTTCTCCATTGCCGGGCTCGGCGGTCTTGTAGTCGACGATCCAGCGCACGCCGTCCTCGTCGATAAATGTGCGGTCGACGATGGATCGGCGCAGCTGGCGGCCGCCGCTGTGGAGTTCCAGTTCGCAGGCGGATTCCCTGTGGCTGCCGTCCAGCAGCCAGCGGCCGGTTTCGCAGTTGAGGGCGTTGGTGACGGCCTGCTCGACCTTTTCCCGGGCCTTTTCCAGGCCGCTGCCGTAGAGGCCCAACTGGCCCAGGCGCAGCTGCCACAGGGGGCGTTGTTGCTGGAGCCGCTCGAAGTTCCACTCGTGCAGATCCGATTCCGCAATGGTGGCGAGCGTCTCGTGGGCGACGGTGCCGGCGTGGCGCAGCCAGCGCAGGGCTACCTGGCCCAACTCGGGAATATTCGGCTCTTCGCCCTCCCGCGCCTGGTAGTCGGGCATGCGGTATTGGGCCAGCCACTCCTGCTTCGGCATGGCCGGCGGCTGCCATTCCCGCGGCAGGCGCAGCAGATAGTCGCGGTCGCCGGTAACTTGTTCGGCTTCTTGCTCGCCATCCGGAGCTTCCAGCCAGTGGCACCAGTCGCTGGCCTCGCTTTGCCGGATCGACGGCCAGATGCCGGCGAGCAGGGCGGCGGCGCCCGGTGCCTTCAGCTCGCCTTTCTTTTCGTCGCGCTTGATGCAGGCGAGCAGGTGCAGGGAGCGGATGGCGCGGGTGCAGCCGACGTAGAGCAGGCGGGTGCCCTCCAAACGCTCGCGCTCGCTGTTGTCGTGTTTCAAATAGTCGAACAGCGGGTCGCTGTCGCCGCGGGCGCTCTTCGGGGCCAGCAGGAAGCGGGGCTCGCCGTCGCGGTTCAGCCACTCGGCCCAGCGCAGCAGTTGGTCGCCGCCGGGCTTGCCGCCCTGGTCCAGGCCGGGAATCAGCACATGCTCGAATTCCAGGCCCTTGGACTTGTGAATCGTCATCACCTGCACGCCGGCATCCTGGCCGGGGCGGGCGAAGAGTTTCTCCAGCGCGTTGTAGAACTGCTGCCAGTCGGCGATGGCGCCGCCGCTGTCGAAGTGCTCCAGCAACTGGAAGAAATCCTGCACATTGTCGAGATCGTTTTTGTCCGCGACTGTGGCCGGGCCGCCGAGGGCCAGCCACAGGCCCTCGATCCAGGCGCGCAGCGGTTTGCGTCCGCGCTGCTGCCAGGCATTGAGAAGCGGGCCGGCGGCGCGCTTCAGTCGCGCGTGGCCGTCTTCGCTGAGCAGCTGTATATCGTCGATTTCCCGCAGCGCCAGCAGCAGGGGGCGCGCGCCGGTGTCCGTCGCCGGTGTGTCGCCGTTGCCCCAGTTGGCCAGCGTATAGAGATCCGGCAGCTGTAACCCGCACCAGGGCGCGCGCAGCAGCGCCAGCCAGCTGATGCGGTCGCTGGGGTCGAGCAGGGCGCGGGTCAGGCTGAGCAGGTCCAGCACCACCATCTTGCTGGCCAGCGGCGCCAGGTCCGGGGCCTGGAAGGCAATGCCGGCGGCGGCGAGTGCCGGCAGTATGCGGCCCAGGTGTTTTTTCTTGCGCACCAGTATCGCGATGCGGCCCTTCGGGTCCTTGGCCTGCAGGTCCCTGACCAGTTCCACCGCCTGCCGGGCCTCGCGGCTGCGCTCCTCGTCGTCGACGCAGCCGTAGAAATTCACCGCCGGACCCGGCCATTTGACGCCCTTGAAAGCGTGGGACTGCAGATAGCGCACGGCGCCGCGGCCGATATTGTCCTCGACCGGGAAGGCCTGCTGGAAAATGTCGTTGACCCATTCCACCACCGCGCCTTCGGAGCGGAAGTTCACCTGCAGGTCCAGGGCCTGTAATGGAACCTCGCCAATACCGCGGGCGCGGGCGTCGAGGAAGATGCCCACGTTGGCGTTGCGGAAGCCGTAGCAGGACTGCATGCCGTCGCCGACGATAAACAGGGTGCGGCCGTCGCCGGGTTCCCAGCCGGCGGTGAGTTTTTCCAGCAGCTGCAGCTGCATCTGCGAGGTGTCCTGGAATTCGTCGACGAGGATGTGCTTTGTCTGCACATCCATCTTCAGCGCCAGGTCGGTGGGCTCGTCGCTGCTGCCCAGGGCCACCAGTGCGGCCTGGGCGACTTCGGTGTAGTCGGTGGCGCCCAGCTGCTGGAAAACCAGTTTCAGCTCCGCCACCAGTTTCGGCAGCACCTGCGCCAGTGACTGCAGCAGCTGCCACTGGCCCTGTTGCAGGCCGGACGGCAGTTTGCGCACCTCGTTGATCGCCGCGAGCAGGGATTCGTCGCCGCCCAGCTCCGCCAGCAGGTCCTTGATGCGCGCCTTGTATTCGTTGGCCAGTGCCGTTTCCGGGTCCTTCTTGTCGACCGGTGGGAAGCCTACGCGCTTGTCCACGGTTTTGCGGAGCTCGCCCTTGCCGGTCACCAGCAGTTCGGTCAGCGCCAGCCACTGGGGCAGGGCGCTGTTGTCCGCTTCGGGCAGTGCATCCAGGTTCGCGCAGGCGCACAGCGGGTGGGAGGGATTGTCCTTCTGCAGGTTTCTGCCGGCGTAGCCGGCCAGTTCCACCAGCTCGCCGGCGTAGCCCTGCAGTTGCATTGCGAGTGCCTGCAGGTTTTCCGCCACCAGTTCGTCGATGGTGAAGTGGAAATAGTCCTGCGCGTCCTGATGGCCGACGCTCAGCAGTGGGCCCAGCCACTGGTCGCGTTTTTCCAGCAGTATCTGCAACAGTTTGTTCAGCTGGCCCAGGTCGTTGTCCAGGTGCAGCAGCAATTCCTGCAGGTCACCGTCCGGATTCTCGCCGTCCAGGTGTTTGAGCAGGTTGACCACTGCCATCTCGAAGGCGACCTGCGTCTGCTCCAGCGGCTCTCCCGGCGCGCCCAGGCCACTCTCGATCGGCAGCTGGCTGGCGAGGCTGCGGCAGAGGCCGTCGATGGTCTGGATGCGCAGGCGCTGGGGCATCTGCAGTAGTTGCCAGTTCAATTCCGTATCGCGGGCCAGCAGTTGCCTGGCCAGGTCCCAGGTGATGGCGTCGTGCGGATTTTCCGGGCGCCCGGTATCGCGCGCACTGTGCAGCGCCTCGATCAAGCGCTCGCGCATCTCCCCGGCGGCCTTGCGGGTGAAGGTGATCGCCAGCACTTCCTCCGGCTGCTGGCAGGCGGCCAGCAGTTTCAGCACCCGCTGGGTGAGCAGGCCGGTCTTGCCGGAGCCGGCGGGGGCGGAGACGGCGAAGCTGCGGGTGATGTCCAGCGCGTGGGCGCGGGCTTCGGCGTCTACGGGCTGGCGGATTTGTTCGATCACTTCGGTCATAGTGAAAACATTGTTTTATTTCGTAGGGTGCGCCGTGCGCACCTCTGGAACCGGTTAATGCGTCCGAGGTTTTTGGTGCGCGCGGCGCACCCTACGGGGTTTCTCGTTCCGGCCAGCGGTTTAGCGGCCAGAGTTCGCTGTTGTTGTCCGCGGGGCGGTCGAAGCTGAGTGTGGCGACACCGCTGCGGTATTCGTCGGCCAGCAGTTGCAGGCCGCGCTGCCAGTGTTCGCTCAGGTCCTGCCAGGTCGCGTAGGGCGAATCCTTCTGGGTATCCGCTACCGCCCTGATGCCCTTGACCGGCTGTTCCAGTTCGCCGCAGCCGCTCCATTTGCAGTCACCGTAGCGCACCTGGCCGAAGGCGATGGCCTGGGCCTTGGGCTGGAAGAGGGCATAGAGCGGCAGTTGGGGTTCACGGATGCGCTCGCCGAGCCAGTCGTTGATGCTGGTCTGGCCGGTCTTGTAGTCGATCACCAGCTGTTCGCCGCCGGCGAGCTGGTCGAGGCGGTCCAGGCGCAGGTTGAAATTCAGTCCGCCGATTTCCACCTGCTGTTCCCACTCGATTTTTTCCACCGCGAAGCCGGGGCGTTCGGCTTCCAGTTGCAGCCACTGGTCCATCAGGCGCAGCAGGCGCTGCTGCTCCATGGCCCAGAAACCGGCGGGCAGGTGGCCGTGCTTCTTGCGCACGCTGCGCAGGGAATTTTTCACCGCGCTTTCGATATTCTGCTGGCGAACTTCGTCACCCATGGATTGCAGCTGCGCGAAGTCGCCGCACTGTTGCCAGAATTCCGCCAGCACCTGGTGCACGATATTGCCGCGCTCGGCAGGGCTGAGGCCGATATCCGGCGGCATAATGCCACTGGCACCGAGACGGTAGCGCAGCTGTGCGTTCAGCGGGCACAGGGCCTGGGCCTTCAACACCGAGGCGCCGCCGCGCACCCGCTCGCAGTCCGCCGGGGCCAGGGGTGGCAGTTGTTTATCGGCGATCTTTTCCAGTTCGGTGGCAGTGGCCAGCTGCGCGCAGTGATCGCGCAGGGCGTCGGTTTCTATCGGTGCAACGGGTTCCGGGTTGCCGAACAGGCTGCTGAGGCCCTGCTGCACGCCGTCCTCCTCGCTCGCGTAGCTGACGACGATATCGGTGCTGGCATTGAGCAGGTCGTCGGTCAGTTCGCGGGCCAGTTCCAGTTCGCGTTCGGCGCTGGCGCGGGGCATCTTCCAGTGTTTCTGCCACTGGATCGGCAGCAGCGGATTGGGATTCGGTGCGGTGGGCCACTGCTGCTGGCCGAAGCCGACCAGGCGCAGGTGGTCGAAGGTGAGGCCGCCGGCCTCCAGCACGCCGAGAATCTGCAGCGGGCCGTCGCGGGTCTCGGCCTGGAAGGGGGTGCGGCTGGCGATCTGTCGCAGCTGCTGCAGCGCCTGGGCCAGGGGCAGGCTGCCGGCGAATTCGGACAGGGTGGCGAGGCTCTCCAGCGCGCTCTCCCAGTGCAGCAACTGCTGGTATTCCTGGCTGTCCGGGTTGCGGCTGCCGGGCCAGCCGAGGAGGGCCAGCACTTCGGAGAAGCGCGCGGCCCAGATCTCCGCCGGGGCCCGCTGCCAGCGGCGCTGGCGGTCGCCGACCTGTTCCAGCTGGCGTGGCAGCTGCGGCGCTTCCAGGTTCAACTGCTCGGCAGTACGCTCGGCCCAGTAGCGCAATGTGGCGCCGTCGATGCGGCGCAGTTCCAGTTTCTGCAGGCGGCGGAAGAGGGCTGTTCTCAACCAGATCTCGTCCTCCTGGCCCCAGAAGGGGCTGAATAGCAGGTTGCGCAACTGGGAGTAGTCCCAGTCGTCGGCGAGCAGTTCCAGCAGTTGCAGCGCGCCGCCGCCGATCGCTGTCTGCGCCAGCGGCGTGCCGGCGGAGAAGTTGAACGGCAGTGTGTAGCGGTGCTGTTCGGGATCCAGGAACTGCGGTTCCAGCACCCGGGCGAAGATGGCCTCCACCTGGGCGCGGCACTGACCGAGGTTGTTGACCACTATGCCGACGCTGGCGCTGGGATCCCGCTCCAGCCTCGAAGCGGCCCAGCGGGCGGCCTGGTAGAGCTCCTCTTCCAGGTTCCGGCAGGGGGCGCTGCGGATTACCGCCTTGCGTTTGGTTGCCGGTCGCGCGACTATCTTTTTTGCGGCGCTTTGAATGATCGCGTCGGCCAGCGGGGAAATCTGCGCGAAGCCGGCGGTGTCTATCTGCGGCAGCTCTTCCAGGGCGCGCTCCTGGAAGGCTCGCAGTAGCAGCTGGTCGCGCTGGTCCGGGGTGATCGCGTTGTGGGTGTGCAGCTGGCGGGTGAAGGCGCGGATCATTGCGAACAGCGGGAATTCGTCTTTGTTCAGTGTCAGCGCGAACTGATCCAGCAGTGGCTCCACCGCGGCATCGAGATCGTCGATATCCGTTACCAGTTGCCACTGCAGCAGCTGCGCCAGGGCGCCGTCGGCGTCGCGGCACAGCTGTTGACTGTTCAGCAGCTGGCGCTCCAGGGCCTCGTCCAGGGCGCGCTGCCACAGCAACTGGCGCTGCTCGCGGTTCAGCACCTGTTTCATGGCCGGCTTCCAGCCGCGCTGCTGCAGCTCGAACCAGAGCCTGTCGAGCCAGCCGGACAGGGACTCCACCGGCGGCGGCGCCCAGCAGCTGCTGGCGTCCTGCTGCGCGGCGTAGACCTGCTGGCAGCGATTGCGCAGGCGGTTGTTCGGGGTCAGCAGCAGACCTCCCGGGGGGAGTTGCGCGAGGATTTCCAGGGCGGGGAATGCGGGTTGGAGCATTTTAATGGTTATTAAATTCCTGTAATCAGAAAATCTATCGCATTAATAATTTCGTCGCGAAAGAACTCGAGAGAGATGACAGGTTTCTTCAAGATGGAGGTGGGAGCGCTTGTCATTTGGTGAGTAAGCAGAGCGTACTCGGTTTCATCCAGCTTAAAAACCGGGCAAAGCTTTTCTGGAGCCGATTTTTCCATCTGAGACGCGAGAACGACAGGTATCACCATCCTGGAATTCAGTACGGAAACCAAGTCGCTCTGCACATTTAGGAAATAGGGGTACGCCTTCCTTGTAGCTTTATCGGTATTTTCGAATAGCGTGAACTGGCTCATCAGAACTCCCTGAAGGAATCAGAAAATAGCCCGTGCTTTTCTACGAAAGCGTTGCATGCCTCGAGAGATTCGCGGTTGTTCTCCAGCCACTCCTGCTCCTGGCGGGCTTTTACCTCCGCGGCCAGGGCTCTTTCCAGTGTTGCGGACAGATTGATTTTGAGCCGTTTGGCTTCGGCGAGTAAATCTTGGTTAAGGCTGAGGTTTGTTGGCTTCTTGGGTGCGGAGTGATCGTAGGCTTGCGTCACGGCATATCACCTTTATCGAGAATGTGTATGCGCATTAGTAGTGCGCATCGACTAAGTGTATGTGGCGGATGGGGGCTCAGACAAGCTGTTCTAGCAGGCTGAATTCCGCAAAAGCCTGACCGATTTGGCTATTTGAGTCAGGAGCGCTGGTCAGCAGTAACCCCTGATAAGGTTCTTCGGGCAGCTCCAACTTCAGCTCCCCCAACCACCAGCGCACCCGCCGCGCTATGGCCTCGCCGGAATCCAGCCATTGAATGCGCCGTGGCGCGAATCGGTCAAGTTCTTCCCGCAACAACGGGAAGTGGGTGCAGGCGAGCACGGCGATATCCACGACGTCGCCGCCGGCGGTGTGGAAGATGCGGGCCAGCACTGGCTCCAGGTCTTCGGCGGTGACCGTCTCGCCGCGCAGCTTGGCCTCGGCCAGGTGCACCAGCTCCGGCGCCGGCACGTTGATCACCCGGTTGCCGTTGGCGAACTGCTCGATCAGGTCGCGGGTGTAGTTGCGGTTGACGGTGCCCTCGGTTGCGATGAGGGCGAAGGTGCGTGTCCGGGTGGCCGCGGCGGCCGGTTTGACCGCCGGCACCACGCCGACCACCGGCTGGCTCAATACCTCCCGTAACTGGGGCAGGGCCAGGGTGCTGGCGGTATTGCAGCCGACCACCAGGATATCGGCCCCGCTGCGGGCCATCATTCTGCCGGCCTGCTCGACGATGCGCGGGCGCAGTTCCTCCTCGCTCTTGGAGCCGTAGGGGTAGAAGCCGTTGTCGATGCCGAAGTGCAGGGTCAGGCCCGGCAGCAGGGCACGCAGCTCCCGCGCTATGCTGATGGCGCCCACGCCGGAGTCGAAGACCAGCGCGCTGGGGTGCTTGCTGTTAGAATGTGCGGCTTCCGTCATTGGTTCGTAAATAGATCCCGACTACAAATCCAGTCAAAGAAGAATACCCCAAATCCCATGCAATTGTTCCCCCTGCAGCTGACCCTTGAACACGCCGTCCTGGCCGCCGTTGCCCTGCTGATCCTGTTGTCCCTGGCCGCCTGGCTGGCCCGGGCGGGGGTGCAGCGCAAGCTGGCCGAGGCGGCGGCGGAGCTGCAGGCCGCCGGGGCGGAATTGAAGATTGTGGAGGCGCGCCTGGGCTCCAGCCGCGAGCGGGAGGCCCAGCTCTCCACCGAGGTGGAAAAGCTGCGCTCGGAACTGGCGGACAAGCTGCAGCGCCTGACCCGCAGCCAGGTGCTGGTGGAGAAGAGCGAGGCGGCGCTGGCGGAGCAGCGCCAGCTGCTCGACCAGACCCGCAAGGCCATGGCGGAGCAGTTCGAGAACCTGGCCAACCGCATCTTCGAGGAGAAGCAGCAGGCCTTCGTGCGCCGCAGCGAGGACAGCCTGCGCAAGAGCCTGGACCCGCTGGAGCGCCAATTGGGGGATTTTCGCAAGCGGGTGGAGCATGTCTACGACCGCGAGAACGCCGAGCGCAACAGCCTGCTGGGCCAGATCAAGGCATTGAGGGAACAGACCCAGCGCATCAGCGACGAGGCCCTGAACCTGACCTCGGCCCTGAAGGGCGACCGCAAGATCCAGGGCAACTGGGGCGAGGTGGTGCTGGAGCGGCTGCTGGAGGAATCGGGTTTGCAGAAAGGGCGCGAGTACGAAACCCAGGTTACTCTCAATTCTGGCAACCACGACGGCCGCCGCCGCCAGCCGGACGTGATTGTGCGGCTGCCGGAGCACAAGGACCTGATTATCGACTCCAAGGTATCCCTGGTGGACTACGAGCGCTACAGCGCCGCCGAGACCGACGAGGAGCGGGCCCAGGCACTGAAGCAGCATGTGAATTCCCTGCGCGCCCATATCACCGGCCTGAACAAGAAGGCCTACGAGCAGCTGGAGGGCGTGCGAACCCTGGATTTCGTCTTCATCTTCGTGCCCATCGAGGCCGCCTATATGCTGGCGATGCAGGCGGACCCGGAGCTGTTCCGCTTCGCCTACGAGAAGCAGATAGTGCTGGTAAGCCCCACCAGCCTGATGGCGACCCTGCGCACGGTGGAGAATATCTGGCGCTACGAAAAGCAGAACAAGAACGCCGAGAGGATCGCCGAGGAGGCGGGCAAGCTGCACGACCAGTTCGCGATGGTGCTGGAGTCCCTCGATGAGCTGGGCGGGCGCCTGCGCCAGGCGGAGGAAGCCTACCAGCAGACCTACAAGCGCCTGGCCACCGGCCGCGGCAACGCGGTCAAGCGCATCGACAGCCTGCGCAAACTGGGGGCCAAGACCCGCAAGCAGATAGCCGCGGACCTGCGCGAGCAGGCGGAGTCGGCGGATCTCAAGTCCCTGCCGGAACCCGAAGTGGAAACCGAGGCTGAAGGCGAATAATTGCCGATGGAGACCTTCGCCTTCGCCCTGTCGGTTACCGGGCCTATCTTCCTGACGCTGATTGTCGGCTACTGGCTGGCGCGGATAGACCTGCTGCGGGAGGAATTTGTCGACGATGCCTCGCGGCTGGTGTTCCTGATTACCCTGCCGGTGCTGCTGTTTATCAATATCTTCACCGCGGACGCCGAACTGGGGCAGCAACTGCCGCTGCTGGCGGCAGGGCTGCTGGGCACCGTCGTCACCATACCGCTGGCCTGGCTGGCGGCGCAGCCGCTGGTGCGGGGCGACCGCAGCGCCTTTATCCCGGGCGCCTTCCGCGGCAACCTGGGCATTATCGGCCTGGCCTGGGCGGCCAACGCCTACGGCAGCAGCGGTCTGGCGCAGGCGGCGCTGCTGATGGCGGTGGTGACCATTCTGTACAACCTGGCGGCGGTGGCGCTCTTCGCTGTCTACAGCCAGGAAGTTAAATTCAGTTGGGGCAAGCTGGGCAAGGATATCGCCCAGAACCCGCTGATTATCGCCATAGTGGCGGCGCTTCTCTGCAAGCAGTTGGGCCTGCTGCTACCGCAGATACTGCTGCAGACCGGCGACTACCTGGCCTCCATCACCCTGCCGCTGGCCCTGCTGTGCATCGGCGCCAGCCTGGATTTCAGCCTACTGCGCCGCAGTTCCCTGACCGCCCTGGGCGCGGTGGGTTTCAAGCTGCTGCTGGTGCCGGCGGTGCTGCTGGCCTTTGGCTGGCTGTTCCGGCTGCCGGCGCAGTCCATGGGCGTGCTGCTGTTGCTGGCCGCCGCGCCCAGCGCGACAGTTTCCTTTATCATGGCGCGCGCCCTGGGCGGCAACAGCAGGCTTGCGGCCAACATAGTCGCGCTCAGCACGCTGCTTTCCATTGTCACCGCCAGTCTCGGGCTGGCGCTGTTAGAGGTACTTTACTGATGACTGTTTTCCCGACCTGGCTGCTGGTGGTGGCCGCGCTGATCGTATTTGCGCTGGCCGTGGTGGCCGGCTATTACCTGCGCAAGCTGAATGCCGCGCAGAAACAGCAGGCGCGGCAGCTGGCGGAGCTGGAACAGGCCGCGGCGGACCAGCGCCAGCGGGTCAACGACAGCATCCAGATTATCGCGCGCACACTGCTGGATGATGGCGTGGGGCTTACCGAGGCCTCGATCCGCATCCGTGTACTGCTGGATGCACTGCAGGTGGGGCAGGGCGTGCGCGAGGAGTTCGTGGCCTTCTACCAGGTGGCCGAGAAGACGAGCCATATCCCGATTCTGCAGGACTGGAAGAAGCTACCGCGGAAGAAGCAGTTCCAGTTTGAGATGGAGATGGCGAAGATCGAGGAGGAGTACAAGGATTTTGCGTTGGATGCGGCGCGGCGGATTATCGGCCGCGCGTTCTGAGTATTCGGGAGTTTTGATCGCGGCCAACGGCCGCTCCTACAAAGATTACTTCACCACCTGTAGGAGCGGCCGTTGGCCGCGATCGATTTATTTGCGAACCAGCAAGAGCCCGGATTCCGTGTGATCCGTATAGGGAAACTGATCGAACAGCGCAAACCGCTCAACTCTGTGCGTCTTGCTCAATTCCTTCAGGTTTTCCAGCTGCGTCTGCGGATTGCAGGAGATATACAGAATCCGCGGAAAGCGCGCGACCATGGCGCAGGTGTCGGCGTCCAGCCCGGCCCGCGGCGGGTCCACCAGCACCGTTGAAAAGTCGTAACTGTCCAGGTCGATATCCTTCAGGCGCCGGAAGGGGCGCACCCTGTCGATGGCCTGGGTGAATTCCTCGCTCGACAGCCGCACTATATCCAGGTTGGTGACGCCGTTCGCGCGGATATTTTCCTGGGCCGCGTTGACCGAGACTTTTGAAATCTCCGTCGCCAGCACCTTGCCGAAATGCTCGCACAGCGGAATGGTGAAATTGCCATTGCCGCAGTAGAGTTCCAGCAGGTCGCCCCCGCTGCCCCTGCACACATCCTTGGCCCAGCCGATCATCGCGCGGCAGATTTCGCCGTTGGGCTGGGTGAAGCTGCCCTCCACCTGTTTGTAGCTATAGGTCTTATCATTTATCTGCAGCTGCTCGGTGACATAGTCCCGCTCCAGTACGATCTTCTGCTTGCGCGAGCGGCCCAGGACCGGGAAGCCGAGTTTTCCCTGCAGTGCGCGCGCCTCCGTCTCCCACTCATCATCCAGCTTTTTGTGGTAGATCAGCGTGATCAGGGCGTCGCCGGTCAGGGTGGTCAGGAACTCCGCCGAGAAGAGGCGCTTTCTCAGTACTTCACTGCCGTTTACCGCTTCCAGCACCTGCGGCATCAACCGGTTGATCAGCTCAGCGCCGACCGTGAACTCCTCGATGATAAACGGCTTCTTGTATTCGCCCTGGCGGTACATGGCGTAGTGGGCGCGGCCCCCTTCCTGCCACACCTTGAACTCGGCGCGCAGGCGGTAGTGGCTCGGCGGCGATGGGAAAACTTCCGGTTCCAGATCGGTGTATTCGCTGTAGGCCTGCTTCAGGCGCTCGGCCTTCTGCTGCAGCTGTTCGCGGTAGTCGTCGGTGTTAACCCTGTGTATGGCCATATTAGAATGCAGTGATGAATCGATTTGCGGCTGCGCATTGTATAGGAAAGCGTTGAGGAATCCCTATGGCGATAGGTGAGATCGGAATAGTAGTACGGGGCCAGGGGCTGCACGAGTTCACCGACCAGGTGACCAGCTGGCTGGCCGGGCAGGGCGCGGACGAGGGGCTCTGTACCCTGTTTATCCAGCACACCTCCGCCAGCCTGCTGATCCAGGAGAATGCGGATCCGTCCGCGCGGGTGGACCTGGAGAACTGGCTGAACCGGCTGGTGCCGGAGGACGACAGCCTCTACACGCACACGCTGGAGGGGCCGGACGATATGCCGGCGCATATCAAGGCGGCGCTGACGGCGACCAGTCTGTCGATTCCGGTGAAGGACGGGCGGCTGATGTTGGGAACCTGGCAGGGGATTTATCTGTGGGAGCATCGGCATCACCGGGGCAGGCGGCGGGTGATACTGCACGTGTAGGGTGGATAAGCGTCAAGCGCATCCACCGGCCGGAGCGGCGGATGCGCTTGACGCTTGTCCGCCCTACGAATAACTGGCCTTCAGTGCGGACGGCGGGATCGATCGCGGCCGAGGGCGGATGGCCGCCCCGCCGCTCCTACAGGCAGTGGGTGGGCTTGGGCAGGCCGGCAATCCTGCTCGCCACCTTGGCCGGGCTCGGTGGAAACAGCTGCATCAGGTAAATGCTCTTTCCCTTGTCCGCCCCAAGGTGCTGGCCGATATATTTGACCAGCGGCCGCATCGCCGGCGACAGCTCGAACTCCCTGTAGAAATCCTGCAGCAGCCGGATTACCTCCCAGTGTGCCTCCGTGAGTTCTATGCCCTCGGCGCTGGCCAGTTGTTCGGCCACCGCCGGGCTCCAGTCGTCCAGATTGCGCAGGTATCCTTCCCTGTCCAGTGCGATCTCGCGGCCTTCGACCCAAATGCTGCTCATCACTTAAACCAGCTGACAATGGGATTGTGGCGGGTGCAGAGTTCCACCCAGCGGGCGTCGTCTATCGCCTCGATCTTGTCCGGCACCGGCAGGCCGCGGGCCTCGGCGTCGGCCTTGAGGCAGTAGACGGGGCCGACGGCGATATTTTCCGGCATGCGGCCGCTGAGCGCGTAGACACCGTCCTCGATCAGCAGCAGCGCGTCGCCCTCGGTGAAGGTGCCGATACAGTCGGCCAGCGCGTTGGAGCTGTAGGGGGACTTGCTGACGATATGCAGGGTCATGCTCAGAAACTCAAGACGGTGTCGTAGGCGGCGATAAAGCTGCCGGTGTCGGGCACCAGCTCCACTTTGGCGCCGGGTATCTCTATCTGCCTGGCGTCGATGCCGCGCTCCAGCAGGCTGCGCTCGCAGACATGGATGCGCTCGACACCGAACATCGGCAGCGCCTGCAGATTCCGCTGCAGGCTTTTCTGGCGGATGGTCTCGGGCGACTGTTCGCCCAACAGCTGGAAGACGCCGTCGCGCAGGAACAGCAGGTCCGGCGACTGTTCCATGGCCGCGGCGGCGAGTACCGCCTCCAGTCCCTCGCGGGCCAGGGCGCTGCCGTAGGGCGGCTGGCGGCAGAGTGCCAGTGTGCTTTTTTCCACTTCTCTAATCCCCGAAGGTTACCAGCCGGTCCGAGTTGGCCACCGCGTCCGCCAACTGGCCGAGGCCGGCCAGCTCGAAGCCCGGCGCCAGGTTGGCCGCGGGCTTTTCCAGCCGCTCCGCCTCGCGCTCACTCAGGATACCGCGGCGTTGGGCCGCGGCGATACAGACCACCAGGTCCAGCTGGTGATCGCGCTGCAGCGACTGCCACTCGCCCACCAGATCGGCCTCGTCCTGCGGCGGCGCGGCAATGGCGCTGCCGTTGTGGACGCCGTCGCAGTAGAAGAATACCCGGTAGAGCTGGTGCCCCTGTTGCAGCAGCGCGCGGGCAAAGCGCAATGCGCTGGCCGCGGACTGTGACGAATGGGGGGCGGAGTAGACGGCGAGGGAGAATTTCATCGGTGTCCAGATATTAAAATGCCCCGCAGTGCGGGGCATTGATCATACGCAGACGCTGCCGGTGATTAATCGTCGGACGCAAAGCCGAAGATATGCAGCAGGCTGGTAAACAGGTTCAGGATATCCAGGTACAGGGCGGTGGTGGCCATCAGGTAGTTGGTCTCGCCGCCGTGAATGATGCGGCTGGTGTCGTAGAGGATAAAGCCGGAGAACAGCAGGGCGACCACGCCGCTCAGCACCACGCTGGCCAGCGGCATGTAGATGCCGAAGAAGCCGGCGATCACCATACCCAGGGCGCAGACCAGTACTGCGATCAGGCCGACGAACAGGAAGCCGCCCATAAAGCTGAAATCCTTGCGGGTGGTCAGCACATAGGCGGACAGGGCGAAGAAGATCAGCGCGGTGGTGCCCAGCGCCTGCATGACGATCTGGCCACTGCCGGCGGAAATATAGTAATTCAGCATCGGCCCCAGGGAGGCGCCCAGCAGGCCGGTAAAGGCGAAGACCACGCCGATACCCGCTGCGGAGTTGGCGGTGCGCGGCAGTACGAACCAGACGAGCACTATGGCGGCGATGGAACAGATCAGGCCCATGCCACGACCCATGCCCAACGCCAGCGCGATACCGGCGGTAACGGCGCTGAAGAGTACGGTCATCGCCAGTAGGGCGTAGGTGTTGCGCAAAACCTTGGCCGTTTCCTGGCGGTCCAGCGCTCCGGCGTGTGTATAGACTTGCGGCTGCATTAGCGACTCCTGCTAGTGAACAATTGGATGAATCATATAGGCGGGGGATCGGGTCATCAAGTCAACCTGTCGTCCTTCAGTCCCCATCGGTCTTTCTCCAGGGCCTGGACCTGGGTAGCTGGATGTCCGCGATCAGTGGCAAGTGGTCCGAGGTGATGCGGGTCAGTTCGGTGCGCGGCACCAGGATCTTTTTTACCTGCAGGTGGCGCTCGACAAAGATGTAGTCGATGCGTACCTGTGTCATGCGGCTGGGAAAGGTACCTTGGGGTTTGTGGCGCGGAGCGTGCAGCTGTACATCGTGCAGCCGGCCGCACAGGCGCTTGTACTCCATCGAGCTGGGCAGGGCGTTGAAGTCCCCCAGCAGCATCTTGGGACCGCGGCACTCGGGGTGTCCCAGCCACTCGGGGCCCAGCAGGGCGTCCACCTGGCGCAGCCGCTCGGCCTTGTTCAGTCCCAGGTGGGTGTTGAGTATCTGCAGTTTCTCGCCGTTCAGTTCCACCTCGATCCAGATGGCGCCGCGGGGTTCGTCCACGGTAGGCACGAAGCGGACGCGGCTGCGGGGCGGGGGGCCGGGCAGTATGTCTTTCTTTACCAGGCGCATCGGCAGGCGCGTCAGTATCGCATCGCCGTAGAGTTCCTCCTCCATAAGGATGGCCGGGTGGAACTGGTACTCCATGGCCAGGTACCTGGCGATCTGTTCCGCCTGGTCCACGCCGCCGCTGCGCCGCCGGGTCACGTCCAGCTCCTGCAGCGCGACGACGTCCGGCTGGTAGCGGGCGATGATACGGGCGACGCGCCGCGGCGAGTACTTGCCGTCCAGACCGAGGCAGCTATGCACGTTGTAGGTCATCACCCGCAGGGTCCGGGAACCCTGCGGGCGCGGCATCGGCGGTATGGGTTCCATCTCCTGCAGGAAGGCCTGGGCGGCGCGGCGCAGGTCCTCGGCGCGCCAGTGGCCGTGCTCCGGCGGCGGGAAATCCGCCGGCAGCAGAGCGAAGGCGTGGGTCTCGTTGGGGCCGGGGCCGCCGTGGCTGCCGTTCTCCACTGCAAAGCTCATGGGCGTCTCGCCGGCGCACCAGGCGCACATCACGAACTCGCCGGCGTCCGGATGGCGGCACAGCTGTGCCAGGTCTATCGCCGTCTCCTCTACGAAGGGGTGGTCCTCGCCGAGCAGGCGCGGGCCGTCCTCCGGCAGGCGCACCGGCCCCTCCTTGCTCCAGCCGAGTACCGGGGCGTCCTCCTCCGGACCGGATCTGTATAGCACCAGCGGCACCCCGGCCTTCTCGACGATCAGCCGCGCCACGTCGGCCGGCGGCGTACCGTTCAGGTGCAGGTTGTAGAGCATGGCCACCGGGCCCAGCCCGGTCAGGGCCAGGGGGGACTGGCTGTGCGGGTACTCCGGGTCGTCTCCGGGAATGAATTTCTCGATCCACTCGGCGCCGAACATGCGCGCCGGCTCCAGCTGCACACCGCGGCGGCCGGCGGAGCGGTAGTCGCTGGGTAGATTGGGCAGCTCCGCCAGCGCCTCGGTCAGTGCGGCACCGAGGCTGCGGCCGTGGCGGACTTCGTAGGGTTCGGTTTGCTCCTGGCCGTGGTCGGAGAAGATCCACACATCGTAGTGGCGCCGCTCGGATCGGTGCGCGGCGCGCCAGATACGCCCTATGGCATCGTCTATGCCCTTCAGGGTCCAGTGGGCGAAGGCGGAGTCGGGGCCCCGCCGGTGGGCCTGTTCGTCGTAGCCGAGCAGGTTGACATAGATCACCGGCAGGCCGCGGGCGATATCCATCTTGACACCGAAGGTGCACAGCTCGCGCATCAGTATGGTGACCGCGACCCGGGTGGGCACGAACATCAGTTCGCGCCAGAAATCCTGCCCCTGGATGACCCCGCGCACCAGGTCCACCAGCGCCAGTACCGTCTCCACCAGCAGCAGGGTGAAGGTGCGCAGCAGCCCCCACAGATTGCTGAGCAGCAATGCCAGCACTTTCCACAGACTGGCCTCGCGCAGGGCCGGGCCCCAGCCCTGGGACGACGGGCAGAAGTGGGCCTCTCCGTCCTGGGTGCCGGCGCGAAACAGGCTCAGGTAGCAGCTGCCGTCCTTCAGCAGCGGATCGGCGGCGATCTTTTTCAGGCGCTCCTCCACCCGCGTGGCCGCCTCGGGGTCGTACATGCGCACCAACTGCTGGGTGTCGCGCATCATGAACGCGAAGGCGGGCACCACGGCGCGCAGGCCGTAGAAGAGTTCCGCCTGCACCGCCGGGGTGGTGGAGGGGACGCCGGGAAACAGATGCTCCAGGTGGTAGTGCTCCTTGCGGATCAGCCGGCGCAGGAAGGGCATGCGCTTATTGGCCAGCGCCCTCTGCAACTGCGGATGGGCGAGGCCGTCCACCTGGATAAGCACCAGGCCGTGGGCGCTGGGATGGCTCTCGCTGGTGGGCAGCTTCAACAGGCGCGCCATCCACTCGCTGCGGCTGAAGCGGCGGCGCCAGCGGCGCAGGGCTGTCTCTATCTGTGTCAACATCTCCGCAGGCTCACCGCTGCTGGGTATTCTGGAAGGCGGCTCCGGCGGCGGCACCCACGCCCTCGAGGATTTCCCACTGGGCACCGATCAACTTGCCGAGGCGCTGCCACTGGGCGTAGAGGGAGTCGTCCAGGGGCCAGTTGTGCTTGAGCAGGGGCGCGTAGAGTTCCAGCGCGCGGGCGGCGCAGTTCTCCATGGAAAAGTTCTCGGCGGTGCGGAGTGCCTCCCGGGAGAGTGTGTGACGGCGCGGCCGGGATAGCTCGTAGAGCCACTGCAGTGCGGCGACGAAATCGCCGCGGTCCTCGCGCTGGAGCAGGCGGCCATTGATACCGTCGCGCACCACCTCGCGGGTGCCGTTGGCATCCAGGGCGATGACCGGCACGCCGGCGGCCATGGCTTCGGTCAGCACCATGCCCTGGGTCTCGCTGGTGGAGGCGAATACGAAGCCGTCCATGGCGGTGTAGGCATCCCGTTGGGGCTCGCCCTGCAGGGTGCCTGGCATATGGAAGCGCGCGCCCAGGCCGCGGCTGGCGAAGAGGTTGCCTATCTGCATGCCGATGGGTCCGCTACCTATCAGCAGGAAGTGCACGTCGGGATGCCCCTGCATGAATTCCGCCACCGCGGTGGCGAGGAATTCCAGGTTTTTCTCCGGCGCCAGCCGGCCCAGGTGGCCGAGCACGAAGGCGGATTCCGGGATGCGGTATTTTTCCCGCGCTTTTTTGCCGTCGCCGCCGCTGAATTGCTCCAGTTGGACGCCGGTGGGGACTTCGGCAATCGGTGTCTTGACCCCGCGTTCCCGTAGCAGCTCGGCGATGCTGGCGCTGGGGGCGAATACCAGGCTGGCCAGGTTGGCGTAGCGGGTGGCCAGCTCTATCACGAAGCGCTTCAGCGCCTTGGAGTCAGCCGGTACATAGTGGGTGTAGCGCTCGTAGAGGGTGTGGTGGGTGAATACCAGTGGCATTTCCCGCGCCCGGGCCACCCGCAGCGCGGTCATGCCGAGCAGGAAGGGGTGGTGGGCGTGGACTATGTCGGGGCGGAAATCGTCGAGCTTTTCGCTCAGGTGCCCGGAGAAGGGCAGGGCCACGGAGAAGTCGCTGCCGTTGAAGTTCTGGATGGCGTTGATGCGAACTACATCCTGTTCATCTTTGATCTTCTCCGGAAACTCCGGTGCCACCACCAGCACCCTGTGCCCGCGCCTGCGGTACTCCTCGGTAAAGGCGGACACCGAGCGCGCCACACCGCCCACGTGGGGCAGATAGGTGTTGGTGAGCATCACGATATTCATGGGGCGGTTCACTGGGCTGTCAGCTCCACATGGTCCACTTCAGGCACTGCGGTGGCCGGCTTGAAGCCGAGGGCGCGCACCTCTATCGGCGGTGCGCTGCGGTACCAGTCCGCAGTCCAGGCGACCCTGGGCTCGGCGCCGGGGATTATCTCCAGGGTGATCCTGCCGAAGCGGGTCGGGGCCGGGCCGAAGCGGATCGGCTCCCGGGCCGACTCGTCCGCCAGCCCCTCTCCCCTCAACCATTGGGGCGGCAGGCCCGATGCCAGCACCAGCGAGTCGCCCTCCTCGCGCACGAAGCAGTTGCGCTGCATCGCCACCCACTCGGCCGCGGCCCAGGCGTGCTGACCGTCGCCCATGCAGCCGCCGAGGGAGTGCGGGTGTATCGCCTCCGGCCACTGGCCGGTGGGAGAGGCGAGCCTGGCCACATTGCGCATCAGGTCGATACAGCGGGGGTCGCCGGCGCGAAGCAGCAGTTGGGCGATATGCAGGGTCAGGTAGGCGTTGATGCCGGAGTGGATCATGTCCTGGAAGAAGCCGCCGCTGACGAAGCAGTTCTCCATCAGGTATTCCGCCAGGTCGGTCAGGCGCGGGTCGTCTGCCGGGTACAGCTGCAGCGGGTAGCCGGCGGCGACGGAACCTATGGCGCCGGCGTCCAGGCGCCGGTTGGGGGAGGCGGGCATGGCCGGGCGGCCCAGGCGCTGCTGGGCCGCGGCCAGGCTCTCGTCGATGGTCTGCTGAAAGTCGTTGGCCTGGGCGTTGAAGGCGCGGGCGTCATTGTCGAGGCCCTCGCGCTCACAGATGTTCGATGCGGCGCGCAGGCCGGCCACGCCCCAGAAGTCGTCCCAGTAGTAGCAGTCGTTGGGGCCCAGGTGTTCGGCGCTGAAGCCCGCCGGCAGCAGGCCGCCGCAGCGGCTGCCGTCCTTGGGCAGGCGCTTGCCGGTGATCCAGCTGGCGCCGCGCAGCACCGGGTCGCGCCACTCCTTCTTCAGGGGGCGGTTGGTCAGCTGGCAGTAGAGATCGAAGATCCACAGGGCCTCACCGTTGGAGTCCCACTCGCCGTCCTGGGAGTGGAAGAAACCGTCGCGCTTCTGCCGGTGGGGGAACTGGTCCAGGGCCCGCTCGGCGCGCTCCACCAGGCCCGCCTGCAGCAGCGACTGGATCATGAAGGCGGCGTCCCGGAACCAGAAGCGCTTGTAGGTGTAGGGCCCCGGGTAGACGTCCTTCGGGGAGTGCAGCACCAGGGTGCGGATAGCGGCGTCGTAGAGAAACTGGAACTTCTTGTCCGGCACCGACAGGGCACAGTGGTGCTTGAGGTTGTCCTGCCAACTGAGCGGCAGGTGGCTCTTGTGCCTGCCGCTGTACCTGTCGCTGTGGAGGGGAATCCTGACGCCGATCCGCAACGGCACACCCGCCTCCATCCGGAACAGGGCCGCGGCCGAGGCCATGCCCACATTGCACTCGCCGTGGACCCTGCCGCCCGGGTCCTGCAGGTGCAGGTAGATATCGCCGTGGCGGTAGTCGGAAGCCAGGTGTTTTTCCACCGGTTGGTCGAAGTCCACCGCCAGCTTGTCCTCGATCAGCCAGTGGCGGCGATTGTCGTCCAGGCGCACATGGTGCACGAAGCTGACACCCTCCGGGTTGCAGGGGCGCAGGGCCACCACCAGCCAGCCGCCGTCGCCGCTCTCGGCGATCAGGTCCAGCAGGCAGTGGCTGTCGCTGCTGTCTCTCTCCACCTTGGCGCGATTGTGCAGCTTGAGGTCGCCCAGCGCCGATTCAGTGACGACGGAAATATTTTCGTCCATTTCCAGGCGCTGCTCGCACTCTTTCAGCTTGGAAGGAATCAGCTGTTGGCCGTTTTCGCCGACCACCCAGGCGTCAAGGGACCAGCCGTCGTAGTGAGGGGTGAGCAGGCCGCGGGGGTCGACCACCGGCATTTCCTCGCAGTCCGGCACGCCCACGGCGGTCCAGTTGCGGTGGCTGAGGTTGCAGTGGCTGATGGAGAAGGCGCGGGGGATAAAGGATTCGTCGCGGGGGTCGAACTGGCGCTCTACCCAGTAGGGCCAGACCCAGTCCAGGTTGTGCTGAATCACCTTGCTGTTGATCAGTGCGCGCGCGTGGAATACGGCCCCGGCACGCAGCAGCTCGATCGGTTCGCTGACCTCCGAGGGTTCGGCGAAACGCTGCAGGCGCGCCATCAGCGCGAGGGGATCGAGGAAGCCGTGCGCGGTGGCGAATCGGCGCACGAAGTAGCGCCAGGGAAGCCATTTCATCCAGGGCATCAGAGGTCCTCCCTTTCTATTTTTCGCGCCAGTGCGCGCCGCGCCATACGCGTAAGGCCGATTACCGCGATAACCGCGAGCAGGAAACCGACACCGTAAAAAGTCCACTGCAGCGGCGTGCGCTCTTCCATCTGGCCGAGGGTGGTCAGGTCGGCGGCGATGGAGCCCAGGTAAACATTGTGCAGGGTGATGGGAATGATCCCGATCGCATTGCCCAGCACGAAATCCCACAGGCGCACCGGTGTCAGGCCGAAGAAATAGTTGGAGAGCTTGAACGGAAACAGCGGCACCAGGCGGGTCAGCATGATCATGCGCCACCCTTCCTCCCTCAGTACCAGGCCCAGGTGGGGCGGCTTGATGTGGGACATCAGCCAGCGGGACGGGCGGGGCCCGAATACGTAGCGCGCGATCAGGAAGGCGAGGGTGGCCCCCAATACGGTGCCGGCAAATACCAGCAGCGTGCCCTTGACCACACCAAATACGAAGCCCGCGCCCATGGTGAAGATCACCCCGGGTGCCAGCATGACGATGGCTGCCGCCACAATCAGGATAAACAGGAGGCTGGCCTGCCAGCCCTGGGCTTCCAGCCACTGCAGTACAGCGATGATGCGGTCGTCCAGATCGAAATAAAGCAGCAGGCAGATCGCAGCGGCCACCACCAGGGTGCAGGCCAGGATGATCAAGACAGGGGAATACCTTACCGCCATAGTTCCGCTCGGGAGCACTGTCGTACCACAGTTTTAATAGTCGCCAGTTTATAGCCTAGCCAATCGGCGGCAGTGCGCTATGGGCGTCCAGATGCACCTCCGCAGCGGTTTGCGTGTAATCTGCCGCCACGTTGGCAGCACAGGATGACGATCCCCTTGTAATCTTTCGCAACACCGATGAAGCTCCTGCCAGCATCCCGGTACACGGTTGTGGCGGCCGCTAAGGCGGGTTGAGGGCGTCGGCGTGGTGGGCCGCAATCTTCCACTTTCCAGCTTCCCTGGCCAGCACCGAAGTCTCCCGCACCCGGTGCTCGGGTCCATCTGCGCACCATTTCCCAAATGTTCGCGCCAAGTAAGTCCAGCTGCCTGGAATCATAGAAGTGTAGCCGGCGGCGGTTCGATATTTGGCCTGCATTGCATCACCTTATTTCCCAAGGGCTCTATGTTTAATCGATGCTCCCAATTTACCGGTAAATATCGATTATCTGGAGATAAGGCCGTGCGGTCGTCAATGGAAGTGGGGATTCCCTTCAATAAGGGAATTTCAGCAAGACTGGCGGAAGCCCTGCAGGCATTTATTGCCTCTGCGCAGCCGGAGGCGGTATAGGGCCTCCGGTGGCACCGCTTTCTGCGCGATGGATAGCCAGACTGTGGTATGCGGCGGCTGCAGATTCACGATTCATTGACAGTGTTGGTACACAGGGAAGGTCGAATGAAAAAGCCAGGAATATCTTCAGCCGTTTGTCTCGCACTCGCCGTTTACGGCAGCGCGGCCCAGGGCGCGGAAGAGGAGAAAGAGGAGACATTTGGAACCATCGGTGGCAGCATGCTTCTGGCCACCAACTATATGTTCCGCAGTATCTCCAATTCCAATAACGGACCGCAGGTGAACGGTGACCTGAACTGGTCCCACGACAGCGGCTTCTACATCGGGGTCTGGGCCTCCAACACGGACTTTGGCGGCGCCGGCAACAGCATGGAACTGGACCCCTATATCGGGATAGCGGGAGACATCGGCGAAACCAATTTCAGTTACGATATCGGCTACTGGTCCTACAACTACCCCAAGTCCGAGCTCGACCTGGATTACGCCGAGTTCTATGTCACCCCGAGCTACTCCGTCTGCGACTTCACCATTTCCCCGAGTTTCTGGTATGCGGACAACTATTTCGGCAAAGACTTCCTCGACGGCGTCTGGGCGCTGGCATACGAAGTCACTGTCAGTGCCGATTTCCAGCGCGATATCTCGCTGTCGGTGCGGGCCGGTGAACAGACGTTTGAATCGGACTTCGATGAACTGGACTACACCTATTGGGATTTGGGTGTCAGCAAAAACTGGAAGGATTTCACCCTGGATCTGCGCTGGTACGATACCGACGGGGTCAACCCGTTTCTGGCAAACCCCAAACTGGCGAATGGAAATATCGTTTTTAGCATCAAGCGGAATTTTTGATCCGTCCCCGCCGTGCATACGCTAGGGCCTGTTCCGGTTACTTGGAGCCGGCAAGCGTAGCGTAGCTGTTCATCAGGTTCCGGGCGCTCGCTGGTCTCCGGCGCTGCGCGCCTAGGGCTCGAACGGGGGTTCTCATCCAAATCTACCCCTCCGCCATACGAAAAAACCGGCAAGAAGCCGGGTTGTGTATGGCGGAGGGGCAGGGATTAGCTCGCTGCGCTCGCTGGTCTCCGGCGCTGCGCGCCTAGGGCTCGAACGGGGGTTCTCATCCAAATCTACCCCTCCGCCATACGAAAAAACCGGCAAGAAGCCGGGTTTTGTATGGAGGAGGGGCAGGGATTAGCTCGCTGCGCTCGCTGGTCTCCGGCGCTGCGCGCCTACGGCTCGAACGGGGGGCTCATCCAAATCTACCCCTCGCCATACGAAAAAACCGGCAAGAAGCCGGGTTGTGTTTGGCGGAGGGGCAGGGATTAGCTCGCTGCGCTCGCTGGTCTCCGGCGCTGCGCG